>CASFXA010000100.1 GCA_949298535.1 uncultured Oscillospiraceae bacterium
TATAGCTGTCACCGGAGGTGGCGTTGAAGGACATGCTGGTTCCACGGTCAGAGCCATACTCAATATACCCGGCATCCCCCTCTACATAGTAATTTACCTTGTAGCTGCCGGTGGAAGCGGTGGCCGTGGGAGTAGGTGTAGCGGTGGCCTGGACGCTGGCCGGAGCCTCCACCCGGAGGGTATAGGAACTGTTGGGACGGCGGTCCTCAGCCTGATAAATATGGGTGGCATAATAATTGTAGAGGGCTTTCAGGCCATCCATATTCATGTGAATATCGCTCTTATCAAAGTATTCAGCCTTGCCAAAGCCGTTCTCCCCCTTGAGCACTTCCGTAGTGTTCAGGAAGGGATACCCTTCCTCCTCACACATTTCCAGCAGAGCCTGGTTGAACTGGTCAATGACCAGCTGGGTCATGTCAGGATATTTGGAGTGGTCAGTGGGGATGGGAGGAATGGCGGCCACAAGGATATCCGCATAGGGATAGCTCATCTCCATGGCGGAAAGGGCACTCTTATAGTAGTCAATGAACTCAACCTTGTTCATGCTGCCGTCGGCATTGTTGGTGCCCAGGCATACAATGATCTGCCGGGGAGTAAACAAAGGCAGAGCCTTGGCGATGGTGTAAGCCATTCCCTCGGGATATTCGAAATAGAGAAAGGCGTCCGAAGTAACCTGACGGATTCCAATTCCCACTTTGGCGGCGGTCCACTGGAAATCAATCAGCCCGTACTCCTGCATCCGAACAGTGTTGGAGTCGCCCACAAAAAGAACCTGATCCAGGGCATCCTCGTCGGCTTCCCCGCTTTCCGGCACGATGGCAGAGCTTTCCTCATCCAGGACGTAGGCGTCAATGCTGTACTCCTCATTGATGACCTCTTCCGGCGCAGAATTACCGGAACTTTTCACCACCGTCACGACAGCAGCGATGGTGACCGTCAGCAAAACAACGCAGGCGATAAGCACAATGACGGCTTTCCGCTGAAGATCTCCCCAGGACTTAAAACTCGATATTGGATTTCCCATAAGGTTTCTTCCTTTCCATTAGTTGGCAGAGATGATATAGTCCAAAACTTCCTGGCAGCTGTTTACGCAGGCTACAGGATGATAGGGGTCCAGCTCCCCGGGACCGGCATAACCGTAAAGAGCCCCCAGCGCCGGCAGCCCGCAGTTGTGGGCGCCCTCCATATCGTCCCGGCGGTCCCCCACCATAAGTACCCCGTCCCGGCAGTTCAGCTGGTCAAGAACCAGGCGGATCACCGCAGTCTTGTTATCCACGGACTGATCCACGCTGGCTCCACCTACAATGTTAAAGTAAGGACGGATCCCCAGCTCTTCCAGAATGGGGGTAACCACCGGCACCGGTTTGCAGGTGGCCGTACAAAGAGTATACCCAGCCCTGCTCAATTCCTGCAGCATTTCCTTGCAGCCCGGAAAAAGAGAACATTCATGCTGGCCTACCTGGGCATACCGGCGGCGGTACAGTTCCACCGCTTCCTCCACCTTCTCCGGCGTTTCAAAATGATTAGAAAAACTTTTCCGCAGAGGCGGTCCCAGATACTGATTCAGATTGATTCCGGCAGGGTCCACCCCCATGGTCCGAAAGGTATATTCCATGGTATGGATGATCCCGGGTTGAGAATGGATCAGGGTTCCATCCACATCAAACAGAATGGTACGATAACGACTCATGGGCAAAGCAGCCTCCTGCATCAGATAATCATGGTGTATTATAGCACAATTCTTCCCAATAGGCAAATCCTCTCTGTCAAAAAAAGGAGCTCCTTTGAAAAAAGGAACTCCTTTTGGCCCACATTGTCAGCTGAGCATCATCCGGTCATTGGCGAACTCGCTGCCGCTGACCTGTTCAAATTTCACCAAAAGATCGCTCACCTTAAGGCGGGCTTTCTCCTCTCCCCGCACATCGAAAATGATTCGGCCCTCATACATCATGATCAGACGATTTCCGTATTTGATGGCGTCCTTCATGTTGTGGGTGATCATCAAGGTGGTCAGGTTATGCTCCCGCACGATCTCAGCGGAAAGGGTCAAAACCTTCAAGGCAGTTTTGGGATCCAAAGCGGCGGTATGCTCATCCAGAAGCAGTAGTTTTGGCTTTTTCAGGGTAGCCATAAGCAATGTCACCGCTTGGCGCTGGCCACCGGAAAGGAGCCCCACTTTACTGGTGATCCGGTCCTCCAGACCCAGGTCAAGCCGTCTCAGCAGCTCCCGGTAATGTTCCCGCTCTTCTTTCCTGATCCCTACACGGAG
>CASFXA010000101.1 GCA_949298535.1 uncultured Oscillospiraceae bacterium
CCGGGGCAGGAAACTTCTTGACGCATCCCCAGACTGTGGCGGCAATCCCGCCGATAACAAGGGCGGCGCCTGTAAGGACGGCTGTGATTTTCCAAGTTTTCATGCGAATGCTTCCTTTCTCGTTTGCAATATAGGCTGCGGCTCTTTCCGCTGTTTTCCAAACCCTAACTCCCGGATCGCTTCTTTTACGGTGGTAATGCGATTCAATTCCCCCACCCTGGCTCCGCAGAAAATCAGGCCGTCTTCCACCTGCCCTTGTACGGCGCGAATCAGCGCCTGGGTGATGCAGTAAGGGGCGGTGCGGGGGTCGCACGCTTTCAGGCATTGGTAGCAGCCGGATATGGTTTCTTTCCCTGCCTGCATCCGCTCCACAAAAGGATTGCGGATGGCCCGCCCTGGCATTCCCACAGGGCTTTTGATCACGACAGTGTCCTCTTTTTCCGCCTGCAGATAGGCTTTCTTAAACGCCATGTTGGCGTCGCACTCTTTCGTGGTCACAAACCGGCTGGCCACTTGTACGCCGTCCGCACCTAATTTCAGGGCGTTAGCGATGTCCTCTTCTGTGAGCATGCCGCCTGCCACAAACAGCGGGATGGAGCGTTGGTATTTCTCCTCAAAAATGCGCTTCGCCACCACCATTCCCCGGACTTCCCGGCGGAAATCATACGTTTCCAAGTGTGCCAGCGTCTCAAAGGAGAACCCCAGGTGCCCCCCGGCCAGAGGGCCTTCCGCCACCAGAAAATCCGCTGTGCGGTGATATTTTTTATCCCAGTACTTCAAGATGGTCTGCAGAGCTTTTACAGAGGAGACAATGGGAGCCAATAGAACGTCGAATCCCATGGCGTCTTGGGGAAGGGAGAGGGGAAGTCCCGCTCCGGTGATGATGGCGTCAGCCCCCGCCTCGCAGGCGGTTTTTACATACTGGGAATACAGCTGCGTCACCGCCATAATGTTGACGCCAATCATCCCGCGGCCGAAAGCCAGGGCTTTGGCACGTTTGATCTGCCGGGGCAGTTCCCGCAAATTCGCGCTTTCGGGATGGAGCCGGAAGTCATCTTGATCGTAGCCGATTTGCGCGGCGGAGATGACCCCCATGGCCCCCTCGTAAGCAACGGCCCCTGCTAAGCGGCAGCGGCTGACCCCAATCCCCATGCCCCCTTGCAGCAAAGGGAGCTCTAATGTTTTCTGTCCGAGTGTAAGACTGCTCATGTTGCGCGCTCCTTTCCCTGGGCTGCTTGACAGCAGCTGTCCGGTATGGTACGATCATAACAACGATTTGTTGGAAAATCAACGAACAGATTCTTACAAAACGGCTTGAACAGAACAAATCGCTTCGTTTTGTTGGATTGCCGGCAAAACCAGGTGTAAACCTTTTGTGAACAAGGAGCATGGATATGGAAGAAAACCGCCGCGTGAGGATGACAAAACGTTTGCTGCAGGACGCGTTGCTGGAATTGCTGGAGGAAAAAAGCCTGGAAAAAATCACAGTGACCCAGGTGTGCAGCAAAGCGGATGTGAACCGTTCCACATTTTACGCGTATTATCAAGACGTAGGGGAGCTGCTGAGCGAACTGGAAGATGGGGTGTTGGAGAAGATCCCTGGGGCGCAGAAAGTGCCCGTGGCCCGGACGGACAGCGAGTTTATCGATACCTTGGAGCGCTTTTTTGACTATGTGAAGGAGAATCGCCGCCTGTTCACCATCCTCCTCATCCGCAGGGACAGCGGGAATTTCAACCACCGCCTGCTGGATGCGGTGATGGAAAAGCACCTGAAGCCCACCCAGCAGGAACCTACACGGCTGGACCGCTACGCCTATGTCTATTGCATCAACGGCGTTATGGGGATTTTGAAAGAGTGGCTGCAGGAGGGATTCCCATTTTCTTCCCGCGAGTTTGGCCAAATCGTCCTGCGGATGTCCGCCGGTGCGGTGGCGGAGCGGATGTGACATGGAGCGGGCAGAACGGTGCTCGTTTGAGATAGAGTGCCTTGCGCCGGCGCAGGCTGCTCCGGGCAGCGGAGCTGCTGCGCACCACCCAGGCCCCGGTGACGGACATCGCCCTGGGCTGCGGCTTCGCCACCCCCAGCTACTTCGCCGGGGAGTTCAAGAAGCTGATGGGAAAATCGCCCCGCCAGTACCGGAAAGACGCCCTCTGTGACGACGCCAGGGCCTTGCTAGATGAATCAATGTGAAAAGGCCGGGATTCCTCCCGGCCTTCCGCAATCCCCAAAAAGGAAACCGCCCCCCCCTCCCCCCCCAAAAAGGGCAAAACCGGGTGCGGTTTGTTTGGCATGGCTGTGAGAGAATGCGCCAGGGAGCGGGGGAGTCCCAGTGCTGCCCAGCCTCTTCCCCCAAGCCTGAAAACAACCTGCACCGCTCTGCCGCTGCGGGCA
>CASFXA010000102.1 GCA_949298535.1 uncultured Oscillospiraceae bacterium
GCGCCTGATTTTTATCCCCCGACCCGCGCCCACAGGGGCGCGAAACCGGGGGTATCGATTCTGGTTTCTTCTGGAACCAGAATCGTATCCAGGGGGTATGGGATACCCCCTGGAAGCGTGTCGAACTTTTTCGACACGCTCCGGCGGCGGCAGTTGAACTGCCGCCGCCCCATATTCCAGAAATTCCAGAATGACAATGCCGTGTCTTTTTCAATTGGTCCCAGGCTTTAAGGAACGCTCTCCATCACCGCCAGGGCCTCCTCCTCTGTCAGGTCCCCCGCCAGGGTGTAGGTAAAGTCCTGGTCGAACATAATGACAATGACGGTTTGCCGGGTCAGCTTCACCGAAACATAGGCTTTGCGGCCATTGATATTGGTTTCGTAAACCCGGCAGTCCTCGGTGTCGAAGGAAGTGCTGCTGCCGCCGGTGGACATCACCATATAGCTGAAATAGCCGCCGGTTTCGCTGTTCTCATAGTTGGCGTAACAGTGCCACTGGGTCAGCTCCTGCTCCTGGAGAAGATAGCCGTCAGGAATATGGCTGGGAGCAATCTCCTCATACTGGGAGGGCAGCTCCCGGTCGCTGCCGCCGTCGAAGGTGATGTTGGTGTACTCCTGCGTCACCGACACCACAAAACGGAGAATGGGGGTGCGGATGGCTTCCACCTGCATCGCGCCAAAGCCCAGAGCAGCAAAGCAAAGGACGAACATCGCCGCCGCCTGGACGTATCGCCGCAGGGGGGGCCGCTTTCGGGACGCTTTTCGGGTCATCTCCGCCATTCTGGCCTGGAACTCCGGCGAAAAGACGTGGGGGTCCTCCAGCAGATCGTCGGAGGGCAGCTGAGACGCCAGCTGTGCCGCCCGCGCTTCAAAAGCCGGTTTCAGACATTGTTCCAACTGGTCCTCCCGCCGGAGATCATTCGCCATGGGCCTCCCCTCCTTCCAGCTGCCGCAGCAGTAACTTTTTCCCTTGAAAAATTCTGGACGCCACCGTCGCCTCAGGCAGCTCCAACAGCTGCGCGATTTCCTTGTTCCGGCAGCCGTGGTAGTACCGCAGCATGAGAATATCCGCGTACTTGGGATCCATGGATTCCAGGCGGCGTCGGATTTCCTCCTCCGATTGCTGCGCAATGACGGCGTCCTCCGGGGATCCGGTCCGATCCCTGGGCACCTGCTCCAGGTCGTCGAAATAAACCAGATTCTCCCGTTTTCTCTTGCGGTACAGATCAATTGAGGTGTTCCGCACTAATATAACGATGAAAGATCGCGTTTTATTGGATTCGATCCCTTCAATTTTGCTGATTTCCCGAAAAATTTTTAAAAATGTTTGCTGAACCGCATCTTCCGCCAGTCCATTGTCCCGAAGGATGGAGTAGGCGATCCGATACATGGAGGCGCCATAGGTGCGGAACAGTTCCTCAAACAGCGTTTCTTCTGTTTTTTTCCGTTGTCCCAACAACACGGAGCCCATCTCCTCCCTTCCTCACACGCTGGGTGGTGTTATGTTGATTGTACCATATAAACTAGTACACTTCAACGGAGAGGGAAGATTTTGCCATGAAAATTCATCTGTTCTCCGGCTCCTTCAGAAAGGCCTTCCAGTATTCTCCGCAGGAGCGGGACATTTCCCGGGAAAAATCGGAATCGTATTTCCGCTTGCAGAAGGCCTGGAGATAGGAATCGAAGTCCCATGAACTCCTGCCTCCGTCCTGGGCCTGACAGGCAAACATCTGACGGAGCTGTTCCGGGGTGTTGCGATGGTAACGGTTTTCACACACCACCCACTGGGAGCGGAACCGGGCGGGTTTGGTCCGTTCCTGCTGCTGACGGGTGGGATAGCCGTAGACCACCATGGCCGCCGGCACCACATACTCCGTCAGCCCCAGCAGCTGCCGATGGGTTTCGCACTGTTCCAGCACATCCCCGATGTAGCAGGAGCCCAATCCCATGCTGTGGGCCGCCACCACAGTGTTCTGGGCGGCGATGAGAGCGTCGGAGGCCGCCAGCATCAGATCTCCGGGGCCGGGGCGGCGGGGATGGCAGCCGGCGGCCTCATAGGCGTCCAGCCAGCGCTGGCAATCGGCCAGGAACACCAGCACCAGGGGGGCGGTGGCGATAAAGGGCTGGTGATCGCAGGTTTCCGCCAGCCGGGCTTTCAGGGCAGGATCCGTCACCTCCAGAATGGTATAAAGCATCTGATTGCCCGCGGTGGGAGCCTGAAAAGCAGCCTCCAGCAGCGCCTGGCGCACCTGGGGCGGCACAGGCCGGTCCTCCCAGGCCCGGACCGATTTCCGCTGGCGAAGCTGGGTGAGAATTTCATTTTGTTCCATCTTTTTTCTCCTGTCCGGGGCCGCAGCCCCTTTTTTATGAATCAAATTTTATCCTCCGGAGGTGTCCTCCACGGACAAGGGCCGGATGGAGGAAAAACAGGCCCGCTCTGCCTTCCTGTCCCTGGAGGCATCCGCCTGATCCCGCAGCCTTGACAACTCCTGTTTCACGCTCCTGGCCGCCCCTTCCAGATTCCACGGAGATAGGGCGGGCTTCCGGGAGGCGGGGAGGAAAACGCTGCCGGAGGCAGGGCCGGCTTGGGAATACCGTTTTGTCCTTTGTCCACGGATGGCAGACGGCCCGGAGCAAATTCAGCCCGCCTTCCTCTGTTTTATCATACCACAAAATCCCCCTGGGGGATCTTTGTTTTTTGTCCGCCCCCTGGACAAACAAGCTCCTTGGGCGTGGAGAATCTTTTTCCCGGCGCTCATGGAAAAACCGGTTTCCCCGTGTTATAATAAATACATTGTGATCTAAGGATGTCAGGAAGGGAAGATCTTCTCCCCTTTCTGTTTCTCCCATTTCCAGAAAGGAGCTATCACCATGGAATATTATGACATTACCGTAGCCGGTCAGAAGCGCCGTCTGCCGGTGGTCTCCCTGACCCCGGAACTGGCCATCGCCGCCTTTGTCATCTTTGGGGACACCCAGATTGTGGAGCCCTGCGCCCGGGAACTGGCCGCCAGGATGCCCAAGGGGATCGACTATCTCTTGACCGCCGAGGCCAAAAGCATCCCCCTGATCTATGAAATGGCCAAAGTGATGGGGATGCCCCGGTATCTCATCGCCCGCAAATCGGTGAAAGGATATATGAGCAATCCGGTGGTCACCCCGGTAAAATCCATTACCACCCAGGAGCAGCAGATCCTCTGTCTGGATGAGGAGGACCAAAAGCGGATCAAGGGCGCCCGGATCGCCCTGGTGGACGACGTGGTGTCCACCGGCGCTTCCCTCGCCTCCCTGGAACAGCTGGTGCAGAGGGCGGGAGGCACCGTCGTAGCCCGGGCCGCCATTCTGGCGGAGGGGGATGCCGCGAAGCGGGATGACCTGATCTATCTGGAACAGATTCCCCTGTTTTTCCCAAAAAAGTGAGACCTGCCCGTCCCGGGAAACTCCTGAAACAGCACAGAAGCACAAAATCAAAAGCGTCGTCCCAAACCCGGACCGGTGCCGGGGGACGGGGACGGCGCTTTTTCATCCCGGGCGGAGAGGGCCGGACTGTCATCCCCCAAAGGGATCCCGGACAACAGAACAGGACCGGAGGACCGTGAGAAACTGTTCAGCCGGCAGGGGCCGGTTCCGGCAGAGCTTTGGCCCGCCATCTTCCCGAACGGAAGCGGAACACAAAGATCAGCCCCCGGAGACATTCGTCCATGGCCATAGCCACCCAGATGCCCACCAGTCCCCAGTCCAGCACCACTCCCAGGAAATAGCTGCCCAGGGTCGCCACAATCCACATGGAGAAAACGCCCACATACACCGGGAAGGCCACATCTCCCACCGCCACCAGGCAGCGGACCATGGTGATATTCACCGACCGGCCAATCTCCAGCACCAGCTCCACCACCAGAATCTGCCGCCCCAGCGCCCAGATGGCGGCATCCTGGGTGAACAGGCCGAAAATTTGGTTGGAAAACAGGAGCATCAGCCCTGTCAGGGAGAGGGACACCCCCAGGGAGGCGGCGATGGTGGCCCAAACCCGATGGGAGATCCGCTCCAGATCCCGGCTGCCCACCAGATAGCCCACGATGATCTGCGCCGCCTGGGAGATGGCCTGAGAATAGATGTAGGCGGCGTTGGCCAGCATATTGCAATAGACCCTGGTGGCGATGACGGCGGTGCCAAAGAGGTTCACAAAGCGCAGGATACAGGTCTGGGACAGATTATAGGAGAGATTTTCTCCGCCGGAGGGGAGGCTGAGCAGCAGCAGCCGGCGCAGCACCCGTCCGGGAAAGGGACGGAGAACCCCAGGGGAGAGCGGCGCCCCCACCCTGGTGCGGAAAAAGAGGAACACCAGCCCCAATCCCACACATTTGGAGATGTTGGTGGAAATGGCCGCCCCGGCGATCCCCAGGGCGGGGAAGCCCAGCAGGCCGTTAATCAGCACAGCGTTCAGGAGGATGTTGACGGCGTTCATTACCACCGAGGAGAGCATCACTTCCCGCAGTCTCCCAAAGGCCCGGAGAATGGAGGAAAAGGTGAGGTAAAGCCCCTGAACCAGAATGAAGCTGCTGACAATGGTCAGATAGGTGCAGGCGGGGTCCATCACGGTCTGCGGCACCCGGAGCCAGGAAAAGATGGTCCGGTGCCCCAGCAGCAGCACCAGGGTGGCCCCCAGGCTGGCAATCCCCATCACCAGCAGGGACAGATTGCATACCTGGGCGATTTTGGTTTGATCCCTGGCCCCCAGATATTGGGAGATCAAAATGGTGGTGGCGATGCTCATCACATTCAGCACAATAATCACCAGGTTCATCAGCTGATTTCCGTTGCCGATGGCCGCCACCGCATCCTGGGAAACCCGGCTCATCATAAACTGATCCACGTTGCCCACCAGCAGCTGTAGCAGCAGCTCCCCAAAAATGGGCAGGGACATGAAAAATACCTCCCTGGAGGTATCCTGATATTGCTTCATGGAGGTCCGCTCCTTTGCAGGGCCCCTGTCTCCCCGGTCCGGAAGAAACAGGCGGCCTGTTTTGATAACTGCAACAGTGTAAATCATCCCCCCGGCACAGTCAAGGGGAAACAAACTTTTTCCTTCCCTGCCGCCTCCAAACTTCCTCAAGAATCCCCCGCCAAATTCAGATGGATCGCACAAAATTTCCCGGCCCCTTCCCCGTTTCCCGAAAGGAGGGACCGCTGCCGTCAGCGCTGACCGCAGTGGTCGTGGCTCCTTTCCCGATCCGGTCCGCCTGCCGTCCGGACACCTGGAGAAAAGGCGTCCCCCTCCCTTTTGTGGAATGACGGAAAAGGGGCGCAAAACGGGAAAATCCATTCTGCCCCCTTCCGGGTCCTGGATCCGGGAAGCTCAGGCTTGCGGGGAAAAAGAACGGACCCGCTCTCCGCCTTTCCAGCAGACAAAGCGCCGCCGCTGTGGCT
>CASFXA010000103.1 GCA_949298535.1 uncultured Oscillospiraceae bacterium
ATGACCGCCATAGATATAAAGGTAAAGAGGACAGCGTTGGCCACTACGGGACGCATATAGCTCTGCACCAGCAACCCTATGGTGACAGAAAAGAAAAAAAGTGTCAGGGTATAATAACCGAAGGAATAGGAGCTGAACAGATCGCAGCAGAAGCCGGCGAAAGCCCCCATCAATCCCCCGGCCAGCTCCCCCTCGAACATGGCAATGGAAATGGCCATCGCCGCCGCCAGCATGGGTTTGATCCCGCAAATGGCAAACAGCCCCGGGGTATTTTGAAGGGTGGTTAAAACCAGCAGCACCACCACATACAGCGCAAATTTTCCGATCTTGTATCGTGTGGAAAGCATCTGTTCCCTCCTTTGCGATTGCCTGGCGGCTCCCGGAACCCAATTGAGGACCGGTTCAGCGTTCCGGCGCCTCCGCTGATCGCTGTCGCCGCTCAGCGCCGGGGTTCTCCGCCGCTGCCCCTTTAAAAGCTCTGGGACAGAAATCTTCCCCCGGCGGTCCCTCCGGCTCTTTTCCTCCTGGGAAAAGGGGAAAGCATCCTGTTTCCATCATTTTCTTGGAGGGGCCGGAAATTTATTCGGTAAAGCTGGCGTTTTCGTCCTTGCTGGCAAAGTCCTTAATCACAACCACGCTCTTGGTCTCCCGGATGTCCGCCGCCGGATTGATGACCGCATAGAGGGACAGTCCGCTCACTTCGTTTTCGATGGACTCCACCTGTCCGATCACCAGTCCCCGGGGCATCATTCCTCCCACACCGGAAGTGACAATCGTATCTCCCACCGTTACGCCGCTCTCCCGGGAAAGAAAGCCCAGCTTGCACCGGTCCTGCTCCGCCAGGGAGAAGGTGCCGGTGATGACGCCGGTATCCTGGCTGCGAATATCCACTCCGCCAACATTGATGGCCACATCCAAAATGGTGGAAACCTTGGCGTAACTGTAGCTCACTTCCTGGACCACCCCAATCAGGCCGTCGGAGGTGATGACGGGGCATCGCTCGGTGACGCCGTGATAGGTGCCCACATCAATGATAAAGGAGCCAAAACGGTCGTCAGGGCTTCGGCCAATCACCGATGCCGGCTCAAAAACAAAGTCCTGATTCCGTTCTTTCAGCTCCAGATATTCCCGGAACTGATCGTTTTCCGTTTTCAGGTTCTGGTAATCCACCATCTGCTCGGTGAGCCTGCGGTTTTCCTCCCGCAGCGCTTCATTTTCCTCCACCAGCTGGGCCACATTGAAATAGGGACCCAGGGCCTCCCCAGCCAAACCGGACAGGGACGCCGTCACCTGCGCCACCGGGGTCATCAGAATCCCTCCCACTCCGGAGAGGAAGGGCATCAGGGCATCGGTATAAATCGCCCGGAGCAAAAAAGCAAACAACAGGGAAAATACCGCCAGCAGCAGATGGAACCGCTTGCTCTTAAAAAAATCTTTCATGGTCTCTCCCTTCGGGACGCGGATATGACAACGCCCGCAAGCCTTCGGCCCGCGGGCAGCTCCGCCGATCTCCCATCCAGCGGTCAGTGTCTCTCATCGGTGAACAGCGCTTCCTTCTGCCTGAAGGGGAACTCCAGGATGCGCCCGGTGCCCAACGCCACGCAATCCAGAGGATTCTCCGCGATATGCACCGGCATCCCCGTTTCAATGGAGATCAACTCGTCCAGCCCCTTGAGCATGGCTCCGCCTCCGGTGAGGGTGATGCCCCGGTCAATAATATCGGCGGACAGTTCCGGAGGCGTCCGCTCCAGCGTGGTGCGGATGGCGTCCAGAATGGTTACCACCGAGTCTGCCAGGGCCTCCCGAACCTCCTTGGGGGTGAGCATAATATCTTTGGGGAAGCCGTCCACCAGGTTCCGTCCGGTAACCTGGATGGCCTCCTCATTCTCATAGGGGTAAGCGGAACCAATTTGAATCTTGATGTCCTCAGCGGTGCGCTCGCCGATGAGGAGGTTGTATTTCTTTTTGATGTAGGCGATGATGTTGCGGTCAAACTCGTCGCCGGCTACCCGCACCGATTTGGATGTGACAATGCCTCCCATGGAGATCACCGCCACCTCGCTGGTGCCGCCGCCGATGTCCACCACCATACTGCCAATGGCCTCCTCCACCGGCAATCCCGCGCCGATGGCCGCCGCCATAGGCTCCTCGATAATCGCCACCGATTTGCCTCCGGCGGTCTCCGCTGCTTCCCGGACCGCCCGCTTCTCCACGGCGGTCACTCCGGAGGGGATGCAGATGACAATCCGGGGTTTGCCGAAAATGCGCTTGCCTACCACCGATTTGATAAATTCAGACAGCATACTGGCAGTGATGTCAAAATCGGCGATAACGCCGTCCTTCAGGGGCCGGATGGCTACAATAGAACCAGGAGTACGGCCCACCACGTCCTTGGCTTTCTGGCCAACATGGATCACATGGTCGTTGCGGATGTCCACCGCCACCACCGACGGCTCCCTCATAATGATGCCTTTGCCTTTCATATAAATCAGGGTGTTCGCCGTTCCCAGATCGATTCCAATATCCTTGCTACCAAACATCTGTCCTTCTCCTTCCCGGCCTGGCCGGAACTTCTTTATGGCGGGAGGAGATTTTCCCCTCCCCAAAATCCTCCGGCTGCAAAAGCTCCAACGGATCCCCTTTTCTGCCATGGTGGATCATCCATCCGCCGGAAGAGTCATTTCTTTCCTGTTTTGGTTGGTTCCCTGCGCCGCGCTGGAACCGGGACAAACCGCCCCCAACCCTGAGGACGGCGGAATAACCTTTTCCTTCCGGCGAAAAGCCTCTCTGCCTGCACAGCCAGCCCTTCCGTCAGAAGCGCCATCAATTGTTCAGGGTTATTATACCCTATCCCGGAACGTTTCACAAGAAAGGCAGCGCCAATAATTGCGCTGAATTTATTGCAAATATATGAATTTTTTCCTTGAGAGCGTGTCTCAGGGAAATTTGGTCACAAAACTTCCGAAAAAAGCCCGCCTGAAGCGGACGACACATCAGCGGCCTTCTCAGCTTTTTCAGCCGCCCGCCCCTGATTCTGTTCTTAAGCCACGGTTGAGGGCCATCCCCGGAAAGGGGGCGCTCCAGAGCCGCAGCCGTATTTCTTCCGCCGGAGAACCTCCCCTCCGGGCCGAGGGGGCGTCAGCGGGGGGGACAGAGGACAATTCAAAGGGCGCCTTTCCCCTCCCGCGGAATCCAACCGTTTCTTCCGGGGACCGGTTTTCCGCCCGGCGCCTCCATCCCCCGGTCCCGGGGGCCGGGATACCATTTCCCGTCCGTTTCCCTCTTGGGGGACCTGGGATCTTTTTTCTCCCTTTTTCACAGCCGGCGAATCCCTCAGCCGCCAGCTTTTTCCCCCTGTTCCAGCATCTTCAACACCCGGGCCAGGCGTGCGACAGGCAGTCCCATGACATTGAAGTAATCTCCCTCCAGCCGCCGCACCAGCAAACCGCCCCGTCCCTGGATGCCGTAGGCCCCCGCTTTGTCCATGGGCTCCCCGGTGGCCACATAGTCGTCGATCTCCCTGGCGGAAAGGGGATAAAATTCCACCTGGGTCCGCTGGGTGAAAACCTCCCGTTCCCCGGGGCCCAGCACCGCCACACCGGTATAAACGCTGTGGACCCTGCCGCTGAGAAGCTCAAGCATCTCCCGGGCCTCCTCCGGGGAATGGGGCTTGCCCAGAATGTGCCCCTCCACCGCCACCACCGTATCGGCCCCGATGATCCGGCAGCCTTTACACTCCGGCAGCGCGGCCACCGCCTGCGCCTTCCGCTGGGCCAGCAGCGCCACTGCCTCGCCGGGATCGATCCCCTCCGGCAGGGTCTCGTCCGCCTGGGAAACCCTCACCTGAAAATCATTGGTGTAATATCCCAGCAGCTCCTTCCTTCTGGGAGACTGGGAAGCCAGAATCAGTTTCATCTCCGTCCCTCCTCACCGGGAGCCGGTGGAGCCGAAGCCGCCGGTTCCCCTCTGGGAATCCTCCAGCTCTTCCGCCTCTGTCAGTTCCGGCGTCGCCACCGGCAACACCACCATCTGGGCAATCCGCTCCCCCGGCTGGACGGTGTAAGGTTCCTCCCGCTGGCAGGTGAGACCCACCATCATCTCTCCCCGATAGTCGCTGTCGATGACCCCCACCCCGTTGGCGGGAACCACGCCTTTTTTGATTCCCAGACCACTGCGGCCAAAGACCAGCGCCACATATCCCGGCTCCAGCTGGATGGCCACCCCGGTGGGGATCACTGTCACCGCCCCATGGCGCACCTCCATAGGTTCCCTGATCGCCGCCGCCAGATCATATCCGGCGCTTCCGGCGGTTGCCCGGCGGGGAGGAATCGCCTCTGGCCGGGTGCGCTTGTATTTCAGTTGATTCATCAAATTTTTCTCCTTTCGGGATCAGCCAATAGTTCCAAACGATCTCAAAGTTCTTTTTTGGGGCTGGAAAGATTGTCGCTGTTTGCGACCCCAAATCCGGAGGCTCTCCAAAAAACTCCCTGCCCCAGATTTCCGGCCAGCCTGTATCCCTTCTGTCCGCGCCGCCTTCCCGGGGATTATTTCAGTTCCCGGTAACAAAGCCCTCCCGTGCGTTTGCCGTCGAAGGCTGCCCCCTCGTTCCACAGGCGGAACACCCGGGCGCACCGGGCGGGATCCTCGATGGTAAAACGCAGCACCACATGGGACAATCCCCGCAGATCCCCCTGCTTGTCCCCCAGATAAAGGGGCACCATATTCAGCAGCTGGGAATACTGTTTTTGATGACACAGCAAGGGAAAATCGTTGCCCAAGCGGTCAGTAACCGCCGCCCGCCCCTCACAGCTTCCACAACCTTTGGGGCCCTTGGCCGGACAGCTGCGGAAAATCATCAGAGGGAGATTCCCGTATCCGATCACCCCGGTGGGAATAACTTGTGGCAGCTTCCGGGCCCCTTTCAGATTCAGCTCAAAGGAGAGAATCGCTTCCTCCACCCCCAGCCGGGCGTACTCCTCCAGGGCGTCCCGGTTGAGAATGTTGAGGGAATAATCCCCCAAAAGCCGGAAGCCTCCTTCCCGCCCCATATGGACAGCGGCCAGGTTCCCCGCCATCAGGGTCCCAAGGCCCTGCTCTTTCAGCCGGGGCAGCAGATTCTTCAGTCCATCCTCCGCCCGCTGAAAAGCTGCTGCCGGCAGCTCTCCCACCAGCTTGTCCCCCAGACGGGAGATCAGTTCCGGGCAATCCTTCAGCGCCTCCACCGGCAGGATGATCCGCCGGGCCCGGGCTTCCATCTCCGGGGACAGCTGTTCTTTTTGCTGGAGCCGAACCCAGAGTTCCGGCTGCCCCTCTCCCTTTTGGGTGACCGGCGTCTGGGGCTGAGGCTCCCTGATGGGATGGGGGCGGGGCGCCTCCTCCTTTGCCAAAAGCTGCTCCAGGGCGGAGGAGCGCATGGCGTTGAGGGCGGAAACCGGCAGCATCAGCCCCTCTCCCAGGCGGGTTTCCAGCTTTTCCAGGTAATAAGGGGTCCCTCCGCATTTTTCCATGCTGCGGCGCACCAGGGCCTCATCGGTGGGACGGGTGCGGGCCTGCTGAGGCTCCGGCCCCTCCACTTCCGCTCCGGCTCCCTGAGGGCTTGTGACAATCAGGCGGGCGGGACGGCCCTCCTCCATCCGGAAAAACATCTCCACCGGCACCAGGGGGGTCTCCCCCCGATACAGGCCCGCCAATTCTCCCAATACGCCGGCGGCAGCGGTGACATCCTCCTTCCGCCGGATCCCGAACATGGACAGATCCCGCTTTCCGGTGAGATAGCCGTCGGTGAAGCCGCTGCGGGAAAAGACCGCCTGGAGACGCTCCAGGTCCGGAGCCTGCCCATCCAGAGCCTGCCGGCAGGCGGTCACAGCGGCGGCCACATACTCTGGCCGCTTCATCCGCCCCTCGATCTTCAGGGAATCCACCCCCAGCTGCTTCAGCTCCCCCATGCGGCTGATGAGGCTCAGATCCTTTAAGGAGAGGGCGTATTCCCTTCCCCGGGCTCTGAAATTGAGGCGGCAGGGCTGGGCGCACAGACCCCGGTTGCCGCTTCGCTCCCCGATGAGGGAGGAAAGATAGCACTGCCCTGACATGGACATACACAGGGCCCCGTGGACAAATACCTCCAGCTTCATGTCGGTGGCCGCCCGGATGGATCGGATTTCCTCCGCCGTCGCCTCCCGGGCCAGCACCACCTGGGAAAAGCCCATTTCCTCCAGCTGCCGCACCCCCTCCACGCTGTGGATGGACAGCTGGGTGGAGGCATGAAGGGCCAATCCGGGACAAATCTGCCTCACCAGCGCCGCCGCCCCCAGATCCTGGACCAGCACCGCGTCGGCGCCGCTGCGGGCGATGGCCTTAATTTCTTCTATGATGGCCTGCCGCTCCTTGTCCAGAAAGAGGGTGTTGAGGGTGACATGGACCGCCACTCCCCGGGCATGACAGTACCCCACTGCTTCCTCCAGGGACTGTTCCTCAAAGTTCTCCGCATTCCGCCGGGCGTTGAATCCCTTTCCCCCCAGATAGACCGCCGTGGCGCCGCTGCGCACCGCCGCCAACAGCTGTTCATGGCCTCCCACCGGAGCCAGCAATTCCATTTTTCTTTCCATGACCCCTCTCCCTTCAAGACGGCAAAAAAACAGGAGCGGAAAGCCTGTGCCGCTCCTGGGTCCCTGTTATTTCCGGGCCTGTCCCCGGGCCATCTCCAACTCCCGCTTCAGGCGCTCCACCTCACGGCGGGCTTCCTCCAGCTCAATCCGCGCCCGGGCCGCATCTTCCAGATACTGGCTCAGCTGGTCCCGCATCCGGTCAGTGGCCTCCTCCCCCGCATCCAGCTGATCCAGCAGATTCAGCGCGATAATCACCAGCGCGTCCACCGAGGAAAGGTTTCTTTTGGAATCCATAATTTCCGTCAGATCCTCTTCCAGCTGTCTCTCAATCCGCCGGATCCGCTCCTCCTCGCTGTCGGTGGTGATGGTATAGGTGTTGCCAAGGATGGTCACCTTGATACGGTTTGCCACAGTTTACACTCCCTTTTATTTTCCGGGCTCCCCCCTTCACAAGCGGAGGGAACCCCTCTTTTTTCCGTTTTTTACGGTCAAAAAGCCGCGTATGTTCATATTATATAGGAAAAAGCCCCGGGAAAAAAGGCCTTTTGAAGATTTTTCTCCCCTTTCTGCCCTGTAAACGTTGAAGATTCCAGCTTTTTACGGTATAATAAGGACGTCAAGGCCCGCCAGTCCTTCGGTCTCTCCATTTTATCGCCGAAGCGTCTGTTTTGTTGCGCTCTTCGGCTGGATATGGGTATGGGTCTTTTTTTGTTTGTCCCCGCCCTTGACTGTACCCCGGCAAGGAGGGGAAATCTTTGCTGCCTTTGCAGCAGAATGGAGCTTTCAGCATGAATAAACCTGTCAATATTTCTGTGGAACAGATCCGCCAGGCAATCTTCAACAAACTCACCGGCGAGATGTCCACCAACCCCACCAGCGCCTCCAACGAGCAGTTTTACAAGGCCTGCGCCCTGGTGGTGCGGGATCTGATGGAGGAGCGGCGGAAAGCCTTCATCGCCCACTGCAACGCCAAGGGACAAAAACAGGTCTATTATCTGTCCATGGAGTTTCTCATGGGCAAAAGCCTGAAAAATTCCCTGTACAACCTGGGGCTTCAGGAGAAGTTCACCCAGGCCCTGGCCCAATGTGACATCAAGCTGGAAAACCTGTACAAATGCGAGCCGGACCCCGGCCTGGGCAACGGCGGTCTTGGCCGGCTGGCCGCCTGCTATCTGGACGGCCTGGCCACCGACGGCTATCTCGCCACCGGCTACAGTATTCTGTATGAATACGGTATGTTCAAGCAGCGGATTTCCGACGGCTGGCAGAGCGAGCTGCCGGATTACTGGCTTCCCGGCGGGGAAGTCTGGCTGGAGGCGGTGCCGGAGCATACGGTGGAAGTGCGCTTCGGCGGCACGGTCACCGAGCGGTGGGACAACGGCCATCATATGTCCCAGCACACCGGATACAGCACCGTTCTGGCGGTTCCCTACAATATGTATGTCTCCGGTTATGACACCCAGGCGGTGAGCCTGCTTCGGTTGTGGCAGGCCAAGAGCCCCGGCATCGATATGGATCTGTTCAACAAGGGCGACTATCTGGGGGCCTTCGGCAAGAACTCCTATTCCGAGGTCATCAGCAAGGTCCTTTATCCCAATGACAACCACGACGAAGGCAAGATGCTGCGGCTGCGGCAGCAGTATTTCCTGGTTTGCGCCGCGGTGGGGGATATTTTCCGCCGCCATATGTCGGTTTACGGCACCATCGACAACTTCGCCGAGAAAAACGCCATCCACATCAACGACACCCATCCCACCCTGGCTATCCCCGAACTGATGCGGGTGCTGCTGGATGAGTGCGGCTACAGCTGGGATCAGTGCTGGGACATCGTCAAGCAGACCTTCGCCTACACCAATCACACGGTCATGTCCGAGGCTCTGGAGCAATGGGACATCGGTCAGATGGAATCTCTCCTGCCCCGGATCTATCAGATCATCTGCGAGATCAACCGCCGCTTCTGCATCAAGCTGCGGGAGCGGTACCACAAGAGCGAGGAAGAAATCCGCCGGATGTCCATCATCTGTGACGGAAAGGTGCGGATGGCTTACCTCTGCGTAGTGGGCAGCCACAGCGTCAACGGCGTTTCCCGTCTCCATTCCGACATCATTAAAGAGGATGTCTTCCACGATTTCTACACCGTTCAGCCGGCCAAGTTCACCAATGTCACCAACGGCATCGCTTCCCGCCGGTGGCTGATGCAGTCCAATCCCCTGCTGAACAAATTCATTGTGGATCACATCGGCGATGGCTTCCTCCACGACTTCTCCCAGCTGTCTCAGCTGAAGAATCTGGAGTACAACGACGAAGTTCTCCGGGAGCTGGGAGAGATCAAATACCGCAATAAGATCAATTTCGCCTGCTACCTCAACGACGAGCGGGGCGTGGTGGTCAATCCCCATTCCATCTTCGACGTACAGGTCAAGCGCCTCCACGAATATAAGCGGCAGCATCTCAACGCCCTGCACATCGCCCTGGAGTATCTGTGGATCAAGGATCATCCCAACGAGGATTTTGTCCCCAAAACCTATATTTTCGGCGCCAAGGCGGCCCCCGGCTATTATCTGGCAAAGCAAATCATCAAATTCATCTGCGACCTGGCCACCCTCATTGAGGCGGATCCCCAAACCAGGGACAAACTGAAAATTGTTTTCCTGGAGGAATACAATGTCACCATGTCCGAGCGGCTGATGCCCGCCAGCGAAATTTCCGAGCAGATTTCCCTGGCCGGCACCGAGGCCAGCGGCACTGGCAATATGAAGCTGATGCTCAACGGCGCGGTCACCCTGGGCACCCTGGACGGGGCCAACATTGAAATCGGCCAGCAGGCAGGGGCGGAAAACATTCTCATCTTCGGCATGAAGGCCCATGAGGTGGAGAACCTCAAGCGTCAGGGCTACAATCCTCAAAACTTCATCAGCGGCAACGAAGACCTGCGCCGGGTGATGAACTTCCTCAACTCCCGTCCCAACCTGGCTTCCTTCGGGGAGATCGCCCGGTATGTGGCCCACAATGACCGGTATATGGCCATGGCGGATTTCGCCAGCTACTGCGACGTACAGCGGACCGCTTCCCAGATTTACAGCCAGGATCCCCTCCGCTGGCAGCGGATGAGTCTGCGGAACATCGCCGCCTCCGGCATCTTCTGCGCAGACCGCTCCATTGAGGACTATGCCCGGGAGATCTGGCATCTGAACAAATGATTGTGTTCCCGCGCTTTTTCCCGGTTTTCCAACAGGCGCTTCAGCAACCCTTCTTTTTCACACAAAAGGGCGGCTCACCAGCAGCCGCCCTTTTCGGTATTCACCGTCTCGCCACCCATCTTTACCGGAGAGGAACCCTT
The DNA here is from genome assembly GCA_949298535.1 of uncultured Oscillospiraceae bacterium. Lineage (GTDB taxonomy): Bacteria > Bacillota > Clostridia > Oscillospirales > Ruminococcaceae > Angelakisella. Next base: position 9,946 of record CASFXA010000103.1, read on the forward strand.
CGTCATGATCTTTTGCAGCCGAAATGAATTTTACAAATCGCCCTTTGGCGCAGTACCCGCCGGTACTGCCGTCTCCTTTCGCCTGACCTTCCCCCATCACACCCCCGATCCCAAAGCGGTGCTGGAGGTGTTCCAGGACGATCTTTTTGACACCCCTTCCCTGGTGACGCCCTTTGTCTTTGAGTCCCGGGCTGAGGGCTTTGACAGCTACATCTGCGAGTTTACCCCTCCGGTGCCGGAGCTGCTGTTTTACCGCTTTTCCATTCTCTCCGGCGGCGCCCGCCGCACCTTGGGCCGGACCGCCGGAGGTTTGGCCAGCTACGAGAGCAAGGAGCTGTGGCAGCTGACCGTTTACGCTCCTGAGTTTCAAACTCCTCCGGAGCTGGCTGGCGCGGTATTCTATCAGATCTTCCCTGACCGTTTCTGCAACAGCGGCAAGGCAAAGGACCGCGTCCCTCCGGACCGGATTCTCCATAAAGACTGGCACGAAGAACCTGTCAGCCGCCCCAATGCCCGGGGGGAGTTTCTTTGCAACGACTACTTCGGGGGGGACTTGGAGGGAATCCGCCAAAAACTCCCCTATCTGGCGGGCCTGGGGGTGGAGGTGCTGTACCTCAATCCTATTTTTGAAGCCCATTCCAACCATCGCTACAACACCGCTGACTACAGCCGGGTGGATCCTCTCCTGGGCGATAACGAAGACTTCCGTCAGCTGTGCGCCGACGCCGCCAAGTGGGGAATCCAGGTGATGCTGGACGGCGTTTTTAACCATACCGGCAGCGACAGCGTTTACTTCAATAAGGAGGGACGATACGGCGCGGTGGGCGCCTATCAGGATCCCAACAGCCCTTACCGGGATTGGTTCAGCTGGGAGCAATATCCCACCCGGTACCAAAGCTGGTGGGGCTTTGAAACGCTGCCCAATGTCAACGAGGAATGTGACTCCTACCGGGATTTTATCTGCGGAAAAAACGGGGTGCTGCGCACCTGGCTGCAGGCGGGGGCCAAAGGCTTCCGGCTGGACGTGGCCGACGAGCTGCCGGACAGCTTCATTCAGGACATCCGCAGGGCAGTCAAGGAAGAAAACCCCAACAGCCTCCTGCTGGGGGAAGTGTGGGAAGACGCCTCCAATAAAATCAGCTATGGCTGCCGCCGGCAATACTTCCAGGGGCAGGAGCTGGACAGCGTGATGAACTATCCCTGGCGCTCCGCCATCCTCAACTTCATCCGCTATGGAGCGGGGGCGGAACTGCGGGAGGCCATCGAAACCATTCTGGAAAACTATCCCGCGCCGGTGATCCCGGTGCTGATGAACTGTCTGTCCACCCATGACGTGCCCCGGGCCATCACCGCTTTAGCGGCCCCGCCCATGGAGGGGCATGACCGGGAATGGCAGCGCCAGCACAACACCCTGGATGTTCCCACCTTCTATGCCGGACGGCAGATGTTTCTGCTGGCGGCCATGATTCAGTATACCCTTCCCGGCGCCCCTTGCCTTTATTACGGGGATGAAGCTGGTCTGGTGGGGTATGCCGACCCCTTTAACCGGGGAACCTATCCCTGGGGAAAGGAGGATGTGGGGCTGGTGGACTTTTTCCGGATCCTGGGAAATCTCCACAAGAAATCCTCCATTCTGCGCACCGGCAGCTTTGAATCCGTCGCTTTCGATCACCGCGGCTGCACCTATCTGCGTCGGTTGGGGGACCGAACCCTTCTCATCTGCGTCAACCGCAGCCGGGAAGATCTGGAAATCCCCTACGACCCCTGGCTGCTTCGGGACGCCCAGCCTCTGCTGACAGTGGGCGGCATGGAGGACTGCTTCTCCCTTCACGGCCATTCCGCCATTCTGATGCGTCTGCCTGATGAAGCGGCCCCTTCCAAGGACCTTTCCCCCGTTTCCTCCGCCAATCAACCGAAGGAGTAATTGAATGAAAAAAACAAGCAGGACCGCGTTGGTCCTTTACGGCCTGGTCGGCCTGGCGGCTGTTGCCTGCCTGGCGTTTCTCCTCCGCCCCCAGCAATCCTCCGCTCCGTCGGAGCAGCTGGTGGCGGTGCTGTGGGTGGACGGAGAAGTGATTCAGGAAATTCCCCTGGATCTGGCTGAAGACGGCACCTTTTCCATTCTGGATTCCACCGGGCGCAACATCACCTTTGAAATCAAGGACCATGCCATCCGTTTCCTCAGCTCCGACTGTCCCGATCAGGTCTGTGTCAATACTGGCTTTGTCAGCCAGGATCTGGATCTGGCCTGCTGTCTGCCCAATCAGACGGTGCTGTCGGTGGAGCTGCGGCAAAGCCCATAAGTCCTGGGAACGAAAGTCAACGGTTTTCTCTGAATTTCAAATTTTTCTTTTTCACTGAGGCATTTCATTCAAAGGAAAATTTCATAAAAAACAACAGGACAAATTCCTTCATTTGAAAGGGTTTGTCCTGTTGCCTTTTTCCTGGAAAAACATCGTGCGTCCAATTCCCCGGCTCCCGAAAAATCCACTGTTTTTATCACTTTGATCGGCAGATCACCGATCGTCCTGCGTTTGGTGGAGAAGGAATTTTACCAAATTTTCTGTGCGATTGATATGTTCCGTGATGGCCTTTTCCAACTGTCGCTCATCATGGTTGAGAAGCGCATCAATGATATACTGATGTTCCTCAGAGTATGACGCTCTGTGGAATGACGTTTTGGATCACCGTCTCACTATCAACAGCGATGGCACTATGAGTCCCCCGGATCGCCCGGGCATCGGTTTTGAGCCCAATTACCAAGTATTAGCTCCGCACCGGATCAAATAAAAATCGCCTCCCTCCCGTTTTTTTCCACCTTTTCAGGGCATCCTAGTGGAAAAGAAAGGGGCGGAGGCGATTGTCCGTTTTGATGGAATTGCAGCAACTGCAAAAATGGTATCCCCAGGGGGAGGGACTGGTCAAGGCGCTGGATGGGGTAAATCTGACTGTGGAAACCGGAGAATTTGTCACCATTATCGGTCCCTCCGGCTCCGGAAAGTCCACCCTGATGAATCAGTTGGGATGTCTGGATCAACCCACCGGTGGCCGCTACCTGCTGGAGGGGGAGGATGTGGCGGCTCTTGATGAGGCACAGCTTTCCCGAATCCGCCGCAAAACCATCGGCTTTGTCTTTCAGGGGTTCCATCTTCTGCCGGGGCTGACCGCCCTGGAAAACGTGGAGCTGCCCCTTTACTATCAGCGGATCCCTCCTCTGGAGCGACGCCGGCTGGCCCTGGAGGCGCTGGACCGGGTGGGACTTGCCCAGCGGGCGGATCATCTGCCGGCTCAAATGTCGGGAGGCCAGCAGCAGCGCACCGCCATTGCCAGAGCCATCGCTCCCCGTCCTCCCCTGATTCTGGCGGACGAACCTACTGGAAACCTGGACCGGGAAGCGGGACAGCAGGTGATGGCCCTCCTTCGGGAACTATGGCAGGAAGGCCGGACCCTGATTCTCATCACCCATGATCCGGATATTGCCGCCCAAGCTCCCAGGACGGTGGTCATCCGGGACGGCAAAGTGGTGGAGGAGGTGCGGCGGGAGCAGATGTCATATGGGCAAGCTAAGAGCGGATAACTCTGAACAATTCTCCCAACAGCAATTTTCTTCAGAAAATAAACAAGCAGAATATTCCCACCGTACCGGGCAGATTGATCCCTTTCGCTGCCTATGATATACTTTTCCTGAACGATAGCTCAACACGATCAGAAAGGAATCGGGAGAGGCGACGGGAATGAAAAAAGCCATCCGCACGGCATTGCCGCCTTGTGCCGGCGCCAGTATCGGCGCTGTTCTGGTACAGGCCTGGAACCATCTTGGGGTATGGGGACTGTGGGATATTTTGTTTCATTTTCTGGTGACGTTCCTTGTCACCACCATAATCATAACCCTGTGCATCTGGATTTGGAACCTGATCCGGGAAAAGAGATAAAAAGAGAGAAACCGATGTATCCAAGGAACTCAGCACGTTTCCAGCGGTATGCAATCTGCCGGATTGGTATTTCAATAGCTACTGGAAATGGCCTGAAAATGAAACAAATCCCCGCGTTTATCATTGTTTAAATTATCGTGTCTGCTGAAAACTAAGGCTTTTATCCTCTGGGGGCGGCGGTTTATCCGCCGCCCCCTTTGGCCGCCTTAGGCGGCCATCTTTTCCACCAAAGGAGCGAGCGGCTTTGTCCGGCTTTACCCGGACAATAAGCGAGCGGGCGATTTTGCCTTTGCCGCCACAGGAACAGAGACCATCCCTCCCACTCGTTCCCCTTAAACCTAAAAGGTACCAGCCAAAACAGCGGCAGGCAGATTTCCAGACTAACCCTCTCGCTATAGCCTCAACGGCGGGATTCCAAAGGGACGAGTCCCTTTGGGCGTAACCCCTGGCACCCACTCTTTACCCGGCAGCCATTCAGAACAGACAGCAAATCCCTCCCCAAAGCAGCGAGCGGCTTTGTCCGGCTTTACCCGGACCAATAGCGGGCGGGCAATTCTGTCTCTGCCGAAACAGACGCAGGAACCATCCCTCCAATCCGTTCCCCTTAACACTAAAAAGTACAGACCAAAACAGCGGCCGGCACTTTCCCGGACTAACCCGATCGCTATTGCCTCAACTATGGGATTCCAAAGGGACGAGTCCCTTTGGGCGTACCTCCCGTCTCCCCTTCTTCCCCACCGAAGCTAAAGGACGAAACAAACGCCCCGCCCTCTGCTTAAACCAGAGAACGGGGCGTTTTGATCTGTGATTGTCGTTTCTCAGCCAATCCAGCTTTCGTCGGAGGGATTGTCACGGAACTTGCGGATGCGGGCGATGTCGTCGGTCTTGATGTAACCTTCCTCAGCGGCCACTTCCAGCAGGGCGTCCAGGTTGCACAGGGAGACATTCTTCACCTGAGCCTCAGCCATGCGGTCCAGACCCTTCTTCATGCCATAGGTGAAGATGCTGACGATCCCCAGCACCTCGGCTCCCGCTTCCCGCAGGACCTTCACCACTTCCAGCACGCTGCCGCCGGTGGAGATGAGGTCCTCCACCACGACCACTTTCTGGCCGGGCTCCAGCTTACCCTCGATCTGATTGGTGCGGCCATGGTCCTTGGCGCCGGAACGGACATAGCCCATAGGCAGGTCCAGAATGGTGGCGGTGATAGCGGCGTGAGCGATGCCAGCGGTGCTGGTGCCCATCAGAACCTGGCAGTCGGGATAATGCTCCTTGATGAGGGAAGCAAGGCCTGCTTCCACATCCTTGCGGACGGCGGGGGCGGTGAGGGTCAAACGGTTATCACAATAGATGGGGCTCTTGATGCCGCTGGCCCAGGTAAAGGGCTGCTGGGGACGCAGAAAAACAGCTTCAATGGACAACAGATCCTTGGCGATGGTTCTTTCCAGATTCATGACGATTCTCCTTTTCAGTCAAATAGGGCTCAGCCGACAAATTCCTTCACGCAGCGGCGATAAGCGGCCACCGGATCGGCGGCAGCGGTGATGGGACGGCCCACCACGATATAGTCGGTACCAATCTCCCGGGCTTTCTCAGGAGTGGTGACCCGCACCTGATCTCCCTTGTCCCCGTCAGCAAAGCGGATGCCGGGGGTCACGGTGAGAAACTCCTTACCGCAGGCTTCCTTGACCATACCCGCCTCCAGGGGAGAGCAGACCACGCCGTCCAGCCCCGCCTCTTTGGCGTTGCGGGCATAGTGAATGACAGTGTCGTTGATGCTGGCGTTAATGAGCAGTTCCTTCTGCATCCGCTCCTCGCTGGTGGAGGTGAGCTGAGTAACCGCAATCAGGAGTGGCCGGGTGCCGTCGGGACGGGTGAGGCCCTCCCTGGCGGCCTTCATCATCTCAATGGTACCAGCGGCGTGGAGGTTGGCAATATCCACATCCAGCCGGGAGAGAACCGCCATGGCCTTCTTGACGGTATTGGGGATGTCATGGAGCTTCAGATCCAGGAAAATCCGGTGTCCCCGAGCCTTCAGCTGACGGACGATCTCCGGGCCTTCGGCATAGAACAGCTCCATGCCGATCTTTACAAAGGGCTTCTCCCCTTCGGGGAAACGGTCCAGAAAAGCCAGGGTCTCCTCGCCGGTGGCGAAATCGCAGGCGATAATGACGTCACGGTTCATTTCTTGTATCCTCCTATAATATCACTCAGCTTCTCAATGCCCAGCCGCTCCATCTCCAGAGGCAGCTGTTCAATGATCTCCTTGCAGGCGTAGGGGTTGCGGAGGTTGGCGGCTCCCACCTGAACGGCGGTGGCTCCCGCCATCATCATCTCCAGCACATCCTTGGCGGTGGAGACGCCGCCCATGCCGATGACCGGCACCGAAACGGCGTGGGCAACCTGATACACCATCCGCAGGGCCACCGGGAAGATGGCGGGACCGGAGAAGCCGCCCATGACATTGGCCAGGATGGGCTTGCCGGT
>CASFXA010000104.1 GCA_949298535.1 uncultured Oscillospiraceae bacterium
GAACAAATCTACCCCAGCAACTTCCAATGGACTGTTTCAGTCCTTCTGCAAAGTGGTGGCCCCATCATCCTTCTTATACTTCTTCCGGGCCACCAGATAGCCGAAGGCGAAGGAAATGATTCCCACGCCGATTCCCGTCTGGACGCAGAAGATGAGGCTTTCGATCTCCCCCGGCAGCTCCCCGCCCAGGGCGGTTTCCAGCACCGGGGTAAACCATGGCTCGTAAGGCTGACCCGTCACCTGCTCCACCATCTGGCTTCCGGCGTCATCGCTGCCGCCGAACTCCGCTCCCGGGGCCAGAACAAAGGGAACCAGGATCAGCAGCACAACCACGGCCAGCAAAACAAGGGTCAGTTTCAAATTTTTACTCATGTCAGGCTCCCTCCCGGATAAATCCAATCTCACTCAGTTCCGGCTGGGCATAGCTTTCCATACCCATGATGATGAGCACGGTCAAAATTCCTTCGATGACCGCCAAGGGCAGCTGAGTGGGGGCGAATACCCCCAAAAAGGAGACGGCACTGGCAGCCAGCCCTCCCTCCGGAGAGGGGTAAGCCAGAGCCAGCTGCAAACTGGTGACGCAGTAGGTCAGCAGATCCCCCAGGAAGGCCGCCAGAAAGACCGAAACCTTGCGGTTCACCCCACCTTTGCGGCAAAGCTGCCACACAGCCCAGGACACCACCGGCCCAGCTACTGCCATACTGAAAGTATTGGCTCCCAGGGTGGTCAGCCCTCCATGAGCCAGCAGCAGCGCCTGGAACAGCAGCACGATCAGCCCCAGCACCGTGGCATGAAGAGGCCCGAAAAGAATCGCCGCCAGACCGGTACCGGTCATATGACTGCAGCTGCCGGTGGCCGAAGGGATCTTCAGGGAAGAAATGACAAAAATGAAGGCTCCCGCCATTGCCAGCAGCAGCATGCTTCTGGGCTGACGGGCCGCCGTCCGGCGGATGGCCAGCACCCCGCCCACCACAAAGGGCAGACAGAGCGCCCCCCACAAAACACAGGCGCTCCCCGGCAGGTAACCTTCCATAATATGCATCGCCCAGGCGGTCTGCGGTACGGCCAGAACGCCGGAAAGCAAGGCGGAGAGGCGCAGTAAAGTCTTTTCCCATTTGCTCATAAAAACTCCTCCTTCTTTTTGACCGGACCCGCCGGGAAAGGAGGAGCGCAAAACTGCCCTGCCCGCCGCAGACACCTATCCTTTTCCTCGGAAGAAAAAAGAAAAAGCCCTTTCCATCCACTGAGGAAAAGGCAGCACGGCGGCACGCCGGACCCAGTCCCGCTCCGCTTCATCATCCGTCCGGCGTTTTGTCCGTCTCCGTCCGGATTTTCTGCCCCTTTCCGGCAGTATCCATCATCAGGCAGGTCTTCCGGCTCAGAGGTCCACACCCCGGCGCGCCTTCCCATGCCGTACCGCACAGTGACATTGTTGCGCCGGAACCCCTCTTTACGGCGGCGGTCCCGCGCGGGCTTTTCACCCGCTTCCCTATTCTCCCGGCCAGCCCTGGGCCCCGGGCACCTGATAACATTTTGCATCGCTTATTTTAACACAAAGCGCCCCTGCTGTACAGGGGGCGCAGCCCTTCTCCGGCAAAGGAATCTCTCCTTGACAACAGGAGGAAGGGCGTTGTACTATAAAATTGTATTTTTATGGAGAATGGGCACAGTTTTTTTGGTCTGCTCCATATGGAATGGGAGGATGCAAAATGAGAGGAATTTCACGGCCCATTGCCGCTGCCGTTGCTTTGATGATGCTATGGACCCAGTCCGGCTGCGGTCCGTCCGTGGATCCTGTCCAGACGCCGGACAGTTCCTCCTCCAGCCTCCCCATTGGCGTTTCTCTTCCCTCGAGGCAGCAGATTCCATGGGACAGCGCTATCCTGGAGCGGGAAATCGTTCAGGAGCAGCTGGAGCAGCACGGATTGACCATCCCGGAGGGCAGCTATCCCCTTTTATCCGGGGGCGTCATTCTTCCGCAGGAAGACAGCACAGGGAAGATTCAGATAAGCGCCGCTGTGTACCACTGTGCCTCCTTCACCGGGGATTCCGCCGGGCCGGACCGGCTGCTGTTGCTATATGGATGGTTTCAGACCACCGATGACGAATCGGACTCTTTTTCTGAGCAGGTCGCCTTATTCCCTTACCGGGAACAGGAAGACGGATTGGGAAACTACAGCACAGGAAAAATCCAATTCTCCTCTGACTGGCGCAGCGGCGTGCTGCTGCGGGGGGAAAATGGCGGACGATGCTTGGCTGCCTCTCCCCGCACCGGAGAACTGCTGCCGCTGGAAGGGCTGGCAGAGGACCAAACCTTCTTTTTGTGGGACATTCTCCCAGCGTTCCCTGACCAGCAGCTGTTGTTATCGGAACCAGAGGATGGAGAACAATATCAGTGTGCCCTTTATCATCAAGGGGACCATACCATTCTTCCCTTGGAAAATGTCCCTGAAGGACTTCCGGAACCTCAGGGGGTGGATCAGCGGATGCTGGCTTTGTTCACTTCCACTGGCGGTCTGTCGCTCTACGATCTGGAAAGCAGCACCCCCGGCGTACCTATAGGTCTGTCCTCCATTGCGGATGTTCAGGAAGGCGCATCCCCCTGGTTTTTGTCGCCCATGGCGGTGGATTCCCAGCGACCAGGCAGTTTTGCTGTCTTTTTCTGTCTGCTCACCGAGGAAGAAAAGGCTCTGTTTCCAGAGGAGATCCCGGATGACCTGACCTGGCACGTGGCCTGGATGGATGGAGAAAGCGGGACCGTCAAACAAGCAGATACCGGGCTGGCTGTACAAGGAGCACAGCTGGGGGCATCAGGGGAGGAAAGCATTATTCGCCTCCGGGACGGGATCCTGTCCTTTGACTATTATGGTCCCATAACCGGTATGGGCGACCTACGGGAATATCAGATGGATTTGGACGCAGAAGAACCTGTTGCCGATATTAAAGACCCGGAATATTACAGTCTGGATTTTTATGAGGATGAAACTGTTTTGGAACAGCTCTATGGAATGGGCTACACTGCCTATCTGCTGGATGTCTGCGAACGAAACCGCTGCATCCTGGATCAACTCCTTTATCCGGAAGTCAGCCAGGTGATCGACCAAAATGCCAACGGTCAGCGGCTTTACCTGTCAGACATCAGCAGAATTTCCAGCTCCTATCTCGCCCTGGTAGTGGCAGATAATCCCTCCAGCGGACAGCTCTATGGCGTGCTTCCAATGTTCGCTTACGGGGACAACAGGGAATCTATAGGACTGATTGGAACGGATCGATTGTTTGCTGTTTCCCAGTCCGGCGCCTCCCTGTTTCGTCTGGATACGCCGCCGGAAGAATACGCCTCCGGGGAGCGCAGCGGCCTGTCAATTCCGGAAGAGGAAGTGTTTCGTTTCCTTTGCGCTTTTTCCATCCCTTCCCAGCAGTGGCTGGTGGAATTCTATTACACCGCCCCTCCCAGCGTAATTTACAGCGAAGAACATCACGACGACGGGCATTACTATTGTATCGCCATCTACAACTGGGAGGGCGAACTGCTTCATCATTTCCAAACGGTGGTTCCTCTTTCTTTTGGCGGAGAGCGTGGAACAGTCTCCATTCCACAAAATGTCTCTTTTGCCTCTGATGGATGTCTCTCTTTTACATTGGAAACAGAGAATGGCGAGGGGCCGCTTTACTGGTTCCTGGAGCTGGAACAAGAGGAACAGACAGGGGAAAGCGAATAATATTCCGGCTGTAGGGCGGCAAACGGATGTCCACATCTCATCGCCCAATGTTCAGGCTTTCTCCGATGCTGAGGATGTAAAAAATACTTTTCCCCTCAGCACGTCTCCAAAAGACCTTTTCTACGTTTCCCCCTTCAAAAACAGGGCCGTTTCGGAAATTGATCCGAAACGGCCCTGTTGATTGCTCCGGCAACAGAAAAGCTGCTGTTTCCCGGAGCTTATAAATTCCAAACGCTCTGATTGGTGGAAGACACCCCCATAGCCCCTGCCTGAAGGGCCAGCATGATGTCCTCCTTGTCGGTAATCAATCCCCCCGCAATTACAGGGATCTTGCAATAATCGGTAATTTTGCGGATAATTTTGGGCATGGCAGCGGGAAGAATTTCGATCATGTCCGCTTTCCCGGTTTCAATATATTTTCGGCAGTTTTCCATGGCGATGGAATCGATGAGAAAAAACCGCTGCACCGTCATCAATCCCTGCTCCCGGGCAAATTTTACAATAACCGGTTTGGTGCTGATGATGCCGTCTGCCCGGGTATTGTGGCGGACAAAGGTGACTGAAATTTCCTTGCTGGCCAGCCCATCGATCAGATCCAGATGCACCATCACAATCTTCCCCGCATCCTTGAGCTTCCCCACCAGCTGCGCCACGTTGCAAATATTTCCGTACAGCAAAAACACCATTCTGCAATCGGTCTGTAACGCTACCTCCAGCCCCTGATCGTCCTTGACTGCCGCGATAATGGGGGATTCTTCCAGCAGCTGGGCCACCTGTTCCCTATGTTCCAACTAAGCTCACCGTCCATTCCGCCGCCTGGGGCGGCTGTAGTTGATTTTCCCCCTTAATGATAACAGCAAGAGTCGTGGATGTCAAACAAAATATCCATCCCTATTCAGACACCTTTCACAAAAAATTTTTTCTCCTTTCAGTGGACTCTCCCGGCGGGAAAAAGAAAAAACTTTCGTTTGCCCGTTGTCTTTTTTCGTCGAAATATGGTAGAATAGGAACGATATGTTTCACCATTTTTCTACAGTGGGAAAGGAGTACCCTGTACATGACCGGGCAGACCACAAAAAATTCATCCCCATCCTTCCCCCAGAAGGCCCGCCATCTGCTGCATCGGGCTCGCGTCCGCTTTCGCTGGCTTCGCTGGCGGGGACGCCGCCTTTGGAAGGTTCCCGGGGGATACCGCATCACTCCCGCTTTGGCCGGATCCATTATCTTCACCTTAGTGAGCTTGACAGTAACCGCCGTCAGCTGGGCGCTGGTGCGTCTGCTTCCCAACCGGGAACTGATGGATCGCCTGATCTCTGACCTTCCCCACAGTCTGCTGGAAATTTTGGGGGAGCTTCCCCGTCTGCTGGAAGAAAGTACCCCCAGCACGGAACTGGTCACCGGGGCTCTGGTTTCACAGGATGCCTATATTATTACCTATGCCTGCGGGGTCATTACCGCCTTTTCTTTTCTGCTGCTGCTCATTGTTATCTGGCGGCGGATGTGAGCGTTCATAAAAGCCTCCCACCAGGCTGATGGAATCCGGACGGAATCTTTTCCTCTGAATCCATTTTCAGCCAGAGGGAGGTCTTTTGTTTGCCATGATGGACAGATGGTTCTTTATTCTTCCAGCAGCAAACCCACTGGGCAGTGGTCGCTGCCCAAAACCTGCGTATAAATCAGACTGTCCCGAACCTGGGGCATCAGGGCTTGAGAGACCAGAAAATAATCGATCCGCCATCCCGCATTATTGGCTCTGGCGTTAAACATATAGCTCCACCAGCTGTAGACGCCTGTGACGTCTGGATACAGCTTCCGGAAGGTATCGCAAAAGCCGCTGTCCAGCAGCTGGGTCATTTTGTCCCGTTCCTCCTGGGTAAAACCGGCGTTGCGGAGATTGCTTTTGGGATTTTTCAGGTCGATCTCCTGATGGGCTACGTTCATATCCCCACAGACGATGACTGGTTTACTCTGCTCCAGCTCCTTGAGATAGGCCCGAAACGCGTCCTCCCAAGCCATCCGATAGGAAAGGCGGGCCAATTCCCGCTGGGAGTTGGGGGTGTACACGGTCACAAACCAGAATTTCTCAAACTCCAAAGCGATCACCCGGCCTTCATGGTCGTGTTCCGGGATTCCCAAACCATAGCGCACCGAAAGGGGCTTGCGGCGGGTAAAAACCGCTGTGCCGGAATAGCCCTTTTTTTCAGCGCTGTACCAATACTCCTCATATCCCTCCAGCGGCAGCTCCGCCTGACCCTGCTGCATTTTGGTCTCCTGAAGAGCGAAAATATCCGCCTGTTCCTGATGGAAAAAATCCAGAAATCCCTTTCCCAGACAGGCCCGCAGGCCGTTGACATTCCATGAAATCAGTTTCATTCCCCTGTCTCCTTTCGCTGTGGATGTGTGGAAGGCTCTCTGCCGTCCTAAGGGTATCATAGTCCGGAGCAAAGCGCAAGGGCGTGTTCGGAGAAAAAATTTTTTCCGTTTCCTCTTGACATTGTTGGAAGTTGTGATAAAATAAAATCAGTAATCGTTATCACTATCATCAAAATGAATCTATCAATTACAGAGAGTGAGAGCCCATGAAATATTCCAGGCAAAGGGAGCTGATCCTCCAAACGGTTCGGCAGTACCCTGTACACCCCACCGCGGACATGGTTTATGAATCCGTCCGGATGGCGGAGCCCAAAATCAGTTTGGGCACCGTGTACCGCAACCTGAATCTTCTGGCTGAAAACGGAACGCTGCAAAAGCTCAATATGCCTTTGGGCGGAGACCGCTTCGACGGCAGGCTGGACCCCCATTCCCATATCATCTGCATCTGCTGCGGCCAGGTTTGCGATGTGGAATCCAATATTCTCAGCAGCGCGGACCAGTGGGTGGAGGAACAGACCGGATATGCCGTCACCGGCAGAACCGTCGTTTACAGCGGCCTGTGCCCCCACTGCCGGACACAGAAAAAACAGGAAGGTTAAAACCGTGTAAGCTGGCGCAAGCCATCACCTTATAAAATTTTTATTTCACAGAAAGAAGGAGCGTCATCATGGAGTTCAAAGGTTCCAAGACTGAAGCCAATCTGGCTGCCGCGTTCGCAGGGGAGTCCCAGGCCCGCAACAAGTATACTTACTATGCTTCCAAAGCGAAAAAGGAAGGCTATGAGCAGATCGCTCAACTGTTCACCGAAACTGCCAATAACGAGAAGGAACACGCCAAGATCTGGTTCAAACTTCTCCATGACGGTCAGATTCCTGACACCGCCACCAACCTGAAGGATGCCGCTGCCGGCGAGAACTATGAGTGGACCGATATGTACGCCACCTTCGCCAAGGAAGCCCGGGAGGAGGGCTTTGACAAAATTGCCTATCTCTTTGAGGCTGTGGGCAAGATCGAAAAGCATCATGAGGAGCGTTATCTGGCGCTGCTGAAGAACGTGGAGGAGGCTTCCGTCTTCGCCAAGGGCGAGGAAGTGGGCTGGATCTGCCTGAACTGCGGACACATCCATTTCGGAGCCACTGCCCCTGAGAAATGTCCTGTTTGCGATCATCCCCAGGCTTATTTCTGCCTGAATGTCAAGAATTACTAATTGAATAACAGCCCTCCTTCGGGAGGATGCAGAAAAGGCCGGTGTCTCTGGACACCGGCCTTTTCTGCGGCATGAGTACCCTCCGTTCCTCAAAAAGAGGTGAGAGTCATCAGAAAACAGCTTGTAAAGCTCCCCCGGCCTAAGGCCGGGGGAGAGAAAGAGAAAACTTTCGCCTTACTGGACGTTCTTCTCCAGAATCTCCAGCTCCTCCATCAGCTTGGCAGGCAATCTGTCTCCCAGCTTCTGATAGAATTCCCGGATGCTGGCCGCATCCTCCGCCCACAGCTTCTTATCCACCGTCAGCAAATTGGCCAGATCCTCCTTGGTCATATCCAGACCATCCAGGTTGATGTCCTCCACTTTGGGAAGATTGCCGATGGGGCTTTCCACCGCGTCGAATTTTCCTTCGCACCGGCCCAGAATCCACATCAGCACCCGCATATTATCGCCGAAGCCGGGCCACAGGAAATGACCCTCTTCATCCGTGCGGAACCAGTTGACATTGTAGATCCGGGGAGCCTTGTCACCCAGCTTCTCCCCCATCTCCAGCCAATGGGCAAAATAATCTCCCATATTGTAGCCGCAGAAGGGCAGCATCGCCATAGGATCCCGGCGAACAACACCCACCGCGCCGGAGGCCGCGGCAGTGGTCTCGGAGGCCATGGCAGAACCTACAAACACTCCATGGGCCCAATCTCTGGACTCATAAACCAAAGGAGCGGTTTTCGCCCGGCGGCCGCCAAAGATAATGGCGCTGATGGGCACTCCCTGGGGATTGTCAAACTCAGGGCTGATGCAGGGGCAGTTCTTGGCGGGAGCGGTAAAGCGGCTGTTGGGATGGGCTCCCTTGGAACCATCGGTGCAGTCCCACTTCTCTCCCTTCCAGTTGACCGCATTGCGGGGAGGATTCTTATCCAGGCCCTCCCACCAAACCGTGTTGTCATCCAGATTATGCACCACGTTGGTGAAAATGGTGCCTCTGCTGCAGCTGGCCAGCGCGTTGGGATTGGATTTTGCATTGGTGCCAGGGGCAACGCCGAAGAAGCCGTACTCCGGATTCACCGCCCAGAGCCGTCCGTCAGGACCGATCCGCAGCCAGGCAATATCGTCGCCTACACACCATACCTTATATCCAGCTTTGGCATAAATCTCCGGAGGAATCAGCATGGCCAGATTGGTCTTGCCGCAGGCGGAGGGGAAAGCGGCGGTGATATACTTGGTTTCCCCCTGGGGATTCTCGATGCCCAGGATCAGCATATGCTCCGCCATCCAGCCCTCGTTTTTGGCCTGGAAGGAGGCGATACGCAGGGCAAAGCACTTTTTGCCCAACAGCACGTTGCCGCCGTAACCGGAGTTGATGGACCAGATGGTATTGTCCTCCGGGAACTGGCAGATGTATTTATCCTTTTCGCTCAGGTCCTTTTTCGCATGGAGGCCCTTCACAAAATCAGGAGAATCCCCCAGCTGCTCCATCGCCTTGGGACCCACCCGGGTCATAATGCACATATTCAGCACCACATAGATGGAATCCGTCAGCTCAATGCCCACCTTTGCGAAGGGAGAACCGCTGTGAGCCATGGTGTAGGGAATGATGTACATGGTGCGGCCTTTCATGGAGCCGTCATACAGCTTACCCAGGGTCTCATAGGCCTCCTTGGGATCCATCCAGTTGTTGGTGGGGCCTGCGTCCTCCTTTTTGCGGGTGCAGATAAAGGTTCTGCCCTCCACCCGGGCAACATCGGTAGGAGCGGTCCGATGGAGATAGCAGCCGGGAAGTTTTTCCTCATTGAGCTTCTCCATCTCGCCGGTGGAACAGGCCTCGGCCCGCAGCTGCTCCAGCTGCTGATCGCTGCCGTCGATCCAAATCACCCGATCCGGCTTGACCAGGGCTTTCATCTCCTCGATCCAGCCCAAAACATACTTGTTGTCGGTCAGATTCATTTTGAACTCCCCCTAAAGTATATTTGCGGTCATATATTCCACAATCTCTGTCACTCTTTGCTTCATATAATCCCTGTTCGGAACATCGCTGCTTTTATAACAAAGCCGTTATAAAATCTATAGCAAAAATCCGAAATCAAATTTATTATAGTCCATTTACGACGAAAAATCTATAGTCAAACTATGCAAAAATGTTGAAAACGGACCCCTTTATTCTATTGTAGTTTTTTTGTCAAAATAATACAGCATCCTCTTTTTTCCTCGGTTTTCAGGTGACTGTTCCGCTTTAGCGGCGGAACAGAAGTTCTCCTCTTCCTTCCTTGACATTCGGATCAGGACGTGATATGCTTTTTGCAGTTAGCTTTCGCTAATCAAGAATCTTTTTTATCCCTTTCCAGCCTGACAAGGGGGCATTTTCTTGTATTCTCATTCCATTGTTTCCTATCTATTGGCCATTTATTGTTTGGCCGAGGATCACCCGGTCCGATCTGTGGAGATTGCTCATCGTCTTCAGGTTACCAGAGCAAGCGTGGCCAAAATGCTGAAAGTCCTTGCCGCCAGCGGATTGGTGGAAAAAGCGCCTTATGGCGCCGTCCGGCTCACTGCCCGGGGAGCGGAGCAAACGAAGGAATTTTATCGGGAATTTTTGCTGCTTCAAAGTTATCTCCGTCAATGTCTTCAGGTCCCTCAGCCCCAAGCGGAGCAGGACGCTGTCCGTTGTCTCTGTCAGTTGAGCCGGGAGACCCGGGAACGTATGACCCACGGCATCTCCTCTGCCTGTGGCAGCTCTCACGAGTTCCATTCCCGCTGAAAAATTCAAATGAGGAAAAAGCGACATTATTTTTGGAAACTATCTGTAGGAAATAGGAGCGGTCACCTTTTTCCAGCAAACGTCGGGGAAAATCTGAATAAAATCAAAATGCCTTCTGACACAGCGACGGGAACGCGCCGCATCAGAGGGCATTTTAAAAATGGAACGGGAAAAATGCTCCCACCAGAACATCCGCTTATAAAGGGAAAAAAGTCCCCGTTGTCACTTCATCCCCTTTTCCAGCTGGAGCAGCGCCCGCTTTCGCTCAAGGCCTCCGGCGTAACCGGTGAGCGCTCCGTCCGCTCCCAACACCCGATGGCAGGGAATCAGAATGGAAATAGGATTGTGTCCCACCGCTCCTCCTACCGCCTGGGCGGACATGGTCTGACGTCCCATTTCCACCGCCACTTCCCTGGCCAGCTGACCATAGGTCACGGTAGCGCCCCGGGGAATCTGACAAAGGTGACGCCATACCCGTTGGCGGAATCCGCTGCCCGCCGGACGCAGCAAAGGCATTTCCCGGGGAATTTCTCCGGCAAAATATTGCTCCAGCCATCTTTCCAGCAGTCGGAACACCGGCTCTTCCCCTGTGCCAGGAACCCACAGCTCCGGATTTCCGCCGCCCACTCCTTCATATTTTTGTCCCCGAAACCACAGGCCCCTGAGGGCTTCCCCTTCCGCCAGCGCGATCATCTCTCCCAGCGGAGTTTGAAGATTCCGCACCCGCAGCTCCGCTTCTTTTGTCACAGCGTTTTGTACCATGAAAATTTCTCCTTCTTTCAGCGGTGATAACGAAAGCGGGTCCCCGCCAGAGAGAGCCATACCTGTTGGCACTGATCCAACATCTCCTGAGGCAGAGGCGGAGCCTCCATTGCATCCAGATTCTCCTTCAGATGCGCTTTTTTTGTTATTCCCAGAATCACTGCATCCACCGCCTGGCTGGACGCGCACCACCGCAGAGCCAGCTCCACAAGGGTCATTCCTCCCTCTTGCGCGATTTTCTTTAACCGCTCCACCGCCTGGAAATTTTCCTGTGACCAATAGCGCTGCTGGTATCCCTTATTGAGGCCAAATCGGCAGTCCGCCGGAGGCTCCCCCAGATGATGCTTGCCGGACAAAAGCCCGCCCGCCAAAGGATTGTAAACTACCAGGCCCATCCCATGCTTCCGGAGCATGGGAACCAGCTCCTCCTCGATTCCTCTGGTGATGAGATTATAAACGCTTTGACTGACCACCGGCGGGATTCCGCTGCGACGGTCACTGATCCACAGGGCGTCACAAATCTGCCAGGCGGCATAATTGCTGATTCCCACATAACGCACTTTGCCGGAGCGAACCAGCTGCGTCATGGTTTCCAGCGTCTCCTCCAGCGGCGTGTTATTATCCGGTTTGTGCAGATAATAAAGATCCACATAATCGGTTCCCAAGCGGCGGAGGCTGTCTTCCAGGCCCTGGATGATATGACGGCGGCTGAGGCCCCGGTCATTGGGATCCTCGCTGCCGCAGGGATTGCATACCTTGGTGGCCAGAATCACATGATTGCGCCGGTCACGGATTGCCTTTCCGGTGATTTCTTCGCTGCGGCCATTTTCATACATATCGGCGGTGTCCAAAAAGTTCACTCCACGGTCCAGCGCCTGATGGACCAAAGAAATGGCTTCCTTTTCCTCCACCTGTCCGCCGAACGTCATCGTCCCCAGACAAGCACGGGAAACCTGGATGCCGGTGCCGGTGAGCCTTCTCATTTCCATCTCTGATTCCTCCTTTTGGGAAAACTGCTCCGTTTTTTCCATTGTATCCCATTGCCAGGGGGAAGTCCAGAGGCAAGAGGAAAAGTTCAGTAACCCTCCCCTGTTTCCCGGAATCAAGAATCCTTTCCGTGAACAAAGGGGCAAAGGGCCGGAGGAGGAATAAAACAGGCCCTGTCTTCATTCCTATCCTTGGCAGACTCCTGTTTTGCTCTCCTGTTCAGTCCTCGGGGGTGTTCCGGAGATGAGACGGGCTTTAAGCAAGAAGGAAAACGCCGCCGGTGGTCTGTCCGGCTTCGGAAAAACGGTTTGCCCCTTGTCCGCCGAAAGTATTCTACCGCAGGAGCAAAAGACAGCTCCACAACGCAGCTCCGGAACACCAAAAATCCTGGGCAGCAATCATTTCCTTTCGTCAGCAGAAGTCTGCCGAGGAAACCGATCTTTCGCAGCGGTGAAGGAACGTGAACTTTTGCCTTTCCAGGAACACCCCCGGCTTCTATGGCTACCGGAATTTTTTCCATAAAATAAACCATGGAAAAGTCATCACAAAAACAGAGGGGGGTCCAACGGTGGCGGTGCTTTTTTATGACCACGGTCTTGCTGAAACAAAAGTCTTCATGCTACAATACTCATAGAATTCCAATGCCCATCTTGTCCCTTTAAGGGTTCTGCCCCGGAAGAACTTGTGCTGGAGGTTTGCGGCCATGGAAAGCTATTGTGGAAAAAATTGCGATCAATGTGCCTATCGCAGTCAGGGGTCCTGTCCAGGCTGTAAAGATGGTCCCGGAATGCCCTACACCCGAACCTGCCCTTTGGCCCGGTGCTGCCAGCAAAAAGGGCATCAGAAATGTGACACCTGTCTGTTCCGGGAGAATTGCCGCTTGCTGCGGCAGAAGGACTCCTGGTGGCCTTTGCGGGCAGCCGGCCCCGCATCCCGCCGGAAAGCCCCCTCTCCCCCTGTCCCGCCCCTCGCCCAGGAACAGGCTCGGCTTCTGCTTCGGGGGATGACCGGTCTGCTCCTTCTGGAATTTCTCTCCCTGGGATGGGGTTTCCTTGCCCCTTCCATTCTCTCCCGTTCCCTCTCCCACACCATGATGGTGCTGCTGGTCACCCTTTCCGCCTTCCTTTCTTGCGCCATTTACTTTTGGCTGAATCGGGTGTATTCAGGCTATTATATTGCCGGTTTTGGTCGTCTTTACCTTCTTCCCGTGGCGCTGGTCGCTATTTATCTGAGGAGACTGACAAGCGGCCACACTACTTTGGCGGTCCTTCTGCTGATCTATATGCTGCTATTCTGTCTGGCAGAGTGGGCGGTATATCTTCTCCATGGAAAGGTGGCTGCTGGAGTGCATCCCGCCCTTTCCAAACGATGGCGCTTCCTGTCCTGGCTTCTTCCGGTCATCGTCTTTTTCAGTGTGCTGTCCTATTTGGACTGGCTGACCGATCCCCAAAAGAAAATGTCCATGGTCCTGCTGACACTGTTGGCGGTTGGAGTGGTGAAGGCTTTGAAGCTGGTTTTTCTCTGCCAAACTGTCAACGCGCTGAAGCAATACCTTTCCAGCCTGAAAAAAGATTGCCGGACCACCTGGTGATGTCGGCGAAAATGGGACTATTTTTCTGTGGAAAAGGCCGTCTTTTCTTTCTCCCAGTCTTCGCCATGTCTGTTGCAGCCGTTTCTCTTAAAAGGCTTTGGTTCGTACTTTTCTGTTGACAAACGATACCTCCCGATTTCTCTCTCAAGCCTCTCTTTCGCTTTCAAAATCTCACCGGAGGTTGATCCCATGGAAAGCTATTGCGGAAAAAATTGTGTCCAGTGTGCCTACGGCAGCCAAATTCGCTGCCCCGGGTGCCGATGGAGTCCCGGCGCTCCAGGGACAACCCTTTGTCCCATCGCCCGGTGCTGCCAGGAAAAGGGGCATGAAAGCTGCCATACCTGTACCTTCAAAACCGGATGTAACCTCTGGGGAAGGCGGGAATCCTTTCCCTTCCGCCCCGCTCCCCAGCAGCAAACTCCCTCCTGGTACCGCTCCTCCCCTCCCCCTCAGCCTGTACCTCCGTCTCCTCCCTGTCCCCTTCCCACGGCGGAAGCGGCCAACATTTTGGGAAAATGGACCGGCTGGAGATTCTTTCTGGAGTTGTTGCAGATAGGTTGGGCTTTCCTGGTTGTGGCAATTCCCATCAAATCCCTTTCTGAAACGGCATCAGTCATACTGCTCACTCTCTCCACAACCTTTGCCTGCCTGTCCTATTTTCAGCTGGTCAAAGTGCAGTTCGGCTATCTCATTCCCGGCTGTTTCCGTTTGACTATTTTTCCCCTCAACCTGGCCGCCGTCTTTCTGTCTGACAATAGAAGATGGGGAGATCAGGTGGACATCCTGCTTATATTGTGCTGTCTCCTTTATTTTCTGGTGGAGTGGACGGAAGCCCTTCAAAACAAACAGGCCATCGCAGGACTGAACCCCGGACTTTCCAAATGTTGGAACGGCTTTTCCTGGGCGCTCCTCCTCATAGGCGCTATCGCCCTTCTGGGAATACTGCTGGAAAGCGTCGATTATTCCACCGGGGTGTCTCTGCTTGGATGCGCCATCTTGTGTTTTGGAGCGGCAATGATTTTGAAGCTGGTTTTTCTCTGCCAAACTGTCAACGCGCTGACAAAGTATCTCTCCCGCCTGGAAAAGGCTGAAACCAGCAGCTGGCGAAGAAACTGACCAGGTTCCAAAGTTCTGGCGCCCTGAGGACACATCTCCCTGGGTTTCGGCGGTTCTGAAACCGGCACAAGGTTCCGGCAACTGAGAAAAGCGCCCCAACGAACAGTCCTCTGACAGGAATCGGCGCAGAACCAAAATCATCCGTTCACCGGTGGCCGCTCCTTCCCTTGGCTTTCCAAACGAGAGACTCCTGCGCGCTGCACACCCTTGGCCGCTGTTTGGGCGCGCCGCAGGAGCTTGTTTCCTCATCTCTGCGATACCCCTTTGATCCCACACAGGAAAAGACCCGCCCTCAGCAGAGAGCGGGTCTCGTCTTTTGATCGGATTGCGTAAATCAGGAATTACTCCTCCACAGGAGCTTCCTCAGCGGCTTCCTCCTGCAGGAGGGCCTTGATGGACAGGCTGGCGCGCTTTCTGTCATAGTCCAGCTCAGTGATCTTCGCCTGGACCTCGTCGCCTACCTTCAGCTTATCGGAAACCTTCTCCACCCGCTCCCGAGCGATCTGGGAGATGTGAATCAGGCCGTCGATGCCGGGGATAATCTGGGCAAAGGCGCCGAAAGCGGTGATGGACATGATCTTGACAGTGACCACATCGCCCACCTGATGAAGGGTCTTGATCTTCTCCCAGGGGTTGTCCTCCGCCTTCTTGTAGATAAGAGAAACCTTCTTCTCCTCGGGATCCAGATCCTTGACGGTGACAGTGACCACGTCGCCGATGGAAACCACCTCAGAGGGATGCTTTACCCGCAGCCAGGTGAGGTCGGACAGACCGATGCGGCCATCCACACCGCCCAGGTCCACAAATACACCGAAATTGGTGATGCTCTTGACAGTGCCAGTATACTGCTTGCCAATCTCCACATTCTCCCAGAAAGCCTTGGCCAGCTCCTTGCGCTGCTCGCGGATGACAGCGCTGATGGAGCCCAGAGCGCGGCGGCGCTGACGGTTGGTCTCCAGGATCTTGAAGGAAACCTCTCTCCGCAGAAGGGTGTTCAGATCGCCGTCACGGGGAACGCTGGACTGGGAAGCGGGGATGAAGACCTTTACGCCATTGGACAGAACCATCACGCCGCCCTTAATCACTTCGGTGACAACACCGGTGAGGATCTCGCCAGTCTCTCCGGCGTTCATTACCTTCTCAAAACCGGCAGCGGCATCCAGACGTCTCTTGGAGAGCATGGTGGTGCCTTCCACGTCATTGACCCGAACAACCAGCAGCTCGATCTCGTCGCCTACCTTTACCAGATCCTCCGCCTTGGCGTTGGGATCGTCGGTCAGCTCATGAAGGGGAACATAGCCGGCGTGCTTGGTGCCGATGTCCACAGAGATCTCGTTAGGCTTAATGCCGGTGACGATACCCGTTACCTTCTCCCCATTATATGTACTTTTGAAAGATTGCTCCAGCATCTCCTCGAAAGTCATGTCGTTGTTGATGTTATCCAGTCTGCTCATGGATTTTTGAACCTCCTTAATTATACAAGCCGGGGTTGAAGCGCCGGCAGTAATTCCAATGATACGCGCGGCATGGAACAGATTGCGAAACGGTTCAAGCTCTTCCGCCTTCTCCACCAATACCGTGGGGCAGTGTCCCTGGCAAATCTGATACAGCTTCAGGGTATTGGAGCTGTGTCTTCCGCCGATGACGACCATGGCGTCCGCTTGCCGGGCCAGCGTTTCCGCCTCTTCCTGCCTGACAACAGTGGCTTTACATATTGTATCAAATATCTCGAGATTTGTACACACTTTTTTTGCGGTTTCTGTGGATTTCTTCCATTCTGACAGGCGAAATGTTGTTTGCGCTGCCATAATATAGGAATAACTTCCATTTAATTCCATTTCTTTTACTTTTTCTTCCAGCTCTTCGGCACTTTGGAAGATGATGCAGGGCTGGCTGCAATGACCCGCGATGCCGATAACCTCCGGATGAGCGGGATCCCCTGCCAGCAAAATCACTGTTCCCTCCGGCTGCCGGGCCACCAACTGCTGGATTTTTAAGACGAAGGGACAGGTGCAGTCCCGCCAGACAAGCCCCCGGTCCTCCAGCTGACGATAAATCTCCGGCGGCACCCCATGGGCACGGATCACCACACGGGCACCCTGGGGGATCTCCTCCACAGTATCGCAGCTGCGGACCCCCTTTTCTTCCAGATCCCGGGTGACAGTGGGATTGTGAATCACCGGCCCCAGGGTGACAACCGTACCGCCTTTGGCCGCCTCCTCATAGGTCAGCTCTACCGCCCGACTGACCCCGAAACAAAAGCCGGCGGACGCGGCGGTTATCACCTGCCTCATGGGCGATCCTCCTCAGGCAGCTCCATCATCTCAATAATCTGTCCCATCACCAACTTGCTGGCCCGCTTGAGGGAAGCGGTCCCCTGGTCCTCTCCAAATCCCAGCTCTTCATAGGAAATGGGGCGCCCATATTTCACCCGGATGTGGCGGCGATGCAGCTTTTCCTTTTTCTCATACACCACCGCGCAGGGAACAATCCCTGCTCCGGTGGCTCGGGAAATGAGAGCCATACCGGATTTCGGGCGCAGAGGCTTGCCGTCAGGGGAGCGGGTCCCCTCGGGAAAGATCCCCAGCAATCCCCCTTTTCGGATCACTTCCTCCGAACGGGTGATGGCATTGGAATCCCCTGTGCCCCGATCCACCGAAATCACACCCAGCAGGTTCATCAGACACCGAAGAAAAACATTGCTGAACAGCTCTGCCTTGCCCATAAAATGGATCTGACGGCGCACTCCCTGGGCCAACAGCACCGGATCCCACATGGAGCGATGATTGCAGGCGATGATATATCCCCCTTCTGCCGGCAGGTTCTCCCGGCCAATATAGGTGGCCTTGACAAAGAAAATCCGGATCACTGTGGTGACCCACTTGGCAAAATGATAAAACATAGCGGTCGATTCCTTTCAGCGGACTTGGTGCAATTTTTCTTCAATAATGGAAGC
The DNA here is from genome assembly GCA_949298535.1 of uncultured Oscillospiraceae bacterium. Taxonomy (GTDB): domain Bacteria; phylum Bacillota; class Clostridia; order Oscillospirales; family Ruminococcaceae; genus Angelakisella. The sequence goes on from CASFXA010000104.1 coordinate 17,464, forward strand.
CAACAGCTCCACAGAGCCCTGAAAATCCAACTGGGTGGTATCCGCCAAAACAGCGTCTTCCGCCTGGCGCAGGGGGGCTGTCTGCCGGTGGGAATCCCGGTAATCCCGCTCTTTCACCTCCGCCAGCACCGCCTCATAATCCGTGGGAATTCCTTTGGCCGCCAGCTCCTTATAGCGGCGCATGGCTCTGGCTTCCGGCGCGGCGGTCAGAAAAATCTTCACCGGGGCCTCCGGCAGCACCACTGTGCCAATGTCCCGGCCATCCATAATCACCCGGTTTTCCCGGGCCAGCTTCCGCTGCAGCTCCAGAAGAAAAGCCCGAACCTGAGGAATGGCAGACACCGCCGAGGAGGCCCGGGAAGCGTCAGGGGTACGAATTGCTTCGGAAACATCCTCTTCCCCCAAAAAGATCCGTTGTCCTTCCGGACCGAACTCCAGCCTGATCTGAACCTCCGGCAGCCGGGGAACTACCTGTTCCCCATCGGCGGGATCCACCCCCTGGCGGAGCATATATAAACCGATGGCCCGATACAGCGCCCCCGTATCCACATGAATCAGGGAAAAACGTTTGGCCAATTCCTTGGCAATGGAGCTTTTGCCAGCCCCCGCGGGACCATCCAGCGCAACAGCAATCATTTTTTCATTCCTCTTTTCTCAAGTATTGCCTGAGCGGCCTGCCAGGCAGTGGAAAATGCAATCTGTAAATTATATCCCCCCGTATAAGCGTCCACATCCAGCACTTCCCCCGCAAAATAAAGACCGGGACAGAGCCTGGAGGCCATGGTGGAGGGATCCACTTCTTTGACCGATACTCCGCCGCTGGTGACCACCGCCTCCTCAATGGGGCGCAGCCCCTTGGGCGTCAGGGGAAAAGCCTTGACCAGCTGTGCCAGCTGCTGCCGCTGGCACCGGGTCAGTTGGTTTCCTTTCAGCTCACCCGGCAACCCCGCCGTCCGGAGCATCACCGGCACCATCGTCCTGGGCAGCAGCAGCCCCAACAGATTTCCCAAGGCCTTGTTGGGGTTTTCCCTCAGGTCCCGCAGCAGCCGGGCATCCAACTGCTCCGGCGTCAGCCCTGGCTTCAAATCGATGGTCAGCCGATACCGGTCTGCCGGCCCATTCATATAGGAGGAAGCAGACAGAACCAGCGGACCCGATACGCCGAAATGGGTGAACAGCATCTCCCCCAGTTCGCTGTAGAGAGGCTTCTTCTTTCCTTCCTCCCACAGGGTGAGGGTGACGTTCCTGAGGGACAAACCCATCATTTCCCCGCAATAGCTTTCCCGGCAAAGAACAGGAATCAGGGAAGGGCGCAAAGGCGTGATGGTGTGCCCCGCCTGCCGGGCCAATTCATAACCGCTGCCATCGCTGCCGGTGGCAGGATAACTTTTCCCGCCGGTGGCCAGCAGCACCGCTTCGCCCCGAAACTCCCGGCCATCCTCCAGCACGGCTCCCACCGCCCGGCCATCCTCCAGCAGCAGGCGGCAGACCTTGCCGCAGGTGAGAGAAACATCCCCCTGGCCGATGAGCCGCACCAGTGCGTCCACAATGTCCCGGGCGCTGTCGGAGACAGGAAAGACCCGGTTGCCCCGCTCGGTCTTGAGGGGGACCCCCAGGCTTTCAAACAGTTCCATGGTGGCGCTGGGGGGAAACCCCCAGATCGCGCTGGTGAGAAACTTGGGATTCCGACGGACATTTTTGAGAAAATCCTCTGGGGAACAGTTGTTGGTCAGGTTGCAGCGTCCCTTTCCGGTAACCAGAATCTTTCTGGCGGGACGCTCCCGGGTCTCCAGCACCCGCACCTTCAAGCCTTCCCGGGCAGCCAAACCAGCGGCGGTGAGACCCGCCGCCCCGCCGCCAATGACAATCAGATCGTCCCGTTTCATTCCTTCTCTCCGGTTCCGTCTGTTTTTTCATAGACGTTATATTCATCCCAGATTTTCTCCAGGGTGGCGTAGGTTTTGGAGATCTCGTCCTTTTTCCGCAGGCCCACCGCCACAATCAGGGCGTTGATGAGGCTCAGGGGCGCCACCAGGGAATCCACAAAGGAAGCCATATCGCTGCGGGCAAAAAGCATCAGATCCGCCACCTCCGCCAAAGGCGCGGAGGCGCAGTCGGTGATGGCGATGACCGTGGCTCCCTGGCTCTTGGCGAACTTGGCCGCTTTCAGGGTCCGCTGAGAATACCGGGGAAAGCTGATGGCGATGAGGACGTCTCCTTTTTTGATCCGCACCATCTGCTCAAAAACCTCGCTGCCGCTGTTGTTGCTGACATTGCGCACCCGGGCGAAAATATGGTTGAAGTAAAAGGTGAGAAAGCTGGCCAGCATATTGGAGCTTCGGATGCCCAGAATATAGATTTCATCTGCGTCGGTGATGGATTCCACCACCTGACCGAAAATGTCCCGGGGCATATCCTCCAGGGTGCGGCGAATTTTTTCCGCATCCAGATTCATCACCTTGGACAGCACGTCCGCATTGCCGATCTGACCATCGATGATCTCCATCCGCTGGACAGTGGTCAGCCGATTACGGATAATCTCCTGAAGATTCCGCTGAAGCTGGGGATAGCCCTCAAAGCCCACCTCGGTGGCAAAGCGCACCACCGTGGACTCGCTCACCCCAACCGTATCCCCCAAACGGGAGGCGGTCATAAAGGCCGCTTTGTCGTAATGCTCAGTGATAAATTTTCCGATCCGTTTTTGCCCTTTGGAAAAATGGGGCATTTCCCGCTCAATTTTAAGCAGCAAATCGTTGGTCATAGCTTTCTCCAATCCGCCCCTCTCCCTGTGGGAAGAGGCGCTTCTATCTTAGGCGGAGCATCGGTTTTTCTCCCCGTTCATCTTTCAGAAAGCAAGCGGGAGGACAACGCCGATCTTCCTCAGTTATTCTTTATCATCATACCGGAAAAGCCAACGAAAATCAAGGAAAATCAACACAGTTTCGACAAAAAAATGCAGGAGGCCACACTGATTCCTGCATTTCATCCTTTACAGTTATATCTCTGTCTCTTTGTAAAACAACTGCCCGCCCCTTTAAAAAGCGTTTGACCCCAACGACAAACCATGCTATAATAGCCACGAAGCGGTTACAGCGCCGCTTTTACGGCCAGGATTGCTCCTGGTCGTTGTCTTGCTTTTCCCCAGAGGGGTCCTCTTCTCTCCTCCTCTGCTTTCGAGGGCGGAAAACAACGCTTCTCTTTATAAAGAGATTTTTGAATACTTTTATAATGATGGGAACTTTCAATAGAGTTTCTTTTTCCAGCATCTGACTGCCGTTTTCTTAAATTCGTCTGTTTGGTTCCTGGGATTTTTTATATGAAAGGAGTTTTCCTGTGCAACATACCCTTTCTTATCATATTATCTGCCTGCAAAAAGATTTTGTTCGTTTCTGCAACACCCGCCTCAATGAAATGGGGCTTTCCAAAGGTCTGCTGTTTTTCCTTATCTACATCGGCAAGCATCCCGGTTGTTCCCATACCGCTCTGTCCAGGGCCCTGGGGATGGATACCGGCCACACCACCCGCTCCATCGCCAAATTGGTGGAAACCGGCTTTGCCACCCGGGAACCCAATCCCTCTGACCGCCGGGGACTGGTGCTGCACCTGACCGAAAAAGGGGAGGAAACCTTCCATAAAATTTATGAGCTTTTTGTGGAATGGGACGAATTGTCCTTTGGGGATGTTCCTCTGGAAGAGCGCCAGCATTTGACTGCTCTGTTGGATCAGGTGCTGACCCACCGCCTGGAGAGCTATCCGGCTCTGTTTGGAGAGGAAGAGCCTCATCTGGACCAGGTGGATCTTGCCACCCATCCCCTGCTGTAAAAGCCGCAGTTGCCTCCCGCCAAAACCCGGCTACAGCGAAAAATTCAAAACCTGAAATCTGTACAAATGCAGAAGAGGCGCTCTCATACCCAAAATATGAGGGCGCTTCTTTTTGTCTCTTTTCAGCTTAAGAGCTCGGTGATACACAGCAAAATAGTATCTTCTGATAAAAGCCGGAAGAAAACAGAAGGTTTTCCCTTTTCCTCCATCGCCCTTAAGAGACAGCCATGGAGGCGGCTCAATGCAAGGTGTTTTTATAAATTCAGGGACAGCATCCCCATCGTCAGGGAAAGGATCAGCCCATCCGGCAGCCGGAACCAGCAGCAGGGCTGATCCTTCCAGGCGATACTGGCGTATTTCTGATAAAGACAAACCTGATAATTGCTGCCTTCCGCCTGCGCCACCGCCGTTCCTGGCTGCTCCGGCTCCTGGGAAAGAAACTCCCATCCCCCCTGGAGATTCAGCGCTTCCCGCAGCTGCTGAGCGGTTTGGGGATCATCCCCCAAATTTCCCTTCAGCTCTCTTCCCAAGGCAGAAATCTGAACCTCTCCGGAAAGCATCTCTTCCATTGTCCGCTCCGGCTCCAAATACTGTTCTCCCGGCTGGGGGATCTGTTCCAGGCGGATCAGCAGCGTTTCCACTGTTGTCCCCTGAAAATATTGTTCCTCTCCCGTCCCATCGGAAATCCGGATCTGCTCGTTCGGGAATACCGCTGTCGAAAGTCCCTCCCGGGAACCGCCTTCTATGGTCAGCGTCACTAAAGGCGTTTCCTGAGAGGCTTCCTCCCCTGTCCGCTCCCACTCCCAGGGAGCCATCTCCTGCCACAGCTGTTCTCCGGCATCCCCAGAAAGACGCAGAAAATCCTGAGGAAGGGTTTCCGGGAAAGCTCCCTCCGCCGCCATAATCAACACTTCTCCGCCCTCCAACGTTTTGGGGAGCTGTTGCGCCATCTGAGAGGTCTCCTCCCCATTGGCGGGCATATCTCCATTCTGCGTTTTTCCTTCCGCCCCACATCCCACCAGCAGCAACGCCAGCAGCAAAGACAACAGTTTTTTCATGAGTCCCTCCTGTTCCTGTTTTCTCCAAGGTTCCTGTACTGAAAGTGTATCCTCCAAAAAAGGAAAACATACATCTTCTTTTTCCTCTTGAATAGAGAAACTTTCTTCATTTTGGAAAAAGCCGGGAGCAATAAATTGCTCCCGGCGCAGATCATCAAAAATCTCTGGCGACTGTTCCGGTCCTTTCAAGGCGGGACCGGCATCAACAACCCAGAAAGGCGGTTGGTCAGATTGTTTCCTAGCTGCCCATCAGTCTTTGAAAGGCTTTGAGCAGATCCGGATTAAAGGTTCCGCACTGGCCGCCCATAATCATTTCAAAAGCCTGCTCCTTGGTGAAGGGCGGTTTATAGCACCGCTCATTGGTCAGCGCATCATAAACGTCGGCCAGCGACACCACCTGAGCCCAAATGGAAATTTCATCCCCCTGTAAGCCGTCTGGATAGCCCCGGCCATCCCACCGTTCATGATGATGGCGGCAGATGTCATAGGCATACTGATAAATCGGATTATCCCTGCTTTTCGGGATTTGATCCAGCAGTTCGCAGCCCTTGATGGTGTGGGTTTTCATCACTTCAAATTCCTCTTTGGTCAGCTTGCCCGGCTTGTTGAGGATGCTGTCAGGAATGGCGATCTTTCCCACATCGTGCATAATGGCAGCGGTGCCAATTTGCTCGATTTGTTCGTCGGTGAAGGCGCAGCCGTCAAAGTTCCCCTCCCGCAGACCGCGAAGCAGCTGCACTGTTAAATCGTGGATCCTTTGGACGTGTTCGCCTGACTCACAATCCCGAAACTCGATGGCGGTGGACAATGCTTCAATAATGGAGCGGTTCAGCTCCTGAATTTCCTGGGCCTGAACCTCCAGCTCCCGCTGCTGAAGGTCCACCACGCCGCTGAGGCGTTCCCGGGCGCGATACAACTCCACCACACTGCTGACACGTCGCCGGACAAAGTAGGGCACCACCGGCTTGCTGATAATATCCATTACCCCCATGTCATATCCCCGGCGCATTTTTTCTTCCGTACAGTCAGCAGTAATAATAAACACTGGCAAACGCTGGAGCAATTGGCGGCGCTGCAGCTCCTCCAACAGCTGGAAACCATCCATCACCGGCATCACCAGATCCAGCAGCACCGCCGCAATGGACCCGGGATCCCGACAGATGATCTCCAGCGCCTGCTGGCCGTTCTCCGCCTCCAACAATTCATAGCTCTCCCGAAAAGCCTCACACAGGATCGCTCTGTTCAGCTCCATATCGTCCACTACCAAAATGGTATTGGCTCCCCGGGAGCTGATATTGTGTCTTTTCTCCGCCGCTTCCAGCGATTTCATCATGGTTCTTCACTCCGTTCTCCAGGGAAATCTCCCCGGGCGCACCTTGTTACAGCTCCAGCTGTTGGATTGTTTGGCAAGCTACATGAAATGCTTGCTCCGTCTTGGCATACAAGGAGGGCAGCTCCTGAAGGCGCTCCTGACGCACAGCTGTTACCATGGCGTCACAAGCCCACCGCAGCTGCTCCAGGCCCAGATTGGCAGCCACCCCTTTTAAAGTATGGGCGCTGTTCTCCACCCCTTTCCAGTCTTCAGAAGCCATTGCCTGGGATAATTGCTGAAACGTTGCGTCCTGGGGCAATCGGGTGAGAAAACGCAAAAAAAGTTTTTCATTGCCACCAAATCGGGAAATTGTTTCGTTGAGATTCATCTCCAGCAGCGCCGCCGCCTGATTCAAATTCATGATGATGCTCCCTTCCTTTTATTCTCATCTGGATCTTCTGCCACAAAGGCAGCCAACACTTTATACAATTTATCGAACTCAATGGGTTTAGAGATATGGGCGTTCATCCCCGCTTTCGCAGTGGCCGCCACATCTTCAGAAAAGGCGTTTGCTGTCAGCGCAATAATGGGCACCTGTCCGGCGTCCGTCCGGGAAAGCTCCCGAATCGCTTTTGCCGCTGTGCATCCATCCATCACCGGCATCTGCATATCCATCAGAATCAGGTCAAACCAGCCCTCCGGTGACGATTGGAATATCTCCACAGCCTCCTGGCCGTTCCACGCCTCTGCCACCTCCAGACCATACATCTTCAGCAGCTCCTGGGCAATCTCCATATTGATGGCGTTATCCTCCACCAGCAGCACCCGTCTGCCGGAAAAATCCCTCTGTTCCGGCTGCTGCTCTTGGCAGGAGGGAAGATGATCCCCTTCCTCCCGAATCACCCGGAAAGGCAGCGTAACCGTAAAGGTACTGCCCTGATCCAGCTTGCTTTCCACACTGATTTCACCGCCCATCTGGGTCACCAGGCTGCGAACAATAGGCATTCCCAAACCTGTGCCGGCAATATTGGCTGCCCCAAAGCGGGTTTCCCGTTCGTAGGGAACAAAAATGCGGTGACAAAACTCCTCGCTCATCCCCACGCCGGTATCCCAAACGGTAAACTGGTAAACGTTCTGTTCCTGGCGGCTGTCGGACAATTGCCGCAGCCGGATGCCCAGCTGGTCGCCCGGACGGGTATACTTGACGGCGTTGGAAAGAAGATTTTGAAGGATTTGGTCCAAACGCACCGGATCGCTCAGAATCAGGTGGTCCTGAATCTGAAACTCTGCTGAAATTTTTTTCTTCTGACTGCTGCACTGATTCTGGAACAATTCCACACAGCGCTCTACCTGCCGTGTGAGATCCACCGGCTCTTCCCGGAAATCATATCCGCCGCTTTCCAGCTTGGAAAGATCCAGCACATCGTTGATCAACGCCAGCAAATGCCGGCTGGAACTGTTGATTTTCTGGAAATAATCCTGGTTTTTTTCCGACTTTTCCGGCTCCCGCAGCGCCAGCTCGGACAGGCCGATAATCGCGTTCAGCGGGGTGCGCATATCGTGGGAAACCCGGGAGAAAAACTCATTGCGGGCTTCCATGCTGCGCCGGGCAACCTCTAAAGATTCCCGCAGGAGACGGTTTTGCTCAATCTCCGATACCTTGCGGGCGTTGATCTTTTTAAAGGCCAGAATCGCTTGTTCTCCGGACAATGCCTCGTCAAAAAGCAGCTGAATATTGACCCACTCATAATGATCTCCAAACCGTCTGCGGAAATCTCCCCCAAAGCCGTTGCTGCCCTCCTGAATCAATTTTCGGATGTTTTCCAGGCTAAAAATCTCTTCCAGAGACTGCTCCGTTTCAGGGTGAATCACCCCTTGCAGCACCCGCAACAGATGGTCGTATCTGTTGTTTGCCTCCAGCTGTGGCCGCAAATCCTCCGAGGGGCGAAAAATCCGGAAGGTGCCCTCCCCCACATCGATGAGGTACATGGCATAAAACATTTTGCTCAGCGCCTGAATGACGCTTTTATACTGCTTGCTTTTTTCTTCGCTGGCCCGCTCCCGCAGAAAGGCCGCGATGGCCATAGCCAGATAAATCAGCAGAACCCCGGAAAAGAACAGCAGCATCAAGCGGGAATTCTTCAGCAGCTGGGCATAGGGGATGGTAATAATGGAAACCCAGCCAAAATCAGTGACATAGGAATAAATCCCCTGCTTTCGTCCCTCGGGATCCAGAACATAATACTCCGGATCACTCCCGGCTCCCCGGCTGACTTCCTCAAAAAGGTAGCAGATATAGTCCTCCTCCAGGCTTTGAGGATCAATATTGTTTCCCTCATAAGCAAGGAGCGTTCCTTTCGCGTCATAAATGGTCCACAGGGATCCTTCCGGCAAACTTTGAAGATCTTCATCCCTGGTTTTGTCCACCATATACAGATCAATGCAAACAACATCGTCGGAATCGTCAATGGTTCGGGAGAGGGTGACCACCAGGTTTCCTGTGACCACATCGATATAGGCGTCGGTATAAATGACATTGCCCCGATTCGCCAAAGCCTTTTGGTACCATTGAGTGGGCGTAGGATCATAGGTTGCGTCCCCTTCCCAATAGGTACTCGCCAGCAGTTGTCCGTTCACATAGCAATAAATATCGGTATGTTCGATATTCAGCGTCTCCTGCATATAGGAGAGATACTCCTCCAACCATTTGGTGATCCACTGGGAATCGGCATTTTCCTCCTTCATGGTCTTAATGGCTCTGGCCGCGTTATCCAGGGCAAATTGATGCTCCATCCCCCTGTTTTCCAGATCTCTGGCCAGTCTGGCGGCGATTTCGCTGCCCGCCAACTGGGCGCTTTGGAATTGAGACTGGGTGACAATATAAAGGCCCACAAAGCCAATTACAAACACTACGGCCAGGAACACATAATTTAAACGCAGCTGCCGCAGTCCAGCGGCAAATGAACGGATAGAAAATGCGTTTTTGTTCCCTTTTCCCACGTTTCTGTCTGTCTCCTTTTTCACCGGATGGAACAATTATACACGTTTTCCCTGTCGCGCACAAGAAAATTTACGCCTTTCTCTTTCCCTTTTCTGACAGAAAGGTTCAAATTTTGTCAAGTCCATTTTCCGCCGTCTGCTGTGTTAAAATGAAAACCTGCGGTTAAACCAGGCGAAAAATCCATCCCCTTTTGCTTTGCGCTTCACCCTGTTCTCCGCCAAAACGAGGCGCCAGGAAAATTTCCTGGCGCCTCGCTTTTTTAAAGCATTTCCGCTCTCAGCGTCCGCAGCAATGCTTATATTTTTTCCCGCTGCCGCAGGGACAGGGGTCGTTCCGGCCCACCTTGGTCCCCTTCCGAACCGGTTTGCGGGCTTCGCTGCCGTCGGTGGAGGCCACCGTGGGTTTGGCCACCTGCTCCCGCTTGACCGGTTCCTCCTTCTTCAGGCGGATAACCATCAGCTGCTTGACCGTGTCCTCCTTGATGGACTCGGTCATTTGGTCGAACATCTCAAAGCCTTCCATCCGGTACTCGATGACGGGATCCCGCTGGCCGATGCTCCGCAGACCGATGCCCCGCTTCAGCTCATCCATGGCGTCGATGTGGTCCATCCACTTGGTGTCCACATTCCGCAGCAGCAGCATCCGTTCGATCTCCCGCATCAGCTCGGAACCGAAGGCTTTTTCCTTTTCCTCATAGATCTTCATCGCCCGGTCAATGAGGGTCTGGCGGATCTCTGCCCGGTCCACCTGCTCCAGCTGCGCCGTGTCATACCGGAAATCGGTGGGCAAGGTCAGCCATCCCAGGTAATAATCCCGCAGACCGTCCAGATTCCACTCGTCCTTGGGGACATTCTCCAGCAGGTATTGGTCCACGCTGCCGGTGATGGTCTCCTCGATCATGGAGCGGATGTTGCCGCTGATGTCCTCGCCGTCCAGCACCTTCTTCCGCTGGCCGTAGATGATCTCCCTCTGGCGGTTCATCACGTCGTCGTACTGAAGAACGTTTTTACGAATCTGGAAGTTGCGGCCCTCGATCTTGCTCTGGGAGGACTCGATGGTGCTGGAGAGGAACTTATTCTCAATGGGCATATCCTCCTCCACACCCAGGCTGTCCATCATGGACTGGACCCGCTCGCCGCCGAACAGACGCATCAGGTCGTCCTCCAGGGAGATGATGAACCGGGTCTCGCCGGGATCCCCCTGACGTCCGGCACGGCCCCGCAGCTGGTTGTCAATCCGGCGGGACTCATGGCGCTCGGTGCCAAGAATAAACAATCCGCCCACTTCCCGTACCTTTTCGGCTTCGGGGGCAATTTTAGCCTTGTGGGCCGCCAGCAGCTCCTGGAACCGTTTCCGGGCGTCCAGAATCTCCTGGTTGTCGGTGTCGCCGAAGGCGGTGGCTTCCTCGATCAGCTCATCGGCCATCCCTTCCCGGCGCAGGTCCGCCTTGGCCAGGTACTCGGCGTTACCGCCCAGCATGATGTCGGTACCACGTCCGGCCATGTTGGTGGAAATGGTCACCGCCCCCAGCTTACCGGCCTGAGCGACAATCTCCGCTTCCTTCTCATGATACTTGGCGTTGAGGACCTCGTGCTGAATTCCACGGCGCCGGAGCATATTGGAGAGGATCTCCGACTTTTCAATGGAAACGGTGCCCACCAGAATGGGCTGGCCCTTCTGATGACACTCCACGATGGTTTCGATGGCGGCGTTGAACTTGCCCTTCTCGGTCTTGTAGACCACGTCGGGATGATCTTTCCGGATCAGGGGCTTGTTGGTGGGGATCTCCACCACGTCCAGGCGATAGATCTCCCGGAACTCGTCCGCCTCGGTCATGGCGGTACCGGTCATACCGGAAAGCTTATCATACATCCGGAAGAAGTTCTGGAAGGTGATGGTGGCCAGGGTCTTGCTCTCCCGCTCCACATTGACCCCTTCCTTGGCTTCGATGGCCTGATGGAGTCCCTCATTGTAACGGCGGCCAATCATCAGACGTCCGGTGAACTCATCAACGATAATCACCTGGCCGTCCTTGACCACATAGTCCACATCCTTCTGCATGACGCCCCGGGCTTTGATGGCCTGGTTGATGTGGTGGGCCAGGGTCAGGTTTTCCGGATCGTTGAGGCTGTCGATGTTGAAGTACTGCTCCGCCTTCTGGGCGCCTCTGGGGGTGATGGTGGCGGTGCGGGCCTTCTCGTCCACAATGTAGTCCGCCTCGATGTCGTCCTGCTCCTCCTTGGCGTCCACTTCCTTGACCTTCATCATCTTGAGGGTCTTGGCGAAGCGGTCCGCCTGCTGATACAGGTCGGTGGATTTGTCCCCCTGGCCGGAGATAATCAGAGGCGTGCGGGCCTCGTCGATAAGGATGGAGTCCACCTCGTCCACGATGGCGTAGTTGAAGCCCCGCTGGACCAGGTTCTGTTTGTAGACCACCATGTTGTCCCGAAGGTAGTCGAAACCGAACTCATTATTGGTACCATAGGTGATGTCGGCGGCATAGGCAGCCCGCTTCTCATCCGGCTGCATCCCGCTGACCACCAGACCCACCGTCAGGCCCATCCAACGGTACAGCTTGCCCATCCACTCGCTGTCGCGGCGGGCCAGATAGTCGTTGACTGTGACGATATGGACCCCTTTGCCGGACAAAGCGTTCAGGTAGGCGGGAAGGGTGGCCACCAGGGTCTTGCCCTCACCGGTTTTCATCTCCGCGATCCGTCCCTGATGGAGGATGACGCCGCCCACCACCTGCACCGGAAAATGTTTCATTTCCAGCACGCGCCAGGCAGCTTCCCGGCAGGCGGCAAAAGCCTCCGGCAGGATGTCGTCCAACGTCTCCCCCGCCGCCAGACGCTCCTTGAGCCGGGGAGTCATTCCCTTCAGCTCCTCATCGCTCATGGCGGAAAACTTTTCCTCCAGCGCCAGCACGGCATTGACTTTGGGCTGGATCCGTTTCAGTTCCTTCTCTGAATAGGAACCGAACAGCTTTTCCAAAAATCCCATCTGTGAGATCACCTCATGCTTCTCTCGCCTTAAGGGCAAAGCCCCTTCCGGCGGTATTTTGCGGGCCGAAGCCCATTTGGATTCAGGCATTCGTTTTATTCTACCCTTTCTGACCTGCCCTTGTCAAACAGTTCTGTGTCGATTCTATTGCCAAAGCGTAAAAAATGGTGCAGAAAAGGGATTTTCCTTTCAACTTTCTTCCACCCACTTGATAAAAAGTTGACGGATCGTTATAATAATCGTTGGTAAACCATCGGCAATCTACCAATATGCTGTTGAAAGGAGCCAAGGATCATGAACTATTCCCACGAAGTAGAGAGTATGTGTACTCTCAGAAAGGGCCCCAACCACGGTCCCGCCCCCATCCCGGAGGAGGGAAGATGGGTCAAGGCTTATGAGATCAAAGACATTTCCGGCCTGTCCCATGGTATTGGCTGGTGCGCTCCCCAGCAGGGCGCCTGCAAGCTGACCCTGAATGTCAAGGAGGGTATTGTCCAGGAAGCTCTGGTGGAGACATTGGGCTGCTCCGGTATGACTCATTCCGCCGCCATGGCCGGCGAAATTCTCCCCGGCAAGACCCTGCTGGAATGTTTGAACACCGACCTGGTGTGCGACGCCATCAACGTTGCCATGCGGGAGATCTTCAAGCAGCTGGTCTATGGCCGCAGCCAGACCGCTTTCTCCGAGGACGGCCTGCCCATCGGCGCCTCCCTGGAGGACCTGGGCAAGGGTCTGCGTTCCCAGGTGGGCACCATCTTCTCCACCAAGCTCAAGGGCGTGCGCTATCTGGAGCTGGCGGAAGGCTACATCCTGTCCGTCGCTGTGGACGAGAACGACGAGGCCATCGGCTATAAGTTTGTCCGCCTGGGCAAGATGATGGAGGACATCCGTCACGGCGTCGATCCCAAGACCGCCTATGAGAAGAACATCAGCACCTACGGCAGATACGCCGACGCCCCCAAATACATCGACCCCCGCGAGGACTAAGAAAGGATAGGAGGTAATATCATGGCTAAGTTTGAAGGACAAGAGAGAAGAATGCCCAAAATCGAGGCTTGCCTCAAAGAATATGGGATGTCCACCCTGGAGGAAGCCAGAGACCTCTGCCTTTCCAAGGGCGTGGATGTGGAAAATATCGTCAAGGGCGTACAGAACATCGCCTTTGAAAACGCTGTCTGGGCTTACACTCTGGGCTGCGCTGTGGCCCTGAAGAAGAATGTGGCCACCGCCGCCGAGGCTGCCGAGGCCATCGGCATCGGTCTGCAGGCCTTCTGCGTTCCCGGCTCCGTCGCCGAGCAGCGGGCGGTTGGTCTGGGACATGGCAACCTGGGCGCCATGCTGCTGCGGGATGAGACCAAGTGCTTCTGCTTCCTGGCAGGTCACGAGTCCTTTGCCGCCGCTGAGGGCGCCATCGGCATCGCCCGCAACGCCAACAAGGCCCGGAAGGAAAATCTGCGGATCATCCTCAACGGCCTGGGCAAGGACGCTGCCTACATTATTTCCAGAATCAACGGCTTCACCTATGTAGAGACTGATTTTGACTTCGCCACCGGCGAGGTGAAGGTGATCCGGGAGGTTCCCTTCTCCGACGGCGAACGGAGCAAGGTCAAGTGCTACGGCGCCAACGACGTGCTGGAAGGCGTGGCCATCATGAAGCTGGAGAAGGTGGATGTGTCCATCACCGGCAACTCCACCAACCCCACCCGGTTCCAGCACCTGGTGGCCGGCACCTATAAGAAATGGTGCTATGAGAACGGCGTCAAGTATTTCTCCGTCGCTTCCGGCGGCGGCACAGGCCGTACCCTGCATCCTGACAACATGGCTGCCGGTCCCGCTTCCTATGGTCTGACCGACTCCATGGGCCGTATGCACGGTGACGCCCAGTTCGCCGGTTCTTCCTCCGTCCCCGCTCACGTGGAGATGATGGGTCTGATCGGCATGGGCAACAACCCCATGGTGGGCGCCACTGTCGCCTGCGCCGTGGCGGTCTCCCAGGCGAAATAAGGCTGCCTGAGAAAAGCCTGAAGCCTTTTCCCTATTAATCCTGTATGTCAAAGCCCCCGGAAGCAGGCTGCTTCCGGGGGCTTTGTTCTGAAAAAAGCAACAGATGGAAGCATTGCTTTTACTTTCCAGAGGCAGAAAAATGTGAAATTATGTCCTCTGTGTGTCGGAAGGCTTTCGTCACGGTATCCTCACAAAAAGGCTTCATCACTGTATTTTTGCGGAAATGGATGGTTTTTTTCTCCAATTTGGTGTCAATTTGTCAGCTATTTCAAAAAACAAACGGTTTTCTCCACCTGAATTTCAGGATTATTTTAAAAGTTTCTCCGAAATCGTTCAGCCCCCTACCACGATTTGTTCAAAAAAAGCCCGTATACTTGAACTCATCAGAAGCGGACACCTTTTCGTTGCAGGCAAACCGCTCTGAACCCCCAGGCAGAACTCTTGGCCGGGGATAGAATCAAGATTAAAAGGAGAAATTTATGATGAAAAAGATGATTGTTTCCATGTTGATGGCCGCGCTGCTGGTGACCGCCACAGCCTGCGGCAGCAGTACAAGTTCTTCCAGCTCCTCCGCCGCGGAGAGCTCCACCGCCTCCAGTTCCTCTGAGGAGAGCCAGGCGGAAAGCGATTCTGAGGTTGTCCCGGAGGACGACGGCGAAACCAGCACTGTAGTGGGCGTAGTGGAAGACGCCGCTATGAGCTCGGTGGTGATCACAACCGAGGATGGCCTGACCCTCAACTTCACCATCCCTGATGAAGCGGATCAGAGCGAAGTGAACGGACTGGCTATCGGCGACACGGTGGAAATCACCTATACCGGTACCATCGACGGCGAGGATACCTCCGGCGTGGTGGTCACTAAAATGGCTCAGATCACCGCTGTCACCGAAAGCTCCTCTGAGGCTGCATCTGACGCTTCTTCCGAAGCCGCCTCTCAGGCGGACGCCTCTTCCGAAGCAGACGCCACCGCTTCCGCCAGCACCGACGCTGCAACAGAAAGTTCCTCCGATGCTGCTGACGCCGCTGACGAAAGCGCCAGCTCCTCTGACGCTGCCGCCTAATTCCTCTCTGCCTTGTTTTCACTTCTTTACATCACCATAGGGACCGAAGCCTCCGGGCTTCGGTCCCAGACTGTCGCGAAACCCATTTTCAAAAGGAAAACAACATTCAAAATCATAAAAATCAGGACAGGCGCCTGATTTTTATTCCCCGACCCGCGCCCACAGGGGCGCGAAACCGGGGGTATCGCCGCTGGTTTCTCCAGGAACCAGCGGCGTATCCAGGGGGTATGGGATACCCCCTGGAAGCGTGTCGAACTTTTTCGGCGCGCTCAGACCGAAGCCTCCGGGCTTCGGTCTTTTTTGTTGACAGCGCAGAGGAAGAAGGTTACAATGAGGCCATCTGAAATGAAGCAGGAGGTGGCGGAATGTTTTCTTTTCGCCTGGCGGAGCAGAAGGATCTGAAAGCCGTTTT
>CASFXA010000105.1 GCA_949298535.1 uncultured Oscillospiraceae bacterium
GGCGCCCTCGGTTTGAGGGTGTCTAAAATTTCCCACACGATCCCGGGGGCCGTGGGGCCCGGTGGACGCGATTCTGGTTCCAGGAGAAACCAGAATCAATACCCCCGGTTTCACGCCCCTGTGGGCGCGGGTCGTAGAATAAAAATCAGGCTCTTGTCCTGATTTTTATGATTTTGAATGTTGCTTTCCTTTTGAAAGCAGGTTTTTCGACAGCCCTCCGCTTGTCTGCCTGTGGGTTCTTTCCCCCTGAAAAACGGCCCCAGGGGAAATGATCTCCTGATTTGGACCAAACCGGAGCCGCGGGTTCTTCTGGCGACTGAATCAAGTCCCGGAAAACGGAGGGGGCGCCCCGGATTTTTCTGGCCGGATCTTTCCGCGTCTGTGGAATCGCTGGCCGTGAGTTTTAAAAAAGGACGCTCAGAGCGGGTTTAAAAATCCCTGATTTCATTGATGTTTTTCAGAACGGTGTGGTGAATGGGAGTCCACTGCACTTTACGCACCAGCGCCACCAAAGAAATGGGAATGTAGGTGAAAATAAAAATGGGAAAGGTAAACAGGAAGCATACCTTCCGCACCACGGAGGCCCGGATCCGTTTCCATTCTGTTATTAATGTGGCGGTGCCAAAGAGCATCAGAGCCAGATAAATGTTGATGACGGCGAAAAGAATCGCGCGTCCGGTGGCCCGGATCAGACGGGCGGTGATGAAGCTGGGCTCCACCAGAGCAGAAATAAGCAGCAGCAGATTGATGGTTATTCCCAGAACAGTTACCAATGTGGCGGGAGCGATGGTCATCAGCATATCGTAACAGGAGAAGGATTTTTTGCTTCCTTCTGTTGCTGCTTCCAACAGGGAAAGTCCGTAGTGGCGGGTCACCTGATAAAAGCCTTTGGACCAGCGCAGGCGCTGCTGCCAGGATTGCCGGAAGGTTGTGGGCTGTTCGTCGTAAATAACCGCAGTTTCACAGTAGCCGATGGTAACGCCTTTCAGGGCACATTCCACGGAGAACTGGATGTCCTCGGTGAGCAGATGCCATTTCCACCCCTGGGAAAGCAGGGAACTGGCCACCATAAATCCGGTTCCGGAGACAGCGCAGCTGTTCCCCAGCATCATCCGGGGTGCGTTGAGAAAGCGGGCTTCCCGGAGAAACCACAGGGAGTAGCCGGCTGTGATCCAGTTGGTGTCGTAATTTTTGGAATTGCGGTAGCAGGTGGCCGCCAGATAACCGTGATCGTACAGGCGATTCATTTCCCGCACAAAGTTCCGATCCACCAGATTGTCGGCGTCAAAGATGAAAAAAGCCTCGTAGCCGGCCTGTCGATGATAGGCGCGGATCTTGCGGAACAGTTCGTCCAGGGCGTATCCTTTGCCCACCAGAGACTGATTTTGCCGCTGATAGACAATGGCGCCAGCCTCCCGGGCCTTCTGGGCGGTGTCATCGGTACAGTTGTCGGCGATGACAAAGATGTCCAACAGATGTTGGGGGTAATTTTGGTCTTTTAAGCTGCGGATCAGTTCCCCAATGACGGTGCCCTCGTTCCGGGCGGCGATGATCGCCGCGTATTTGTG
This sequence comes from uncultured Oscillospiraceae bacterium, assembly GCA_949298535.1. Taxonomy (GTDB): domain Bacteria; phylum Bacillota; class Clostridia; order Oscillospirales; family Ruminococcaceae; genus Angelakisella. The sequence goes on from CASFXA010000105.1 coordinate 1,569, forward strand.
ATTTTTGGCCGCCGGGGCAGGGAGAAGATTTTTCCGCCGCCGGGAAGAAAGGGACACCCAGAGATAGTAAAACTGATACAGGTAGATCACTGTCAGCAGGATGAAAATCCCCTGGTTGAAGTCGTTGATAAACTGAAGCATAAGCGCCTCCATCGTTTCTTTCACAAAAGGATTTTGCAGGAAAAATATTTTTTCATGCAGAATACGGAAAGATAGGATACAGTTTTTCCGTTGGTCTTTCAAGACTTTTCCGTCAAATTTTGCGCAGGAGGAGATATTTTTCTGGTTATGTATAAAACTTACATTTTTACAACGGTATTTTTAGGCATTATTTCAACTCTTTTTAAAATGGATGAGAAAATCAAAAGAAAATCCCTGCTGAATTTTTAAAAAACTAAGCTGAACCTATTGGGAGGAAAGAAAAAACAACCCTGCCTCAGGCCTTTTTTATCCGCCGGGAAGCGAAAAAATTCCCTGAAATTCTTCTCTTTCAGGAAATAAAGAGGAAACGAATCAGCAAAAAAATGCACGAATATTTTGGACTTTTTGCATTTTAAAGAATTTTTTGGCTCTGGCGGATCCTATGAACGGCGACAAGGGCGCAAAGAAGAAATTTTGCTGGGAATGATCTGTGAAAGAGGGAAAACACAGGCTTTCGCGCTGGGGAAATGTTGGGCGAAGCTGCTCTGCCCGGGGAAGGGGAAAATTCAGACGACAGACGTCAGGTTGACCTTTTGAAGGAGATTGACTATAATAAAACCAATCTGTCAGAACGTGAAAAGGGAAAATTGTTTTGCCCCGCATTTCCAGGGAGAAATATCGCGCCGGCGCCGGGAAAAACAAGGGCAGAACCCGGGCGGCGCCTGGAAATCGTTCCTTTTCCTTTTTTCGCCTGGCGACCGCCTGTGGGGAAGGAAAAACGACGGCGTATTCCTCCCGGGTCACTGTCCCGTTTGGGATGTAATGGATCTGCCGCAGAGAAGGCGTATCATTGCGCATGGGGAATCCTCTCCGGCGTATTTTGAGGAGTGTCAAAGTGGAACTGCAAACACCGTCTTTTCAACATAAGGAACAGCACAAGCGCACGCTGATGTTTTTGCTGTCCCTGCTGATCTGGAGTCTGCTGACCGGAGGGTTCGCGCTGGTATGGTATCGCTACTACAGCCTCGCCATCCAGCTGCCCTTTTTTCGTCGGGGCAACTGGATGGTCATTGGGGTCTACGGCGCTCTGTCCTTCTGTATCACCAAGCTGTACGGAGGGTACCGCATCGGTTATCTCAAGAGGGGGGACGTCATTTTTTCATCGGCCATGTCCACGCTGTTTGTCAATGTCATTACCTATTGTCAGATCAGCCTGATTGGCCGTCAGTTTATGAATCCCGTTCCGATGATCTGGATGACGGTGGTTCATATTCTGCTCATTTGTATCTGGGGTGTGCTGGGACATAAGCTGTACCAGCGCATTTATCCTCCCAGAAAGATGCTGTTGATTTCCGGCAGCGAGTACTCCCTGAGCCTCATCAACAAGATTTCCACCAGATCGGAAAAATACCAGATTTGCGAGGTTATGGACATCAACCAGGGGCTGGAAACAATCTTCCCCCGTGTTCTGGATTATGAGGCGGTGGTCATCAGCGACGTCAAGGCGGAATACCGCAATAAGCTGCTGAAATTTTGCTTTCTTCATTCCGTGCGCACCTATGTCACACCCAAGATTTCCGATACCATCATCCGGGGAGCGGACAGCATCCATTTGTTTGATACCCCCCTGCTTCTCTGCCGCAATATGGGGCTGACTGCGGAACAGCGGCTGGCCAAACGGATGCTGGATATTGGCGTATCGGTGGTGGGCCTTGTCCTTTCTTCTCCCTTCATGCTTCTCACCGCCCTGGCCATCAAGGTTTATGACGGCGGTCCTGTGATCTATCGGCAGCGGCGGCTGACCATGGATGGAAGGGAATTTGACATTTATAAATTCCGCAGCATGGTGATGGACGCGGAAAAAGGGACCGGCGCCCGTCTGGCTCAGGAGCATGATGCCCGGATCACCCCGGTGGGAAAAGTGATCCGGAAGATCCGTTTTGACGAGCTGCCCCAGCTGTTCAATATCCTCCGTGGAGATATGAGCGTGGTGGGCCCACGGCCAGAGAGACCGGAGATCGCTGAAGAGTATCGCAAAGCCATGCCGGAGTTTGACTTCCGCCTCAAGGTAAAGGCGGGGCTGACCGGCTATGCTCAGGTGATGGGAAAATATAACACCACTCCTTATGACAAGCTGAAGCTGGATCTGATGTATATTGAAAATTACAGCATCCTGCTGGACATCAAGCTGATTCTCATGACCATTAAGGTGCTGCTGATCCCCAGCAGTACCGAAGGGGTGGGGGAACATCAGATGACAGCCCAGGCGGAATATCTCCAGCGGGAAGGCGGCCTGGACCGGACCGGAAAAGAGAAATGAGTTTGGATCTGGTGGGAGCGGCGGCCATCTTTTTTCATGCCTGGCGTTTTGCCGGCCAGGGGCTGTTGCAGAAAGAGTACGTTTCACAGATGGGCGTGCTCTTTTTCATTTAAATGCTTTAGCACAACAAGAACCCCCAGCTCGGCTGGGGAGAGTAAAGAAACTTTAGATTCAAGTACCGAGCGAAGCGAGATATAAACAGCAATTTTGCCACATAAGAAAAGCTGTGTTAGTAGGCAAATGCCCGTTTACGGGTTGTGGGGCAAGTGATGCAAGTGACAGATCTTTTCAGTGCCTCTTGAGAGGCTTGCCGGTACGATGCCCTTCTAGGGCTTACTCAAGCCCCCGGCTTTGCCGGGGGTCCTGACTTAAAAGACTGCGAGCTGCGTTGTTCCATGGCCTTTCCACAGGCCGACAATATTGTGCCGGGCAGGGCTTGCGGCAGGAGAAATTGTCTGGGAAGTGGGCGCCGGCCTCCTCTGGGCAATCAGGAATGGCCGGCAGAGGAAAAAACTCTGGGAACAGGAAAATTTTTACGAACTTTTTCACAGAAACCTCACATTGGCCTTCTATACTGAGGGCACATCTCATATCAGGGGGAAACGCCATGAACAATAAAATCCTCATTGCCGAGGATGAGGCAAATATTCGCCGTCTGGTGGCACATTATCTGCTCCAGGAGGGGTTCGAGATTGTGGAGGCTGCCGATGGCCGGCAGGCTTTGAAATTATTTGAAACCACCCACGATCTGGCTCTGGCAATTCTGGATGTGATGATGCCGGAGATGGATGGCTATGAGGTCTGCCGCCGCATCCGGGAGAGCTCCGACCTGCCGGTGCTGATCCTCACCGCCAGAGATACCGAGAGCGACGAAGTGGCGGGCTTCCGCTGCGGAGCCGACGAATACATTTTCAAGCCCTTCAGCCCGGCGATTCTGGTCACCCGGGTGAAGAATCTGCTGCGCCGCACCCAGCAGGGGGATCACAGCGATCTGGAGGCAGGGGGCATCCGGGTGCTGTATCGGGAGCGGACGGTGCTGGCGGATGGAAAGCGGGTCATTATGACGCCCAAGGAGTTTGACCTCCTCTGCTACCTCATGCGCAACAAAAATATCGTCCTGAGCCGGGAACAGATTATCAACCGCATCTGGGAGATGGATTACAGCGGGGATGACCGCACAGTGGACACCCACATCAAGTGCCTCCGGGCCAAGCTGGGGGAGGCTGGAAGACATATCGTCACCATCAGAAAGGTGGGGTATAAGTTTGAGCAAAACTGCTGACCGTTTCCGGGGAGGGATCCGCCGCCGGTTGTTTTCGGTTATTTTATTTATTTTGATGCTGAATGTTCTGTTGTTGGTGGTATTGGGTTCCGGCCTGTTCCGGCGTTTTTATGAAAACAGCAAGGTGCAGGAGTTGCAGGAAACGGCGGATTTGGTGCAGGAGAAGTATAATCAGGGGGATCAGCAGTCCTGGGATGAGCTGTATGAGGATATTTTTTCCATTGAGAACCGCAACGTGGTGGTGACCATCTTTTCCCTGGATGAGGAGAAGAATCTCTCTATTCTGTATCATTCCAAACAGCGGAACATCGCGCTGCTCCAGGAGGAGATGGCCCGGGAGCAAAGCGGGGAATCCATGGAAAAAGAGGGCCTGCAGATGGAGGAACCGCCCCGGCTGGAAGAACCCGGCGGCGACCAAGAGCAGCAGGGGGAAACCCAGGATGACACCGAGGAGAAGAAGACAAGGCTGTTTCCCCCTCCGGAAATCGCCATCAAACCCTATATCAGCACCGCGGTTCTGGAACACCTGCCTCAGGTGGGGGAGAAGCTGGTCAGCACCATTTCCTGGCAGGATCAGGACCGGGGAGGAAGGATTTCCCTCATCAGCGGTTTGGACGAAAACCTGTATCTTTTGATCGAAACCCCCACGGAGTACATCCAGTCGGTGGCAGATATGGCGGTGCGGTATTCCGCCGCTCTGTCCATCGGGATTCTGCTGCTGGGAGCGGTGGGAATCTACTATGTGGCGGGGCGCTTCACCCGTCCCATCCGGGAAATCGAGACGGTGGCCAATCAGATTTCCAACATGGATTTTTCCCGCACCTGTCCTGAAACAGGGGGAGATGAACTGGCCGCCCTGTCGGTGAGCATCAACAATATGTCCCGTCAGCTCCAGGAGAATATTGGCCGGATGATGGAGGCCAACCGGGTGCTTCAGAAGGACCTGGAGCGGCAGCAGGAGACGGACCGGATGCGCCGGCAGTTTATGTCCAACGTCTCCCATGATTTCAAAACGCCCCTGACCCTGATTGTCAGTTATGCGGAGGCGATCCGCAGCTGCGAAAACCGGGAACAGCTGGAGGAGTATTGCGGCATCATCCAGGATGAGGGCAATCGTCTGTCCCAGATGGTGGGAAGGCTGCTGCGCTTGTCCCGGCTGGAAAGCGGAATGGATAAGCTGGAGACCTCAGTCTTCTGCCTCAACGACGTATTG
>CASFXA010000106.1 GCA_949298535.1 uncultured Oscillospiraceae bacterium
AAACCGCTCCTCAGTGATGACGCACCCCTGTAACTCCTCTTCTCTCCGGGAGCGGTAATCCGGGTCGGTGAGCAGCCGATGTGCTTCTTCCAGCAGCTGTTCCGGGGTATCAAACTCCACCCCCAGCTTGTCCTGGTCAAAAAGGAGGCCGTCCGCATCATGATCATGCTTCAGGGTGAGCGGAGGACGCCCTGCCAGGGCGGCATAGTTCATCATCATTCCCCCAAACATGGGGTAGGTGTTGAGATAGAGAGTACAGTGTCGCAGCACCTGGTACAGATCCTTTCGCTCGGGGATGTGGAACACCCGCCCGGGAAATTCCCCTTCCAGAATCTTCAACTGGCTGTCATCTCCGGTGCCGGCATAGAGAAACCGTGCGTCCGGGTGCTTTTCCAGCAGGCTGCGCACCATCTGGTAATATTGCAGCCGGGGGTCCCCCAGGGTCTTGTACAATGCCCCGCCGCTGAAAATGACCGGACCGGTCTCTTCCGGGAAAGGAAACCCCTCAAAGGGAATGTTTTTATCAATGGGAGCGTAGTAGGGCAGCATCCGGACGTCTTCCCGGGGGATCTCCCGGTAGTGTACCGCAATGGAGGCGCCCAGGCTCCGCAGGGAAAGACACCGGTCAAAGGCGCATTTTCCCAGCCAGTAAGCGTGGTCGGTCAAATCGATCTGATACCGCCGGCAGGTCCCCTGCCAGCGGTGGAACACCATGGCTCCCGGCACATCATAGGGCAGGGTATAGAAAAAAGCCGCCTGGGGCCGGACTTCCCGGAACGCTCGATCCAGAGCTTCCAGAGTAGCCTTTCTCTCACGGCCGGTGTCCAGGTAAATTTTCCGGGCGCCGCTGCCTTCCAGCATCTCATCCAGCCGGGGTTGATTGCCCCGGGCATGGCCCACCGTCACATAGGTCACCTGGAACCCCGCCTTCACCAGGGCTTTCAGGAATACCAGGACCAGGCCCCGCCCATCAAAACCGAACCCGTCATAGAACAGCACCCGGCGGGGGGCATTTTCCTGCTCCTCCGGTCGGGGCGGCGGCTGGAGATATTTTTCTGACAGAGCCACCGTCATTTCCTCCAGCCGGGGATCCCAGTAGATCTGGTTGTAATGGTAGAGGATCTCTGCCGCCACCGCAATGGCCGCCATGGCTTTTTTGAGGTTTCCCTGTTTTATGGTCTTCTCTGCTGTTTTTTTCAGCCTGTGAACTACCGGCAGTTCCTGATACTCCATGCTCCTGTTTCCTTTCCTTACCGGTCCTGCCTTATCCGCTTCTGGATTTTCTCCATCACCGGCAGGATCTGATCCGTATAAAATTCATGCTTCATCAGAGCCAGAGCGGCCAGATAGATCAAGCCGCTTCCCACCAGGGAAAGGCCGGTACGGAGCCAAAGATTCTCCGTCAGAATCTTGCAGACCATGCACCACAGGAAGATCCCTGCCCCCCCGACCAGAGGCGCTCTCAGCAGGTCCCGCAGACCCTCAAACCGAATTTCCTTTTCAATATGCCAGGTAGTGATGATGAGAATCACCACAGTGGAGGCCACGGTGGCCAGGGCAGCGCCCTCCCCTCCCATGGAAGGGATGAGGCAGTAATTGGTCAGGCCGTTCACCACCGAGGCTGCAATGCAGGCCACCATGAACTGACCTTCCCGGCCGGAGGGCAGCAGGATCATATTCCCGTAAATCCCGGTAATAAAACTCATGGCCATAGAGATGGTCAGCAATCGAAGGATGTTGGCGGCCGCCAGGTACTCTCCGCCGCCGGCCACAAACAGGA
>CASFXA010000107.1 GCA_949298535.1 uncultured Oscillospiraceae bacterium
GGTATATTGAAAACTCTAATTCTCTCATTGCGATCACAGGCCGTCCTTCAGGCGGCCTGTTTTTTCTGTATAATACAAAAGAAACATCCATTTCGGGTCTTTCCGGGGAATAGTCGGTCCATTCAGATCGACTGGGACGCACGCGCGAATTTTCAGAAAAAAGGGAAAAGGCCCGGAGCGCGAATGGCTCCAGGCCCTTGCCTGGTGGCGGAAAGAGAGGGATTCGAACCCTCGGTGCGCTATTAACGCACACACGATTTCCAGTCGTGCGCCTTAGACCAGCTCAGCCATCTTTCCGAGTGTGTCTAAAACGTTCCATACGTTTTATCCAGTTGTATGTCGGGGCACCCGACGAGTTATTATTATATCCGATGATTTTGGAAAAATCAACCCCTTTTTTTCATTTTCTAAATTATTTTTTTCTTTTGTCCATTTTCCCTCCCTCAGCCCCGGTCAAAGGAATATCCACGCCGGAGATGACGGTTTTTCTTGCAGCTTCCGGAAAAAGGGATTGCACAAAATCGCCTTCCATAATATAATAAGTGTAACTGTCGGGCGTTCCCATTTTCAGGGAGCTTCCCCTGGGTTCCGGCGGAAAAGCACCTCCGCCCATCATGTGGAAAGAAGGATTTTCAAAATGCAGCATACCGAAATCAGGGCGCTGTTCGCCAGCGTAAACAACTACATTGATTCCGACGTCACCGTTTGCGGTTGGGTCAAAACCATCCGCAACTCCAAAGCGTTAGGCTTTATTGAGCTCAACGACGGCACCTATTTCCGGAATCTTCAGATCGTTTTTGAGGACAGCAAGCTCCCCAATTTTGCTGAGATCGCCAAACAGAATGTGGGCGCCGCCCTGGTGGTTCGGGGAAACATCGTACTGACCCCCAACGCCAAACAGCCCTTTGAAATCCATGCCGCCGAAATTCAGGTGGAAGGAACCTCCTCTCCTGAATATCCTCTTCAAAAAAAGAAACACAGCCTGGAATATCTGCGGACCATTCAGCATCTCCGTCCCCGTACCAACACCTTCAGCGCGGTGTTCCGGGTTCGTTCCGTAGCCGCTTATGCCATCCATAAGTTCTTCAATGAGCGGGGATTTGTCTACGCCCATACCCCCCTTATCACTGGCAGCGACTGTGAAGGCGCCGGCGAAATGTTCCGCCTGTCCGTACTGGATCCCGATAACCTGCCCCGTACTCCCGATGGAAAGGTGGATTACAGCCAGGATTTCTTCGGCAAGCCCACCAATCTCACCGTTTCCGGCCAGCTGGAGGCGGAGTGCATGGCGATGGCCTTTTCCAAGGTCTACACCTTTGGGCCCACTTTCCGGGCGGAACGCTCCAATACCCCCCGTCACGCGGCGGAATTCTGGATGATTGAACCGGAGATCGCCTTTGCTGACCTGGAAGACAATATGCAGCTGGCTTCCGATATGATTAAATTCGTCCTGAAATATGTGATGGACAACTGCCCCGAGGAAATCGCTTTCTTCAACCAGTTCTATGACAAGGAACTGACCTCCCGCCTGACCAACATCATCGAATCCGACTTCGGGCGCATCACTTACACCGAAGCAGTGGAAAAGCTGGAGCAGGTGAAGGATCAGTTTGAGTATCCCGTCTATTGGGGCTGCGATCTCCAAACCGAGCACGAGCGGTATCTTACCGAGAAGATTTTCGGCAAGCCGGTTTTTGTCACCGATTATCCCAAGGAGATCAAAGCCTTCTATATGCGGATGAACGACGACAACAAAACTGTTGCCGCTGTGGACCTGTTGGTTCCCGGCGTAGGCGAGATTATCGGAGGTTCCCAGCGTGAGGAGCGTCTGGACCGTTTGATGGACCGCATCCACGAGTTGGGGCTACGGGAGGAGGACTACTGGTGGTATCTGGACCTGCGGCGTTTCGGCGGCACCAAACACGCCGGCTACGGTCTGGGCTTCGAGCGGCTGATTATGTATATCACCGGCATCACCAACATCCGGGACGTTCTCCCCTTCCCCAGAACCACCGGTTCCGCTGAATTCTAAAATATTTTTACCCGGCGGGCCTTTTGGATGGCCTGTCAGGCACAGACAGTAAAAAGCTCCTGTATCTTTCGGGATACAGGGGCTTTTTGTCATCAAATACCATTTACTTTTAACGCAAAGCACCAGGCGTCTGCTTCCGTATCATTGGGTTTGTTCCTGTTCACAATGGATTTATCGGCTCCGTTACAGCACCACCCATTGGGAATAGCCTTCTTTAACCTGAAAATGGACCGTAGCCAGGAGATTTCCCTTTGCAAACACCCAGTCCTCTCCCACAGCCAGTTCAGGAACGCAGCTGTAGCCATTTTTCCGCATACATTGGATCAAATTTTTCTCCGCGCCGTCAGAACGGGCCACATAAACAGCCGGCTCCTGCTGAATCTGTTCGTAAGGAGAATCGGTCAGCATCACTTTGGCCAGCCCGATCCCCGCCGAGACGGGATTAGCCACCCCCAATTGTTGAATGGAAATACAGACTGACCACACCACTGCGGTGAGAATAATTGCCAGGATACAAATAAAAACCTTGCCGCTTCTCTGCTGCTGCATACCATTCGCTCCTTTTCCAATATGGTTCAATTTATTTTTTCCTTCTGTTTATTACAACGCAAAAATGGGGCTGATTATTTCACTGATTGGCCATTGTTTTCAAATTATTCACATTCGTCCGCGAAGGAAGGAATCTTCCTGAATCCGCAAACTTCCTTTTCCATACTCACACCCAAGGGCGCGGGAGAAATCAAATGATCCTGTTTTCTGTATTTTATGACGCTCAAGCAGAGAATACCCGGGCCAGGGGATTTTTCCTTTTATTGTTTTTTTCATTGTCATATTTTAGGGACTGTGCTACAATAGACACAAAATTTTCGGGAAATATCCGCTTAAGATACGGTTTGTTTGCCCATAAAACCGGAGGTTTATGATGATTGTTGATTTCCATGCGCATCTTTTTCCTGATTCCCTCGCCCCCCGCACCATCGCCCATCTGGCAGGCATTTGCGGGCTGCCCCCTACGTCCGACGGCACTCAGAACGGCCTTCTGGAGCGGATGGAACACTGGGGGGTGGATCTGGCAGTGGTTCAGCATATCGCCACCAAGCCCCATCAGCAGCAAACCATCAACGATTCTGCCGCCGCCATTCAGGGAGGGAAACTCCGCTGTTTTGGCACTGTCCATCCGGACAGTCCCGATCCCGGAGCCGAAGTTTACCGCATCCATCAACTGGGCTTGAAAGGCGTTAAGCTCCATCCGGATTACCAGGGATTTTTTGCTGATGATCCCAAAGTGGACCCTATCTATGATGCCTGCCGGGCTTTGAAGCTGCCGGTATTGTTCCACGCAGGATGGGATTACATTTCCCCAGAGGTATCCCATGGCAGTCCTAAGGCTATCGCCGCTGTATTGGAACGGTTTCCCGGACTGACCATTATCGCCGCCCATTTGGGGGGGATGCAGCGCTGTGAGGAAGCAGAGGAATATCTGATCGGAAAGCCAGTCTATATTGACACTTCCATGGCCTGGCATTTTGCCTCTCCACAACAGGCCAGGCGCCTGTTGCTGCGTCATGATCCGGAGCGGATCCTTTATGGAAGCGATTGTCCCTGGGGTTCCATGGAAAAGGATCGGCCTTATTTGGAGAATTTGGGGTTGGGAGAAGAGCTGATGGAAAAGATTTGGTATCGTAACGCTCTTCGGCTGTTGGGAGAATAAGCAATCCCTTTTCGCTCCCCCCCTGGAGATCGGTTTGCGCCGAAATCAAAACAGAATGTTGTCTGGACTCTTTAAAAGGGCAAGGGGCCGCCTAAAAAGGCGGCCCCTTGCCCCAATGTATTTCCTGCGTCTAAAGATTTCTTCACGCAGACGGAACCATGCGTATTTTTTCCCTTTATCCCCGGAGAGAGGCGCTGCTCTTTTTCTGCTCCTCTTCCAAAAAGCCCACCCCTTTCCTGGTCATCTGTTCCATCATGGCCGCTACTTGTTCCGGCTGCTGTTTCATACCCTCATTGAGCCACCGATACATCACCCCTACACATCCTGAAACAATGTAGCTCCCACAATATTCCCTCTGCTGGGGAGTACTGTTTTTATAAAGACTCATCCAGTCAGTAACGCATTTATCCTGGAGCATCCCCTCCAGACGTTTATAAAAGTTCATATCCCCATTACGGCTAAGCAGCATCCGGCAAAGATCAGAATTTTCCTGGATGTATTGAACCATAGTCAAAAAAATGGAATATAACGACTTGGTCAATTCTTCCGCGGAAAACCGATCCAGGATTTCCCGCACATCCGCTACGGTTTCTTCCTCAATCTGTTGGTACAGATCGTAAATATCCCGATAATGAACATAAAAGGTTGCCCGATGCAGGTCCACAAAATCGGTCAGCTCCCGCACAGAAATATCCTTCAGTTTCTTTTGAGTCAGCAGATAGGACAAGCCCTGACGCAGCATCTTTTTTGTTCTCCGAACCCGGCGATCTCCCTGATCTTCCTTTTTTTCATTCATAAAATGTTTACCTCCTCCGCCAAAGATAAACGACATTATTTTATTAAACGTCTATTAACTGTATATAATGGCGATTTATTGTTTATGGATTTTCATCATTAACTCTATTATAATATCAACAGAACAGTTAGTCAACATTTGTCTAATAACTTTATTGCTATTCAGGGAGTGACCCACTTGCAAAAACTTACTACATGGATGCTGAAAGCCCGTTGTGGAATTGTAGCGTTCTTTCTGGCAGCAACCGTCCTATGCGGCATCTTAACCCTTCAGGTTTCCGTCAACTACGATATGGTGGATTATCTGCCTGACGAGGCTCCTTCCACCAACGCGCTGGACGTAATGGATGACGCCTATGAAACAGCCGTCCCCAATCTTCGGGTTATGATACCGGACGTATCTATTCCTCAGGCCCTGGAATATAAGGAACAACTCTCCCAGGTGCCGGGGGTGGATGAGATCCTCTGGCTGGACGATCAGGCGGATCTGACTGTTCCATTGGAAACCTTGGATCAAAAAACCATCTCCGACTGGTACGTTGACGGTTATGCCCTTTACTCCATCACAGTGGAAGAGGAAGGACAGCTGGAAACCTTAAATGAAATCCGTCAAATCATCGGCGACGAAGGCGCCATGAGCGGAAATCCAGTGGATACGGTAAACGCCCAGACAACCACCAGCAGCGAGGTCAAGCGGATGATGTCCTACATCATTCCCATTCTTTTTCTCATCCTGCTGCTAACCACCACCTCCTGGTTTGAGCCGGTGCTGTTTATGATTAACGTGGGCATCGCCATTGTGCTGAATATGGGAACCAACCTGTTGTTCGGGGAGATCTCCTTTATCACCCAAACCACCGGCGCTATCCTCCAGTTGGCCTGCTCCATGGATTACGCCATTTTTTTGCTGGATCGCTTTGAAGAAATTCGCCAGGAAAATGTTCCTCCCATGGAAGCAATGGCCCAGGCTGTGGTCAAATCGACCTCCTCTATTCTTTCCAGCGGCCTGACCACTGTGGTGGGTTTTGCAGCGTTAATTGCCATGCGCTTTAAAATCGGGCCGGATATGGGCTTCGTGCTGGCGAAGGGAATCTTTCTCTCCCTGGTTACCACCTTGATTTTCATGCCCTGTCTGACCATGTGCTGCTACCGCCTCATTGACAAAACCATGCACCGCTCCTTCCTCCCCACCTTTGAACGGACAGCCAGAATCACCAGCAAAATCAAAAGTTTTGTTACCGTCATGGTGGTCGTGCTGCTGGTCCCCTGTTATTTGGCCCAGCAGAATCTCTCCTTCCAGTATGGAATGTCCGGAATGGCGGCGCCCGGTTCTCAGGTGGCCAATGATCGGGACGCCATCAATGAAAAATTCGGAGAGTCCGCGTCCTTTGCCCTGATAGTCCCTCAGGGCAATTCCGCCTATGAAAAAGCGCTGAGCGAGGATATTCAGGCGCTCCCCCAGGTGGCAAGCCTTGTCTCCTACGCAGAAACCGTGGGCAGCTCCATTCCGGCTGAATATGTGCCTCCCACACAGCTTAAACAGCTGAATTCAGGGGGGTACACCCGGATGGTCATTACCGCCCGGATCCCTCCTGAAAGCACGGAGACCTTTGCCTTTGTCAAAACACTGCGGGAAATCGCCCAACAGTATTATCCCGATTCCGCCCTGCTGGCCGGCGAGTGTTCCAACGTCTATGATATGAAGGAAACCATTACCGCCGACAGCGTTAAGGTCAACGCTATCGCTATCGGCGCCATCGCTATGATTCTGGTATTTAATTTTCATTCCTTCATTCTGCCCATCTTTTTGCTGCTGACCATCGAATCCTCCGTTTTCATCAATATTGCCGTTCCCTACTTCACCGGCAGTTCGATGAATTATATCGGATACCTCATCATCAGCTCGGTGCAGCTGGGCGCCACCGTGGATTACGCCATTCTCTTTACCAACCGCTATCTGGAAAACCGCAGCCAAATGCCCCGAAAACTTTGTCCCGCCAAAACCATTCAGGATACAGCCGGCAGCATCCTCACCTCCGGCGGTATTCTCACTGTAGCCGGCCTGATTCTGGGGCTGATCTCCACCAACGGCGTCATCAGCCAGCTGGGTATTCTGGTGGCCCGGGGCGCAATTCTCTCTTCCCTTTTGGTGCTGGTATTCCTGCCGACGCTGCTGACCACCTTTGAACCTTTGATCCTGCGCACCACCCGTAAGCTGCATTTTTATCAGGAGAAAGGAGCTGCTCCCACACCATGAAACGTCTTTGTTCTCTCCTTTGCGCTTTAACCCTGATTTTCTGTTGCTCCATTGTTTCTTATGGCGCACAAGAGGAAGGAATCCCACAGCTTTTGGATGTGGTGATTTACGAAAACACCGCTTTCCCCGGTCAAGATATTCCGGTTGGTCTGGACGCCAGTTTTTCCTCCACGCCGGAGCTGTTGGCAATCACTTTCGCCCAGGAGGGGGGCAGTTCTTCCCTCACCACAATCCTCCGTGTCACCTCTCCGGATTCCATTGTGGAACAGCAATATGGAGGGACCATTTCGCTGCCTGAGGACATCTCCCCTGGATGCTATCGTTTAAAAACCGTCACGCTGATGGACAGCCAGGGCCGCCGGATCCGCTATACCTCCAGCGAAGATGGAGAGGAGCTGCTCTCAGATGTACTGGAGGAAATTCCCGCTTTTACCGTAGTTTCCGGCTCCGGACGTCCGTCACTGATGGGCTGCACCGTTTCTCCTTCCTCTCTGACCCCAGGGGAGGATGCCACCGTCATCCTGGAAACCTCCCTGGCCGCCAGGGAATTGGAACGGGCTTCCCTTTTGTTCCGCAACGAAAACAACGGCCATGTAATCGTCCTCACCCTGGAGGAGGAGGACCGGATCGGAGAAGGGATCTACCAAAAGAGCCTGGAAATCCCCCCTTATGAAGATGCCGGTCTGTTTCAGCTGGTAAAAGTGACCTTGAAAAACTCCTCCCAAGGAGAACAAACCTGGAGCCATCGCCTCCATCTGGAAGAGGAAGACGCCCCGGATCAGCTGCCTCTCCCCTTTTCCTGCAGCTTTCAGGTGATCGCTACCAATCGCAGCGACGCTGCGGCGCCATCCCTTTCCTCGGTCACGGTAGCTGATGTCCGACGAAAGATTGACAGCGGCGATCTGGAGTATCAGCTGGAGGCCCGGGCCACCGACGACCTCTCCGGTGTGGCCAGAATTACCCTGCTGTTCCGAAACAGCGCCAACGACCGCACTCTGTCCGCAGTTCTGTGGCCGGACGAGACGGATCCGCAACTGTTTACCGGCACCATGACCGTCAGCGCCTGGGAACCCGCAGGAGAATTTTTTCTGGAACAGGCAGGCGTCACCGATGAAGCAGGAAACTTTCAAAGCTACCGCAACGCCTGGGATCTGGGGCAGGCCGGCACCGATCTCCCCTTGTCCCAGAGCCTGACCATTCAGGTGAATACCGGCAGTCAAACCGCCGACGATACCGCCCCCATTCTGGAAAAAATATCGCTGGATCATCAAACCATTTCCAGGGGGGAACCCATCACCGTCACCGCTTGGGTGTCAGACGATCTCTCCGGCGTAGAGGATGTTTCTCTCCAGTTCCGCAGCCGCGGAGACAGCTCCCTTTCCCTGGTGCTTCATCAACAGGGAGAATATTGGGTGGGGACCATCCGGGATACCGGGACGCTGGAACTGGGCGAATATCGTCTGACCCGGGTCACCGTCCGGGACGAGGCTGGCAACCGCCGGGGGTACTATGAATCTCCCGGCAGCTACAGCGAAGGGCTTCCCGTCTCCCTTTCCTTTGTGGTAGAGGCAGAGTAATTCTTCGCTGGCATCTTCTGCGCAGACCAGCGCATCGTCCTTTTCATGTAGAAAGGCACATTTTACTGTTCTTGCTGGTTTTATTCATTTATCAAAGGAGGAACCTTCCTTGTTCTGCAAACCTTTCCGCGCCTGCCTGTCCCTCACCCTGGCGGCGGCGTTGGCAGTAACCCCCATCACTGCTTGGGCTGACACCGCTCAGACAAATAACGTCCCCAAAGAAGAAGTGATTTATGTCAACCTCAACAGCGACGGTTCGGTGGATCAAATCTATGTGGTCAATCAATTCCAACTTACAGAAGAAACCACAGTGGAAGATTATGGCCATTACAGCAGCGTGCGAAATCTCACCACCACCGATCCCATCACACTGGAAGGAGACCGGATCACCTTCCAGGCCCCCGCCGGGAAATTTTACTACCAGGGAAACCTGGAAAGCAAAAACATTCCCTGGGACATTTCCGTTACCTATGCCCTGGACGGCAAACCGATAACGGGAGAGGAACTGGCAGGCGCCAACGGGCATCTGGAAATGACCCTCAGCTTCGCTCCTGCTCCCGGATCCGATCCCATCTACAGCGATCATTTTGCCCTGCAGGTGACAGTGACCATGGACAGCGAGCGCTGCACCGGCATCTCCGCGCCCAACGCCACCCTGGCCAACGTAGGCAGCGACAAGCAGATGTCCTACATCATCCTTCCCGGCAAAAGTAAGAGCTATACCATCTCCGCTGATGTTACCGACTTTGAAATGAGCGGCATCCAGATAAACGGGATTCCCTTGCAGCTGGATATTGACGATCCTGATACCTCAGAGATCAAAGATAAAATCTATGAACTCCAGGATGGAGCGGTGGAACTGGATGACGGCGCGGTACGCCTGGATGACGGCGCGGCTGAGCTGTACGACGGAATCACCCAGCTGCAGGATGGCAGCGAAGACCTGACAGACGGGGCGGAAGAACTGTACGACGGCGCCAAGGATCTGCAAACAGCAGTCCGACAGCTGAGAAACGGCAGCGCTCAAATCGCAGAAAAGGGCGGCGAACTCTCCGACGGCTTCGGTCAACTAATCCAAAATACGCCGGAGCTGAAAGAGGGAATTGCCTCCTTCCAGGATCAGACGGCGGGATTGCTGACTTTGGCCGGAGTCAGCGTTCAGCTTCCTCAAGCCCCTGAGGAGGATCCTTTGAACACACAGGTTCTGCTGCAGCGGGGCGCTGTGCTGGACCAGGCTCTGGAAAGCCTTTTGGAGCAGCTGTCCCGGCAGAAAACAGAACCCGTTCCGGGGGCCTCCCATCTGGCAGTGGGAGCTTCTTCCGTCGAAGGATCCTCTCGTTCCCTTCTGGACAGCCTGCTGCCTCAGCTTCTTTCTCAAATGCGTCAGCTGAACACGCTGCTGACCGGAACGCTCCAGTATGTCGCCGGCACTGAGGCGCTGGAAGCGGGATACCGTCAATTCTATCCTTTCCTGCTGGAACTGGACGGCGGTCTGGGACAGCTTTCCGGCGGCACCGGGGATTTAAAGAGCGGCTCCAAAAAGCTCTATGATGGTTCCTCGGAACTCAAAGACGGCGCCGATCAGCTGAAGGATGGGGCCGCCCTGTTGCGGGATGGAACCATCCAGCTGACCGACGGCACCCTGGAGCTGCGGGATCAATCCTTGGATATGGAAGATGAGGTGGACGATCGCATCGACGAAATACTGGATGAATACCGCACGGCTGATTTCACTCCTGTCTCCTTTGTCAGCAGCAAAAACACCCAGGTTCAGGAAGTGCAGTTCGCGATGAAAACCCCGGATATTGAAAAGGAGGAGACTGCGGTTGAGGATGTCTCTGAGCAAACTCCCCAAACGCTGTGGGAACGAATTCTCAATCTGTTCGGCCTTTTCGATGGAAGCAAAAGGGAAGAAAAATAATCTCCAAGAGGCGCGCTCCTGTGAGAAAATAATTTGATTGTCCCAGGACAGTATGGCTGAAAAGGTCATACTGTCCTGTTTTGCGGTTGCCGTTCCGCTTTTTGGACAGAAAAGATCCCGGCAGATGAAACCGGGGCGCAAGAGATGGACCTTTCAAAAATATGTTCCATGGACGCGACAGAAAGGAGGAAAAGGCCGCCGGAGGTCTGTCCGGATTTGAACCCCTTGTCCGCTGAGAGTACAGCCAGCTGAAGCCTGCGCGCATCCATCAACGTAAACACTGTAATGCTAAGCGGATCTGACTTCACAACCATAAATGACGGGGCCCACGGCTTTAAAAAGCAGAGAAAAAAGAATTTTTTTGCAGCAGCCACATCTGGACGTTAGAAAATATGAGCAAAATCGGCTCTGGTTTCTCCACCTTTCCATTGCATCCAACGTTTTTTTCCGATACAATACCCTCAGTGAACAAAGAGCCAAAGCGCCGGACGCAGAAACAACCGGCTCCGCCTGTGTTCCCGACCTTGGCATGCGTCAGCTTTCCTTGCCCGGAAGCCAGGGAGGAAAATGCCGCTGGAGGCAAATCCGGCTTTGGAATACCCTTGTGCCCCTTGCCCACTGAGGGGATCGTTGGCCTCAAACAGAAATGTTTCCGCCAAACCGATCCCATAAATTTCGGGTCGATACCCGCTGATAAAAGCAACCAGGAAAAACTTTTCCGCGCTGCAAAAGGGAAAAAGATTTTTGCTTGATCCCTTTGCATACACCCCATCGCCAGACACTTCATTTACTGTTGTCTGAAAAGCAGAAGGATGAAAGAAGGGTCAGAGTCCATGCGGACTATAAAATATATCATTTCCGATGAAGACGCGGGAAAAAAGGTGGAAGAATTTCTGATGAAGAAGCAGGGATTTTCCCGCCGCGTTATCACCGCGCTGAAAAAGCTGCCGGAGGGGATGCTCCTCAATGGGGTTCATATACGAACAGTGGATGCGCTTCATGCCGGGGACCAATTGGAAGTAAACCTGCCGGAGACAGCCAAAAGGATGCCTTTGTGCCACATCCCGGTGGAGGTTCTTTTGGAAGACGAAGATGTGATTGTTTACAATAAACCGGCCGGGATGCCGGTACACCAGTCCGGGGGACATATTTTCGGCACACTGGACGGCGTTTATGCTGCCCACTGCGCCGCGGCGGGCCAGGTGACACCCTTCCGCCCCATTAATCGTCTGGATAAGGACACCACAGGAGCGGTGGTGGCAGCCCGGAATCAAATTGCTGCGGGAAAGCTGTGGAAAGCGGTAACCAAACGGTATATAGCGGTGGTGGCGGGGATCCCCCGCTATCCCCGCCGCCTCATCCGGCTGCCTATAGAGCGGGAAAGACCCATGGAGCTGAAGCGGATTGTCACACCGGAGGGACAGGATGCCGTCACCTGGTATCGCGTATTGGGGGAGGGGCGGGATTGCGCCCTGCTGGAATTTCTGCTCTATACCGGAAGAACCCATCAAATTCGGGTTCATATGGCCTGCCTGGGTCATCCCCTTTTGGGGGATCCCCTGTACGGTGTTCCCAGCGAAGAAATAGATCGGCAGGCGCTTCACTGCGCCCGGATTTCATTCCCCCACCCTCTCACCGGGGAGCAAACAACGGTGGACGCGCCGCCGCCAGAGGACTTTTTGAAGCTGCTGAAAAGGCGGGGGCTCACCTGGGATTTTGACTGTCTGACCAAGGAACAGCCTCCTTTGGAGGAACTGGAGAAGGATTTTATTGTACCCAAAGGGGAAATTTTTTTGCCTCAGGACTCTTGACAACCGGAAACAAAGCTGATAAGATAGGAGAAAATTAAAAAACAGAACACGATGACGGAGAGTAGTAGCACCCACGCGAAACCTTACAGAGAGCTGCGGCAGCTGAAAAGCAGCGGTATTCGGGGATGTGAACTGGCTCCCGAGTGGTCAACCGAACAAAGTAGGCTTGGACGCATCTCCAGCGTTAACGGGAGGCTGTGTTGTTGGACACAGACAGAGGGGGCGGTTTTTGCCGCCAACAGAAGTGGTACCGCGGAAGTTTATAGCTTTCGTCTTCTTTGCAGAGGACGAAGGCTTTTTTGTTTTCTCCTCTGCTTCCAGCCGTTGCCGCCTTCTTCCTTCGGGAAGGAGGAGGCGCACAAACAGATTGGAGGAAGAAACAATGAGCAAGCAGGAACTGATTTCAATTACCGTAGGCGATCTCCTGGAGCAGGTAGCCAATCGCTTTCCGGATAAGGAAGCGGTGAAATACACGGACCGGGATTACCGCCGCACCTGGCGGGAGTTTGACGATGAAGTGGATCGCATCGCCAAAGGCATGATGGCCCATGGGATTCAAAAGGGCGACAAGGTGGCTATCTGGGCCACCAACGTGCCGGAATGGCTGCTGACCTTCTTTGCGTCTGCCAAGGTGGGCGCCGTGCTGGTGACGGTGAATACCGCTTACAAAGTGTTTGAGCTGGAGTATTTGCTGCGGCAGTCGGATACCAAGATGCTGGTGATGATTGACCGCTTCAAGGACGCCGACTATGTGGAAATTGTTCAGAGCCTTTGCAAGGGTCTGGGCAAGGAGGGACAGAAGCTCAATCCCATGCTGCCTTACTTGGAGGAGATCGTTTACGCCGGAGGCGGGGAATGTCCTGAGGGCATGACTCCCTGGAAACAGCTGGAGGCGGATGGGGAGAAGATTTCCACGGCGGAATATGAAGCCCGGAAATATTCCATCGATCCCCAGGATGTGGTGAATATGCAGTACACTTCCGGCACCACCGGCTTCCCCAAAGGCGTGATGCTCACCCATTACAACATCGTCAACAATGGACGCAGCATCGGCGACTGCATGAAATTCACTGAGAATGACAAGCTGTGCATCGTGGTACCCTTCTTCCACTGCTTCGGCATGGTGCTGGCAGTGATGGCCTGCCTGACCCACAGCACTTCCATGGTGCCGGTGGATCTTTATTCCCCGGTGAAAGTGATGCACGCCATCACCTCCGAGCGGTGTACGGCATTTCATGGAGTGCCTACCATGTACATCGCCATGCTGGAGCATCCGGATTTCTCAAAATATGATTTCACCTGCCTGCGCACCGGCATCATGGCCGGATCCCCCTGTCCCATCAAGGTGATGCAGCAGGTGGTGGATCAGATGCACATGAAGGAAATCACCATCACCTATGGTCAGACAGAAGCCTCTCCCGCCACCACCATGACCACCACCGAGGACAGCATCGAGCTGCGGGTAAGCACAGTGGGGCGGTCCATGCCCTTTGTGGAAACCAAGATCATCGATCCTGAAACCGGCGAAACCCTGGGACCTGGCCAGCCTGGCGAATTTTGCTCCAGAGGCTACAACACCATGAAGGGATACTATAAAATGGAGGAAGCAACCCGTCAGGTTATCGATAAAGACGGCTGGCTTCACTCCGGAGACCTTGCAACTGTGGACGAAAAAGGGTATTATAAGATTACCGGAAGAATCAAGGATATGATTATCCGCGGTGGAGAGAATATCTATCCCAAGGAGATCGAGGAATTTCTGTATACCCTGCCTCAGGTCCAGGACGTTCAGGTAATCGGCGTACCCAGCAAACAATATGGGGAAGAAGTGATGGCCTGCATCATCCTCAAGGAAAAGGGTTCCTGCACCGAAGATGAGATTAAGGCGGCTGTCAAAAGCCACATGGCGCGGCATAAAGTGCCTAAATACATCGCCTTTATGGACGAATTCCCCATGACCGCCAGCGGAAAGATTCAGAAATTCCGTTTGAGGGAATGGGCGGTGGAACAGTTCGGCCTTGACGACTCCGTGGAAACTGCGTAATGTAACGCTGAAATTGGAGTGAGGCGCATGGACAAGACAAAAAAGCTCTGCATGGGCTGTATGGCTCCGCTGGAAACCGGGGTTACAGTCTGTCCTCATTGCGCCCACGACAATCAGATTCCCAATCCCAAAGGCGCCCTGTCTGCCGGAACAATACTGGCGGGAACCTATTTGGTTGGAACCGTGATCCATCAAAATGATTTGACGATTCTTTATCTGGGTTACCATTTGCAGAAGAATATCAGGGTATATATTGAGGAGTTCTTCCCCCAATCCCTGGCCTGCCGCCAAGAGGACGGCGCAGGGGTACAGGTGGAGGAACACAATCGGATTCGTTATGCTACCCTGTATTCGGATCTTTCTGATCGGTGGAAGCGCCTGGGACGAATGGACAGCCGTTGCTTGCTGAAAACCAGAGAACTGCTGCAATGGGGAGAAACGCAGTATCGGGTGACCTCCTATGTAGGGTGGCATACCCTGGAGGAATGGCTGGACGAGGAGGGGCCCATGACCTGGCCCCAGGCCCGCACAGCACTGATGCCGCTGATGACGCTGGTGTCCTCTCTGCACAATCAGGGAATGTTCCATTGCGGCATTGCCCCGGACAATATCCTTTTAAGCAAACGGGGGCATATGGTACTCACCGGCTTCTCTCTGCCGGAGGTGCGTACTGTGGGAAGCGGGCTGACGGCGGAGCTTTACGGAGGATACAGCGCCCCGGAACAGTATTCCAACAATCTCTGGCAGGGGGAATGGACCGACGTCTACTCCCTGGGCGCGGTGCTGTACCGGATGCTGACAGGAAAGGAACCATTGCCCGCGCTTCAGCGGGAGCGTCGGGATCCTTTAAAGGATGCGGTGGAGGAGAATCCTACCATTCCTCAATATGTCTCTGACGCCATTGCCAAAGCTATGCGTCCTTCCAAGAAGGACCGCTATCAATCGGTGGACGAGTTTACGGCGGCATTGTTGGAGGAATCCTCCTCCAATACGGCGGTGTTTCATCCGGAGGTTCCGGAAACAAAATCATCCGACTCCCTCGCCAAAGAGGAAACGGGCAAACGGCGGAACAATTTCTGGCCCATCGCCTTGGCGGTCAGTGCCATTGTGAACCTGGTATTGTTGGGGCTGCTGTTTTCGGCGCCCGGAAGCGTAACGATGGAGCCTGAGGAACCTGACATGGAGCAGGAAGAAGAGGTTCCTTTGATGGAATATCAGCTGGTGGGAGTATATTATCCCTTTGTGCAGCAGAATTTAAACTTATTCGGGAGCTTCTCCTACGAGGCTCAGTACGAATATAACGAAATTTATCCTGAAGATGTTATTTTTGAGCAGTCCGTCACCATAGGGCAACCCTTGCCAGAGAATGAGACCATTCAGCTGAAGGTGAGCAAGGGTTCACAGTATGTAACAATGCCCTACCTGATCGGCAGTTCTCAGGATTTTGCCAGCCGGATTTTAACCAATCTGGAAGTGGACTATGAATTTGTCTATGACTTTAATTCTGAGAGCGATGGGATTCCTGGAACGGTGATTGCCTCCAATAAAGGCTACAACGCCCGCATCTCCCGGGAAAAGGATCAGGTGATCCTGACCATCAAACAGATTCCGGAGGAGTCGGAAGATTCCGATGAGGAGGAGTCCTCTGTCGGTGGAGAATATTCCTACAGCAGACCGGAAAAAGATTGATTGCCGCGGATAAAAGCTGTGTTGGAGAGAGATCGGACACTCATGCCACCAAGACAAAAGGAGTTGATTGCGATGAAGTTTGCTTTTTCTACCATTGGGTGCCCCAACTGGACCTGGAAAGAAATTTTTGCCACTGCCAAGGATATGAAAATCGATGGAATAGAGATCCGGGGAATCGGAAAGGAGATCTATGCCCCCCGGGTCCCGGAGCTGAGTCCGGAGCAAGCCCCTGAGACCCTGCGGAGCTTAAAGGAAGCGGGGCTGGAGATCCCCACTCTCACCTCCGGAGCTGTAATCGGTTTTCCGGAGCAGCTGGAACAGGGGATGAAGGAGGCAAAAGATTATCTGGAGCTGGCGGGACGGCTGAAGGTACCCTATGTCCGGATCATGATTTCCCCTCAGCCCCAGCCGGAACCGGTGGATCTGGAGATGGCGAAGAAGGCGTATCTGGAGCTGGTGGATTATGCCAAGGAAAAAGGGACCTGCGCGCTGATTGAAACCAACGGCGTTCTGGCTGATTCCACCACCATGGCCCGCTTTATGGAGGGAACCGATCCTCAGGCAGCCGGCGTATTGTGGGATTTCCATCATCCCTACCGGTTCTGCAACGAGGCCCCGGAGGTTACCTTTAAAAATATTGGCCGCTATGTCAAATATACCCATGTGAAGGATTCGGTGTTCCACGATGGAAAGGTGGAATATCGGATGATGGGTTATGGCGATCTGCCGGTATTTGATATTCTTAAACTGCTGAAGTCCAACGGCTATGAAGGTTTCATTACCTTGGAGTGGGTCAAACGGTGGAACCAAGACCTGCAGGAACCCGGCATTGTCTTCTATCACTACAACACTTATATGAATTACCTGATGGAGCAGATCTGATTTCCCTGCCCCTGATGGAAAGCCCCCGGCGGAGCCAGAAGAACGGTTCCGCCGGGGGCTTTTTGTCAGCTTCAGCGCGAAAAACGCCGGCCTCGCTGGCAAGAATAAAAATCTTCCGGGAGCAGGATCCGACAGCGTTGGCCGGTCCCTTATTCCATCTTATCCATGCCTTGGACATAACCGGGATAACGCTTTCTCTCCGGCTGCCACATACAAAACAGCCCTTCCTGAAAAATTTCTTCTTCAGAAAGGACTGTTTTTTATTTTCTCTTTCTCATTGCCGGGCAAACAATGCCGCGCCGATGATTCCCGCGTCATTGCCCAGCTGGCAGACTTCAATTCTTGTCACACGCCCATCCCCCATAGGGAACTGATCCGCCTGGACCAGTTTGCGCAAAGGCGCCAGCAGTATCTCCCCTGCCCCGCTGATTCCGCCGCCAACGCAAACCATCTCCGGCTGCACCAGGTTGACAATATTGGTAATACCGCAGGCCACATAATGGACATAGGCGTCAAACACCTCTTTGGCCGTGGCATCCCCCAGCGCCAAAGCATCGAACAAAGTTTTGCCCGCCACGTTTTCCAGCTCTCCGCCGCATACTTCCCACAGGCGGGATTGAGGGGCCTTGACCATAGCGATCTTGGTCTGGCGAATCAGGGCCGTGGCAGAAGCATAGGCCTCGAAACAGCCCTTCCGTCCACAGGTGCAGGGCTCGCCGTCGTAAACAATCACCATGTGTCCGCCTTCCCCAGGACGAATTACCCCCCCTGGAAGCACTACGCCGCATCCCACTCCGGTGCCCAACGTAATGGTGACTGCAGAAGCGGCCCCTCTGGCGGCGCCTGCCACCACTTCGCCGTAAGCCGCCGCGTCGGCGTCATTGAGGACAACTGTGTGCATTCCCAAACGCTTGCTCAGTTCCTCCGCCATGGGGGCGTTGCGCAAGCCCAGATTTCCCGCGAAAACAATCACACCATTGTCCATATCAATCTGACCGGGACTGCCCAGCCCCACGCCGGCCACCTCTGTTGGGGCCAACGTCATATCCTCCATCAGCTGCCGGCAAAGGGCGGCGATTGCTTCCGCCAGCTGTCCGCAAGGGACATTTTTGGGGGTAGGGGTGGACATCTTCCGCAGCAGTCGGGCTTCCTCATCCACAATGCCTACCGCGATATTGGTGCCGCCCAGGTCGATTCCCAGATAGTGCTTCATCTCTATCACTCCAACTTGTTCATGATCGGTATAAAGAGCGCCGCCACGCGCTCTGTATCACCTCAGCTGCAAGCAAGCCCCGTCACCCTATCGGCCAAAAGCGGACCTCTTCCGCTGAAGTTTCGCCAAAAAGGCCAACAGGGTCCGAAGGAAACAGCTGTCCGGGGCGACAAAATGTTTCCTTCATCCGGGCTTATTATACCACAGTTTTCAGCCTCAGCCAACAGCGAAAGGCCATGAAGGCGCATTTTTCTCTTTTACAGAATATCGTCCAAAATCACGGGGCTCAGGCTGTGTTGCACGATGTAAAAAACAGCGTCATTCTTGAGATTTTTTCTGCCTGCAGGTCTGTATGGAACCATCAGCCTCTGTTGCGCGCAGACCAGCGCCATTTCGTCCCTCGGGAGATCGTCATGCTGCTGGACGTCCTTATGCTCCTTCTTCCGGGAGGCACAGGGAAAAATCCCCCCCTTACATGGACCCTGTTTTCCATATTCATTTGGAATGGCCACTGATGGCGTCTGAAATTTCTGACGGTTTTTGCCCGCATTCCCAATCCATTTCCTCAAAGCCCAAAAAAGCGGAATCGCCTTTGCCATCTGCAAAAAACGACTCCGCTCTTTTTTATTGCTTGGGCAGACTAAAATCCTTACGGCGTTCCGGCTTGAGGAACAGTTTCCCCCAAAACTCAATTCAGCTCCATTTCCCGCAGCTTCACCTGCTGGAGAATATTCGCCGTAGCCAGCTTGGCGGGAGGGTTGGTGCCATCAGTAAGGCAGGCCGCGGTGCCGAAGGCGGCAGCCAGACGAACGCTGCTGTCCAGATCCCGCTCCTGCTGCAGCATCATAATAAAGCCAGCCAACGCGCTGTCCCCCGCTCCTACTGAGGATACCACATCAACTTCCGGCACTTCCGCCCGGATGGCGCGGCCTCCGCCCACATAGAGCAGCCCCTCCTGCCCCGCGCTGACAATGCAATGCTCCACGCCATGGGCGTTCATTTCCCGGCCAATCTCAACCATTTCCTTCCAATTGACCCTCTTTTTGCCCACAATGCCGCAAAGCTCCGCATAATTGGGTTTAATCACCCAGGGTCTGATTTCATAAATATCCTCCCGCACCAGAGAGGAGGTGTCCAAAGCGATTTTTGCCCCCAGACCGCTGATATGAGCGCAGATTTCCTTAAACACCTTGGGATTGATCCCTTTGGGAAGGCTGCCGGAAATCGCCACCAGGCTGTTCTGTTCCACCGTCTCCGTAAGGACCTGAAGGATCTCATCCACCGCCTGATATTCCACATAAAACCCTTCCCGCATCAATCTGGTGACCGTGCGGTCCGGCTGGACAATACTGATATTTTCCCGGATATATCCATCGATGGTGATGATCCGGTAATGGACCCGTTCATTGCGCAGCTGCTGCTCATAGCGATGAAGATTATGACATCCCGCCAGCACAATGGCCAGATTATCCACGTCATAATACCGAAGGGTGCGGGAAACATTCACCGCCTTGCCTGCGGCATCATACCGCTCATCCTGTACGACGTTGTCGCTATCCGGCATCAGGGTATCGGTCCACAGGGTCAAATCCAGGGCTGGATTCAGGGAAAGTGTGATAATTTTACTAAACATCATTCGCCATCCTCTGCATCTTATGGGGCAACTGAGCTGCCAGTCCGGTCTGAAAGGAATGGGCGGCCGCCTGGTCGCAGCCGCCAAAAGCTATTTCTATTATACAAAATTTGAGGGCATACTGCCTATCAGCAAATCTGTCAAAGAAACTGAAAATTCTGGTGAAGTTATAGTAAAAAAGTCGGACTGATGCCGCTGGCAGAACACTTTTTCCAAGAAAAGCCGGCCTTTGTACGCCTTTTAGAGGGTATTTTCGACAGGGAAAACCCCTTCCAGAGAGAAAGAGGGGGTATATTTCGCCGTAGCGGAGCTTTTTTCCTGCATATAGCCGGGCATTCCCAATTCCGCGGCCCGGTTGACCACCTGGTTGTATTCATAGCTGCTCACCGGACGGGTCAATTCTTTCCAGGGGCCTTGGTAAAAAGACGGCGTATACTGGCTCATCAAACTAAGCAAAACGGTTTGATTCCCAAAACGCTGATACAGCCATTCCACCGCCGTCGCTGAGTCCTTCCGTCCCCCGGGCAGTACCAAATGGCGCACCACCACACCCCTTTGCAGCAGTCCGTCCTCCCCCATCTGAAAAGGACCAGTCTGGCGAACCATCTCCTGGATGGCGGCAGAAGCCACCTCAAAATAGTCCTCCGCCCCGGAATATTTTTTCCCCCGAAGGGCGTCAGCATACTTCAGGTCCGGCAGATAAATATCCACCGCCCCCTCCAGCATCCGCAGCGTCTCCACCCGTTCATAGCCGCCTGTATTGTACACAACGGGAATGGTCAGGCGGGGACGGGCCAGTTCCAGCGCTTCCAGAATCCAGGGAACGTACTGGGTGGGGCTGACCAAATTAATATTATGGGCACCCTGCTGCTCCAGCTCCAAAAAGATGTCCGCCAGCCGCCTGGTCGTCACCGCCGCGCCGAAATTTTCCCGGCTGATCTCCCTGTTCTGGCAAAAACAACACCGCAGCGGGCAGCCGGAAAAGAATACCGCACCGGATCCCCTGCTGCCGCTGATGCAGGGCTCCTCCCACTGATGAAGGGCCGCCCTGGCAATGCGTATTTCACCGCCGCCGCCACAGAAGCCTGTGGTCCGGGTGCGGTCCGCCCCACACAGTCTGGGGCATAAATCACAATGGACGGGAACCACCGATTCCACCGGAGCAAAACCTCCTTACAGCTGGGAATGGAGCGCCCGATATACCAGCGCCGCCACCAGGGTGTTGGCGATGGCCCCCACCAGCAAGGAGGGAATATAGGCGAAATACAGCGGCCAGCCGCCCACCGGCAGCACCAGCAGCGCCGCCACGAAGCTGTTGCCAAAGGAAGCCAGCGCCACCGCTCCGCCCAAAGCGGGAACACTGCCCTTCTTGCCCACCAGGCGGAACAGCAGCGCCAGCAGCGCCATCACCAGCGCCAAGGCCAGGTGCATCGGCAAACTCATGGGAAAGCCGGAAAGGGCGGAGGTGAGCAGATGTCCCGCGGCGATGACCACCGCGCCCTGCCATCCGCCCATGGCCAGAGCGGCAAAAAATCCCGGGCAGGAATCAAAAGCTACGGTGCCGAAAGGGCTGGGAATTTTAATGAGGGCGCCCACTGCGCTCATCCCCACCAGCAGGCCCATCCATACCAGGGTCCGGGTGGCATTTTTGGTCATGTTTGCGGTTCTGTTCATTGTTCATCCTCCATGTTGAATTTTTACTGTTCCTTCTGATCCATTTGCTCCAGAGGACGCAAAACGCCTTTCTCACACCAGGCCGCCGGACCATGGCCTCCACAGAGAAGCACCGGCTGCACCGACCCCCTTTGGAGCAGCTCCAGCACCGCCAGGCGCATGGCCGTTGCCTTCCGGGAATCCAGATTTACACTGGTCATCAGCTCCGGAGCAAGCCTGCTGAACTGCCGCAGCTCCGGGGAAAAGCCGGCAATATTCACCACAATATCTCCGGTGAAGGCCACTCCCCGATCCCGGCAGAAAAAGGCCATCTCCCCCGGCAGATGACCGCCGCTGCCCTCCCAGACCTGGAAGGTCATATCCCCCACCTGAAAGGAGCCGATTTCCAGCAGCTGCTCATGTTCCCCCACGTCCTTTTCCTCAAAGTAGTGGAATCGCTCCGGCGCCGGGGGATGATACCAGGAGACAATGCGGCTCAGACGGCTGTAGCCCATACACTGTTCCTTTTCCTCCCGCTTGTCCGGCAGCCCCGCCGCCTGAAGGGCCAGCGCCTCCCCGCTTTTTCGGTTCAGCCAGATCTCTCCCTCCCCCAGCACCGACAAAAGTCCGCAATGATCCACATCCGCATGGGTAATCAGCAGACGCTTTTTCTGCTGCTGCCACTGGGGAAACAGCTGACGCAGCAGGGCCAGCATCTCCTGGGCATAGACAGCAAAACCGCTGTCTATGAGGGTCAATCCCTCCGGGGATTCCAATACATAGGTATTGCTGCCGCAAGGAGGCTCAATGATGGTCATACGCACCTGGTCGGACAGGGAGACACAGGAGAGCCCCGCGTGAAAAGCGGCCCCCTTTCTGCTGTGGACAAAGGCGGCAAAGCGGCGCACATCCTCAAACACCCGCCGCTGTTTTTCCCCCCGGGCATCCAGCACCTGCAAAATACGGTCCGTCTCAGCAATAAACTGAAGGGTGGCTTCCCGACTCAATCCCGCCGTTTTGGCCATCTCCCCGCCGAACCGGAGATAAAAAACGGTATTGTCCAGGGTGGTCTGGCTGTCGTCATAATCCACCACCTCCACCGGGTAAAGGGCGTTCAGTTCCTCCAGCAAATGCCGCACCGCCTCCGGCTCATTAATCAGCAGTCCCATACGAAACCGTCGGTCCGGCGAACCGCCGGAATAATAATTCAGGTAAGAAATATTGATCCGATGCCGCTCCAGCACCTCCAAAGCCGGATAAAGCTCCCCCGGAGCGTCCGGAATCTGAAGATCCACCACCAGCACCCGGGTCTGTTCTCCCGGATCGGTGAGATAGCCAATCTCCTCCAGCTGTCTGCGGATCTCCTCATGAGCCTCCGCCGTTGCGGTCACATCCAGAAAAATGGTGTGGGCGTCCACCGCCTTATTATAGCTGACCCGGGCCAAATTGCCGCCTCGGGCGGCAATGATTCCCGCCGCCGCTTTAAAAGCGCCCGCCCGATCCGGAGTTCTGGTGACATAGGTTCTGGTTTCCATCCTATCCCTCCTTCGGGAGAAGTTTTGCGCAGAAAACATTTGAAACGCTTCCGGATCAAGACGCCAAGAGCCTGTTTTGGAGAAGGTTCAGGCCATCCATTCTGGAAATCTCCGGATTTCAATCCGAAAAAGCCCCTCCCGCCGTCCGGCGCACCAAAAATTCAGGCCCGTCCATCCTTTCGGCCCCCGCCCCGCCGGAACACAACACCGGCACCGGTCATACAGAGAGGCCAAATTCATAAATCCAACGTTCTTACAAACGATTCAAACTTTCTGACGTTCCAAAGGTCCTCGCTTTTCGGGACGTCTGTTTTAATATAGCACATTCTTCCCCCTTTTCGCAACGGAAAGCTCCCATCATTCTTTTTTGTGACGATTCTGTGATATTTTTGTCGGAACCGGCGCACAAATTCGTATATTTGTCCTGTTTTTCAGCTGAATCAAGGCAGAAAAAAGACAAAATGCAAAGAAATGTCAAAACGCTCTGGTATTTTTACCGATTTGCTTGTATAATAAAAAGGAACAAAATCCTCGAGCCAGTTTTCCTACGGGACCGCCTATGGAAAACTGGCCGGATGGTTTTACCGCCGTCCAAAGGGTGTTCCGGGAAACCGGGGCGCCTTCCGTTTTGAAAAGGGGAGCGCAGCGGGCTTATTCTGCCTGTCCCGTCCCCGGGGCAGGTTTTTTTATGCCCGGAAAGCCCGCGTTCAAATCCAGCCGGAACCATCAGCCGGCAAAAAGAAAGGAAGCGACCCTGATGAAATTGATTGAAACCACCAAAGCGGTAGGCCATGTCCTGTGTCATGACATCACTCAAATTATTCCCGGCGTCACCAAGGATGCTGTCTTCCGCAAGGGCCATGTGGTCACGGAGGAGGACATCCCGGTGCTGCTGTCGGTGGGCAAGGAGCATCTCTACGTCTGGGAAAAGGATGAAAATATGCTCCATGAAAACGAGGCGGCCCAGATTCTTTATGAAGTCTGCAAAAACGATCATATGAGCCCCACCCCTGTCAAGGAGGGAAAAATCGAACTGATCGCCGACGTGGACGGCGTATTCAAGGTGGATGTGGAACGCCTGGAAGCGGTCAACAGCCTGGATGACATCATGATCGCCACCCGCCACAACAACTTTCCTGTCAAAAAAGGGGAAAAGCTGGCAGGGACCCGGATCATTCCGCTGGTGATTGAGAAGGCGCGGATGGAGCAGGTGCGCCGCGTCGCCGGGGACAAGCCTTTGCTGGCGCTGCTGCCTTATCAGCAGAAAAAGGTGGGGATCGTCACCACCGGCAGTGAAGTTTATCATGGCCGCATCAAGGATGCCTTTGGGCCTGTCATCCGCAGCAAGCTGGCGGAATATAACGCTCAGGTGCTGGGACAAACCATCGTGGACGACAATCAGGAAATGATTACCGGCGCCATCCGGTCCTGGCTGGAACAGGGGGCTGACATGGTGGTCTGCACCGGCGGTATGAGTGTGGATCCTGACGACCTGACTCCCAGCTCCATCAAGGCCCTGGGGGGAGAGATCGTCACCTACGGCGCTCCTGTTCTGCCCGGCGCGATGTTCCTGCTTTCCTATGTAAATGGGGACACTCCGGTGATGGGATTGCCCGGCTGCGTCATGTATGCCGCCCGCACCATTTTCGACCTGGTGCTGCCCCGCGTGATGGCGGGAGAACGGCTGACCAAGAAGGATCTGGTGAAGCTGGGCCACGGCGGGCTCTGTCTGGGCTGCAAGCCCTGCCACTATCCCTATTGCAGCTTCGGCAAAGGAGAGTAAGGAGCTATGGAAACGCGCATTTCATTGGAGCGTGCCATTCAGCTGCTGCTGGAGCGCTTTCCTCCTGTTACCGATACCGTTCTGCTGCCTCTGGACGAGGCCAATGGCCGGATCCTCGCTCAGGACATCTCCTCCCCCATCGACCAGCCTCCTTTTGACCGCTCCCCCCTGGATGGGTATGCCTTGCGGTCAGAGGACATTGCCGGAGCCTCTCCCGACTCTCCCATTGTCCTTCAGGTCATTGGGGAAAATTGTGCCGGAGGAGTGTTTGAAGGCTCCGTAGCGTCCGGCCAGGCTCTGCGGATCATGACCGGCGCCTGCCTGCCTGAAGGCTGCGACTGTGTGATCCGTCAGGAGGATACCGACGGCGGCGAGAAGACTGTAGCCGTGTACCGCCCCGTCCGCCATTATCAGAACTACTGCTTTGCCGGAGAAGATATGAAGCGGGGACAGCTGCTGATGCAGGCGGGCGAGAAGCTGAACTTCGCCCACCTGGGGGTGCTGGCTGCCGCCGGCATTGATCGGGTGCTGGTTCGCCGCCCTCTCCGCGTGGCGATCCTCAATACAGGGGACGAAGTGATGCTTCCCGGTCAACCCCTGCTCCCTGGTAAAATTTATAACGCCAATCGTCAGCTGCTGGCTTCCCGGCTCCGGGATTTGGGGATGCTGCTGGTGGATGACCGCCAGGTGGGAGACGATCCGGAACTGGCCGCCTCCTTTCTCAAGGAGATGCTGCCTCAGGTGGATCTGATGCTCACCACCGGAGGGGTATCGGTGGGCAAAAAGGATATTATGCACCAGGTTCTGCCCCTCTGCGGCGCCGAGCAAATTTTCTGGCGGATCCAAATGAAGCCCGGCACCCCCATGATGGGGGCTTGCCTGGAAGGAAAGCCGATCCTCTGTCTCTCCGGCAATCCTTTCGCCTCCATCGCCACCTTTGAGCTGGTGGCCAGGCCCCTGTTGGCCCAATTGGCGGCAGACCCATCCCTCTGCTGGCGGGAAACTGCCGGCATTCTGGCGGAGGGCTTTGAAAAGGAGAGCCAAGGCCGCCGTTTTATCCGGGCCCGGTATGAAAACGGCCTCCTGCACACCCAGGGAAGCCATTCCTCCGGGGTGCTGGCCTCTCTCATCGGCTGCAACGCTTTGGTGGATATTCCTGCCGGAAGCCCTCCCCTCCCCTCCGGCACTGAGGTCCGTACCATCCTTTTATAAGGAGTGTTTGTGTTTATGGAACAAAAACTGACTCATTTCGACCAGCATGGCAACGCCATCATGGTGGATGTTTCTGATAAAGAAGTAACCCAGCGCATCGCCACTGCCCGGGGATCCATTCACGTCAACCGTCCCACCTTCGAGGCCATTCGGGACGGCACCGCCAAAAAAGGCGACGTTCTGGGGGTGGCCCGTGTGGCTGGAATCATGGCCGCCAAGCGCACCTGGGAGCTGATCCCCATGTGCCATCCGCTGATGATTACCAAATGCACCGTGGATTTTGAGCTGCATGAGGAAGATCTCCGGGTGGACGCCTTCTGCACCGTCAAGGTGGGAGGACAAACCGGCGTGGAGATGGAGGCCCTCACCGGCGTCAATGTGGCGCTGCTGACCATCTATGATATGTGCAAAGCCATGGATCGGGCGATGGAGATCACCCAGGTCTATCTTTGCCACAAAGCCGGCGGAAAAAGCGGCGAGTTCATCTCCCCCCGCCTGCAGCAAACCGATCATTACCAAGAGTAAGGAGGCGGCCTGATTGCTGGACCGTCAAAACAGAACCATCGATTATCTGCGCATATCCGTCACTGATAAATGCAATCTCCGCTGCACCTATTGTATGCCCGCAGACGGTGTGGAGGATCTGACCCATGAGGAGGTTCTTTCCTTTGAGGAAATTCTCCGGGTGGTAAAGGCCATGGTGCCTCTGGGGGTCAAAAAAATCAAGCTCACCGGAGGCGAACCCTTGGTGCGGAAAAACCTGGTGTACCTGGTAGAACAGCTTCATCAGCTCCCCGGCATCGAGGACATCACCATGACCACCAACGGCCTGCTGCTGGAGGAAAATCTTCCCGCGCTTCTCAGCGCCGGCCTCACCGCTGTCAACATCAGTCTGGACACCCTGGATCCTGACCGTTTCCGGCAGATCACCCGCCGCGAGGGCCTGGATAAGGTGCTTTCCGCTTTGGACGCCGCTTCCCGGAGCCCCTTGCGCTCGGTGAAGGTCAACTGCCTGGCAGTGAAGGAATTTAATGAGGAAGAGCTGCCCCGTCTGGCCCTGCTGGCCAAAGACCGGGAAATTGAAGTGCGTTTCATTGAGCTGATGCCCATTGGTTTCGGCAAGACCCTCACCCCTATTCCCAATACACAGATTCTGGAAACCCTGGAACAGGTATATGGCAAGTCCGTTCCTTACGAGGGACGTCTGGGCAACGGTCCCGCCGTCTACTATCAGCTTCCCGGCTTCCAGGGGAAAATCGGCTTTATCAGCGCTGTCAGCCACCGGTTTTGCAGCCAGTGCAACCGGGTGCGGCTGACTTCCAGCGGCTTTCTCAAGCTCTGCCTCCATTATAATAACGGCATTGAGCTGCGGCCGCTCCTTCGGGGAGGCGTCAGTGACAGTCAACTGACCGAAACCCTTCGGGAGGCCATTTACAACAAACCCCTCCACCATAGCTTTGACGGAGTCAAGCCGGAGGGGGAGGACGACCAGCTGGAGCTGAAAAATATGTCCCAAATCGGCGGTTGAAATCCGCCTCCGCCTCCAAACGCGGGGCTGGTAATTCATTTTCAAAAAGGAAGGTCCATGATGGAACAGAAACAAGGCAAAGTGATCGCCGTTTGTCTCTCCAAGGAGACCGGCACCAATAAAGTCAACGTGGGCTCCGCCCGCTTGATCGAAAACTGGGGCGTGGAAAACGACGCCCACGGCGGCAACGGCCATCGTCAGGTAAGTCTGCTCAGCTACGACAAGGTGAAGGAATTCAACGCCCGGGGCGGCAACGTCAAGGATGGGGATTTCGGGGAAAATCTGGTGGTGGAAGGCTTCGACTTTAAAAGTTTCCCGGTGGGAACCGTCTTTGCCTGCGGCGATGTGGTGCTGGAAATGACCCAGATCGGCAAAAAATGTCACCACCATTGCGCCATCTTTGACCGGATGGGAGACTGCATCATGCCTCGGGAGGGGGTCTTCGCCAAGGTCCTCCACGGCGGGGTCATTTCCAATGGAGACGTGATGACATTGGTATCCATTCCCCAATAACAGGAATTTCCTTTTTGATTTTTTACCGAACAGGAGTGTATCATCCATGTCTTTTCGTGTAGCAATCCTTACCTCCAGCGACAAAGGTTATGCCGGACAGCGGGAGGATGTCAGCGGAGCGGTCATTCGGGAAATTGTCGAAGCCGCCGGATATGAAGTGACAGCCTATAAAATTCTTCCTGACGAGCGGGATCAGCTGGCAGACCAGCTGCGGCTGTGGTGCGACGGGGATCAGGCGGATCTGATTCTCACCACCGGCGGCACCGGCTTCTCCCCCAGAGACTGTATGCCCGAGGCCACCATGGATGTGGTGGAACGGGCTGTTCCCGGCATCCCTGAGGCCATGCGCTGGGCCAGCCTCCAGATCACCAAGCGCGCCATGCTCTCCAGAGCAGCCGCCGGTATCCGGAAACAGGCCCTGATCATCAATCTTCCCGGCAGCCCCAAGGCCGTTCGGGAGAATCTGGAGTTTATTATGGACAGCCTGCACCACGGACTGGAGATCCTCAAAGGCCAGACCGGGGAATGTGCCCGCAGCTGATTTTTTCTTTGTCATCCATTCGGTGAAAAGCGTCCCCTTCCTTCTCTCTCCACGGCGCCAGGAGAGGGATTGGTAAACGTCGCTTTTTCATAAATAGAACCGCACTCCGTCTGCCATAGAGCACAGGGAGCGGGAAGAGAAAGGAACCTTTAAGTCAATGAAAAGAATCATTCCCTTTTGTTTGGCTGCCCTGCTGATTCTGGCGGGCTGCAGCAGTCAGTCTGCTTCTTCCACCGCGGAGTCCTCCAGCACCGCCGAAGCGGTTTCCAGTGAAGCCGCCGAAACCGCTTCCTCCAGCGAATCCGCCACCTCCGAGGAGCCTGTCACCATCCTGGTTGCGGCGGCAGCCAGCCTGGAATATTCCTTTGTGGACGAGTTGATTCCCATGTTCCAGGAGCAATACCCCTACATCACCGTGGAGGGGACCTATGACAGCTCCGGCAAGCTCCAGACCCAGATTGAGGAAGGGCTGGAGGCTGATGTCTTTATGTCCGCCGCCACCAAACAGATGAACGCCCTGAAGGATGAGAATCTGGTGGATGCCGACTCCATTGTAAATCTGCTGGAAAACAAGATCGTTCTCATCACCGCCGCCGATTCCACCTCCCCTGTCACCACCTTTGAGGAAATCGGCAACGCGGAGTCCATCGCTCTGGGGGATCCTGCCAGCGTGCCGGTGGGACAGTACGCCCAGGAAGCCCTCACCACTCTGGGGCTTTGGGACGCCATTCAGCCGAAGGTAAGCCTGGGCACCAATGTCACAGAGGTTCTCAACTGGGTGGCTGAAGGCAGCGCCGATGCCGGTATTGTCTACGCCACCGACGCCGCTACCACCGACAAGGTGACCGTAGTGGCAGAGGCCCCTGAAGGGAGCCTGGCGGAAAAGGTCATCTATCCCGTAGGCGTGGTGTCCGCTTCCCAGCATCAGGATGCCGCTGCGCTGTTTGTGGAGTTTCTCCAAAGCCCGGAGGCCATGGCTGTCTTTGAGGCTTATGGCTTCTCCGCCGCCTGATCCCTGTTTCGTCCATGGGAGGGTGGGGGCCGTTTCAGCTGGTCCCCACCCTTGTTGATTTCAGCGTTCTTTCTCCCTTTATTGCTCCCGCATTTTCATGATCCACCCATAGGAGGGATTTTCGCCATGGATGTTTCCCCCATCCTCATTTCCATGAAAACTGCTTCCGTCACCATTGTCCTCACCTTTTTCCTGGGGGTGGCTGCCGCCCGCTGGGTAGTGGGACTGCAAAATAAAAATCTTCGGACCATATTGGATGGTCTGCTCACCTTGCCCCTGGTGCTTCCCCCTACGGTGGCGGGATTTTTCCTGCTGTACATTTTCGGGGTCAAGCGCCCGGTGGGAGAATTTTTTCTCAACTACTTTGGCTATAAGATCGCTTTTTCCTGGAGCGCTACCGTGCTGGCGGCCACTGTGGTCGCCTTTCCCCTGATGTACCGTTCCGCCCGGGGAGCCTTTGAACAGGTGGATGAAAATCTCATCTTCGCCGGAAGAACCCTGGGCCTGTCAGAGCGGGAAATCTTCTGGCGGATTATGATGCCCAACGCCGTGCCCGGCGTTCTCTCCGGCGGCGTGCTGGCCTTTGCCCGAGGACTGGGTGAATTTGGCGCCACCGCCATGATCGCCGGCAACATTGCCGGAAAAACCAGAACCCTCCCGCTGGCCATCTATTCCGCTGTGGCGGCAGGGGATATGGATAAGGCCTGGGATTATGTGGCCATTATTGTGGCCATTTCTTTCCTCGTAGTGGTGGGGATGAACTATTTCTCCGGCAGGGAGAAAAAACAGGCCAAAAGGGGGGAACGTCATGTCACTTGAAGTAGCGCTGGAGAAAAAATTGAAGGGCTTTTCCCTGGAGATTGCCTTCCAGGTGACTTCCGGCTGCCTG
Source organism: uncultured Oscillospiraceae bacterium (assembly GCA_949298535.1). Classification (GTDB taxonomy): domain Bacteria; phylum Bacillota; class Clostridia; order Oscillospirales; family Ruminococcaceae; genus Angelakisella. The sequence goes on from CASFXA010000107.1 coordinate 30,232, forward strand.
GGGATTCTTGGCGCTTCCGGCTGCGGCAAGAGCATGACCCTCAAGTCCATTGCCGGTATCGTTCGGCCTGACCGCGGAAGAATCGCCCTGGGAGACCGGGTATTGTTGGACACGGAAAAGCGGATCGATCTGCCTCCCCAAAAGCGGAAGGTGGGCTATCTTTTTCAAAATTACGCCTTGTTCCCCAATATGACAGTGGAGGAAAACGTGGGGATCGGTCTGCGTGGAACCCGCCAGGAAAAGGCCCCCATCGTGCAGCAGATGATCGCCCATTTTCGTTTGGACGGATTGGAGCAGCGATACCCTTGGCAGCTTTCCGGCGGACAGCAGCAACGGGTCGCTCTGGCGCGGATTTTGGCCTATCACCCTGACGTACTGCTGTTGGATGAGCCTTTCTCTGCGCTGGACGCCTACCTCAAAGAAGAATTGCAGATGGAACTGGCCCGGCTGCTGCGGGAATATGACGGTTTGGCGATTCTGGTGACGCACAACCGGGACGAGGTCTATAAGCTGTGCGGCAGCCTGATGACGATTCACCAGGGGCGGATGCTTTCCTTCGGGGATACCCGGGAAACTTTCCATTCCCCCGGCCATCCCCAAGTGGCTCGGTTGACCGGCTGCAAAAATCTCTCCCGGGCCAAAGCGGTGGGGACCCATCAAGTGTATGCCTTGGACTGGGGGGTAACCCTTCAGGTGGCCCAACCCATTCCGCCTCAGCTTACCCATATCGGAATCCGGGCCCATGATTTTTACCCCCTGGGGGAGGGAGAGGAAGCGGTCAATGCCATTCCTCTGCTGGAAGCGGAAATTTCCGAAGCGCCCTTTGAATGGAACATTCTGTTCAAGGCAGACCCTTCCTGCGGCGAGGCAGGACAGATCTGGTGGAAGCTCAATAAAGACATCTGGAGCGCCTATCTCCGGCAGCCGCCCACCCGTTTGGCCATCCGGCCGGAACATATCCTGCTTCTTTCGGAAAATATTTCCAATTCCCCTGTGTGACCTTGTTTTCTCCCTTGTCCCATGCTACAATGGACACAATTACATCAAACTGGGAGGGACCGTTATGGAGGAGCAAGCGCTGCAAGCCTTATCTCAACTGTTGGAGAGCAAGTTTTCCCCCCTTTACAGCAAATTGGATCAACTGGACTCCTCCCTTTCCGGCCTCCGGCAGCGTCTGGACGCCCTGGAACAGGAAACCGGCTGCGTCCATCAGGACACCACCCAGATTCGGGATCAGTTGGACATTCTTTACAATTGGGTGGACGAGATCGAGCTGCGCACCAAAGCCCTGGAACATACTGTTTGATTCTGTCATCATACCCGCTTGTGCAGCTTTGCCTCCTCCGGGGAGGCAAACTCCGGCGGGTTTTTTACACATTTTTTACAAACATTTTTTCCATCCAATCCCTGTCCTTAGACTGTTTCGATAATTTTTTCCTTTTACTGACTTAGGAAGGCAAATTCCTCTTGCCTTTTTCGACGGAAAGGCGCAAAATAAACACGTTCGTTTTGCCGTATTCCCCTGGGAGACACGGCTTTTTTCTTTTTCGGGCCTTTGTCCCCCTGTTTTAATCGAAGGAGAGGATTATTCCGTCATGATGTTCAGCCGAAAAGACCTGGTGCGCCTGATTTTACCTCTGGTGGTGGAGCAGCTGCTGGCTGTCACCATCGGCCTGGCCGACACGGTGATGGTCTCCACCTGCGGAGAAGCCGCCATTTCCGGTATCTCCCAGGTGGATTCCATCAATGTACTGCTCATTAACGTTTTTTCCGCTCTGGCCACAGGCGGCGCCATCATTTCCGCCCAATATCTGGGCCGCAGCGAGGATGATAACGCCAGCATCGCCGCAAAGCAGCTGATCTATACCACCGGTTTCTGCGCAGTGGTGGTGGCCCTGCTGTGTATCCTGGGGAACCGTTATATTCTGGCCGCTCTTTTTGGTCAGGTGGACGCGGCGGTGATGAGCAATTCGGAGATCTATTTCTTTTGGTCCGCTCTCTCCTATCCTTTCCTGGCGCTCTATAACTGCGGAGCCGCTTTGTTTCGCTCCATGGGCAACTCCAAAATCTCCATGTTCGCTTCCCTGATTATGAACATCATCAACATCTCCGGCAACGCGATGCTCATCTACGGGGCAGGGCTGGGGGTAGCCGGCGCCGCTATCGCCTCCCTCACCTCCCGGATCTTCGGCGCTGTGGTGATGCTCAGACTGCTCCATCATCAGGGGAACCGCATCTACATCCAGGATATGCGCCATCCTCAGATTCATCCTCAAATGATCCGCAATATCCTCCGTCTGGGAATTCCCAACGGTATGGAAAACGGAATGTTCCAGATCGGCAAGATCCTGGTGCAGGGGCTGATTGCCAGCTTCGGCACCGTTTCCATCGCCGCCAACGCCGTCGCCAACAGCGTCGCCACCATCCCCCAGATCAGCGGCGGCGCCATCGGCCTTGCCATGATTACTGTGGTGGGACAATGTGTGGGCGCGGGAGATTACAAGCAGGCGAAGCACTATATCATTCAGCTGACCGGCCTTGCCTATTTTTCCATGGGCTTGTTCCATCTGGCCATCTTCTTCACCGCCCCTTTCATCGTCTCCCTTTTCGGCACCCTTCAGGCGGAAACCGCCCAGCTGGCGGTTCTGCTGATCCGCAGCTTCAACCTGTTCGCCCTTCCCTTCTGGCCCGCTTCCTTTACCCTCCCCAATGGGCTGCGGGCTGCCAGCGATGTGAAATTTACCATGACTGTTTCCATCTTCAGTATGTGGGCCTTCCGCATCTGCTTCAGCTTCCTGTTGGCCCGTTACATGGGCCTGGGCGTCCTGGGGGTCTGGCTGGCGATGTACATTGACTGGATCTTCCGCCTCATCTGCTTCATTGGTCGCTTCGTCCGCGGCAAATGGCAGCATTTGCAGCTGGCATAAGATTTCTGATTTCCCCTTGCGGCTCCGACGGCAAAGCATTATAATAAACAAAAACAGTATCGGCGAAGGGAGACGGACTCATGGACACACAAAGCGTCACAAAAGAAATGATGGGTACCTTTCCTCTGCTGTTTAAACTGGTATTTCAGCCCTGCGGCTGTGATACATCTCTCCCCACCACCCAGATGCAGGCGCTTTTATTGCTCAGCCTCCATGGGCCGATGAATATGACGCAGTTGGCCTCCAGACTGCTCATCTCCAAGCAGCAGCTGACTAAAGTCGCTGAGGCGCTGGTGGAAAAGGAACTGATCCGGCGCGTGGATCATCACGCCAACCGACGGACCACATTTTTGGCCCTGACGGAAGAAGGGCATCTGTTTTTGCAGCATCAGCTGGATCAAAAAGCAGCTTCCCTTTCCGCTTTTCTGGGGATGCTTTCGGAATCGGAACGGGAAACGGTTCTGGAGGCCTTTCAAATCTTACAGACTACCCTGAAAAGGATGAACATGGTCGGCACACCATGAGGGAAAAAATCATTCTTCCCCTTCCTTAGCGGTCAAAAAACCGCGCCCACTGCCCCGGTATGTCACATCAGGACATCTCCGGATGGCAGAAGGCGCGGTCTTTTTTACAGGGAAAGACATCGTTTAAAAAGCGGTTCCGCTCCAGCTTTCCCGCTCCCCTCCCGCTGATAAACAGTGAGAAGAAAGGCCCCTTTGGTGGTCAGCCGGTCCAGCGTTTCCAGCCGCTCCCGTCCCTCCTTGGGCGTTCGCCAGAAATAGGGGGTCATCTGGAACAAATCGGCGATCTGCTCCCGGCCTTCCAGCTGGATCATTTCCTCAATGGTCAGCCGTTCTGTCTGTACGAACCCTTTCACCGGAATCGTCTGAACATCGTTGCGGTATGGATGGGGATAAAGAATCTCCTTCATCTCAAAAAGATGCTCCGCCCCCGGCGTCACCGTCACCAAATAACCCCCCGGGCGGATCACCCGGGCAAATTCTTCTCCGGCCAAAGGGGCAAAGATGTTCACCGCCAAATCCGCCGAGGCGGTTTCCAGCGGCATATCAAAGATGGAGGCCACCGCCCAGGTGACGCCCCGCGCTTTTTTACCGGCGCTGCGCAAGGCAAATTTTGAAATATCAAAGCCAAAAACCTCTCCCTGGGGATGCAGTTCCTTGATGCTTTTTTCGATGTCGCAGGTATAATATCCCTCGCCGCAGCCCGCATCCACCACTACAGGCCTTTCCTTGTCCTTCATCAGCCTGCAGCAAAGCGCCGATACTTCCCGCTGCAAAAATCCATAGGCGCCGCTGTGGAGAAATCGCTCCCTGGCCGCCACCATCTCCTTGGAATCCCCCGGAACCGCCGTGTGCTTTTTGGAGGAGATCAACAGATTGACATATCCCTGGGCCGCCAGGTCGAAGGAGTGATTTTTTCCACAGCGGTATTCCTTTTCTCCGCGCACCAGAGCTTCGCCGCAAACCGGGCATTTCATCATTGTCATCCCATCCATCGCTCCCTTATACGTCAAAGGGGACCGAAGCAAGGCGCTTCGGTCCTCCGTTTTTTTATTTTTCAGGCTTCAGGCAGTTGTTCCTCTTCCGGAACAACCACATCTTTTGGATCCGCGCCCATCAACTCTTTCAGAGATACTGCCAGGCCAGCAATGGACTGAATCTCACTGGGAATGATGATCTTGGTGGCCTTGCCGTCCGCCACCTTCACCAGGCTCTCAAAGGCTTTGAGGGCAAGGACCTGATGGGAAGGACTGGCTTCGTTGAGCATTTGGATCGAATCCGCCAACGCCTTCTGTACCAACATGATGGCTTCCGCTTCGCCCTGGCCTTCCCGGATCTTCCGCTCCTTGACGGCATCCGCCAGCAGAATCGCCGCCTGCTTTTCCGCCTCGGCGTTGAGGATCTGGGATTCCTTATTGCCTTCCGCTACCAGGATCTGGCTGCGTTTTTCACCCTCTGCCCGAAGGATGGATTCACGGCGCTCCCGCTCCGCCTTCATTTGCTTCTCCATAGCGTCCTGAATCTCTCTGGGCGGAATGATATTCTTCAGCTCCACCCGATTGACCTTGATGCCCCATTTATCAGTGGCCTGGTCCAGAGAAGAGGTGATACGGGTGTTGATGACATCACGGGAGGTGAGGGTATGGTCCAGCTCCATCTCGCCGATGATATTCCGCAGCGTGGTGGCGCTCAGGCTCTCAATGGCCAGAATGGGCCGCTCCACGCCATAGGTGTACAGCTTTGCGTCGGTCACCTGGTAGAACACGATGGTATCGATCTGAATGGTGACGTTATCCTTGGTAATCACCGGCTGGGGCGGGAAGTCCATCACCTGCTCCTTGAGGGAAATCCGTTTGGCCACCTTGTCAATGATGGGCACTTTGAAGTGGATTCCGGTCTCCCAGGTGGTGTAATAGGCGCCCAAACGCTCCACCACATAAACAGACGCCTGAGGAACAATGCGCACATTAAAAGCCAGAATCAAAATGACCAACAGCAGTAAAATCGCAAAAAAGTAAATCATAATATGGCCTCCTCTTGTCTCCTCATCTTATTTCCGGGACACTACCAGTTTAACGCCGTCGATGCGCTCCACACTTACCGTTTCGCCAGCAGGAATTTTTTCTCCCCCAGCGCTTCGGGCGGTCCAGTCCAGGCCGTTGGCCCGAACCCGCCCTGTCTCCGCCAAGTTGTCAATAGTCTCCAATACAGTGCCAGTCTGTCCAATGACGCTGTCCGCATTGGTGGGCACCCGTTTGGTTTTCACGGAATTTCTGGCAGTTTTTCCCACCACCGCCAGCAGCACGCCGGAAATCACCACAAACACCACCAGCTGAACAGCGCTGCCCGCTCCCAAAATAGCGGCAATCGCCGCGGCCAACGCGCCTGCGGCAAACCAGATGCTCACCAGCTGGGTGGTCGCGGCCTCCACCACCACCAAAGCAACCATTGCCACCAGCCACAGAAGCGGGACCTGATATTCAGTCAGGAATGTAAACAATCCATCCATAGTCTTCCCTCCTTCCCTGTGCTGAAAACAACATTCTTTGTTATTTTCGCCACAGCTTCAGTGTATCAAGAAAATTTGACCTCTGAAAAAGCAACCGGTGAACAAAAGGTGAACTTCTGTCAATGACTGCCCATCTCTTCCAGCAATTGCTGCTTGACATCCCAAAGTTTCTGAGAAAGATCCACATAATACCGATGAGGATATTCAAAACGCTTGCTTTCATCCCAAAGGGTATCCAGCTGAGCGGCGCAGAAGCTGCGGATCTCCTCCACCGTAGGAGGCTGATAACACAGACGGCCATGGTCAAAAATCTGATGCAGCAGCTTTTCCGCCCGGAAATCATAAACCTGTTTGCGTTTCCACACCGCATTGGGATCAAAAATGGTCAGATCCTGCGTATCGTCCACTTCCTCCCCCCGGAGCGTGATATAATCTGCCAGAGCTTTGCCGTTTTCCCGGCTGTAGAGGCGGTAGACCTCCTTGAATCCAGGCGTGGTGATCTTTTCCACCGATTCGCTGATTTTGATCTTGGGATGATAGTTTCCTTCGCTGTCCTGCACCGCCGCCAGCTTGTATACCCCGCCGAAAACCGGCTCCGATTTGCTGGTAATCAGGTTTTCACCCACGCCGAACAGATCCAGCTTTGCCCCCTGAAGCATCAGATCCCGCACGATATATTCGTCCAGGGAGTTGGACGCCATGATCTTGACATCTCCATAGCCTGCTTCATCCAGCATCTTCCGGGCCTTTTTAGAGAGGTAAGCCAGGTCGCCGCTATCAATGCGCACCGCCTTTGGACGGAAGCCGGCGGGAACCACCACTTCATCAAACACCCGGATAGCGTTGGGAATACCGGAAGTCACCACATTGTAGGTGTCTACCAGCAGCGTGCAGTTGTCCGGATAGGTTTTGGCGTAAGCCTTAAACGCCTCGTACTCACTGTCAAACACCTGAACCCAGCTGTGGGCCATGGTGCCGGAGGCCGGGATGCCAAAATCCCGGTCCACAATGGAACACGCCGTTCCGGCGCAGCCGGCGATATAAGCCGCCCGGGCTCCCAATATGGCGGCATCGTAGCTCTGGGCCCGGCGGGAGCCGAACTCCACAACCCCCCGTCCCTCTGCCGCGCGAACAATCCGGTTGGCTTTGGTGGCCACCAGGGTTTGATAGTTGATGGTCAGCAACAGCATGGTTTCCACCATCTGAGCCTGGATAAGCGGCCCACGCACCGTAACGATGGGCTCGTTGGGGAAAACCGGCGTTCCTTCCCGGATGCTCCAAACGTCGCACTGGAAATGGAAGTTTCTCAAATATTCCAGAAACTTTTCACTGAACTGTTTTTTGGAGCGGAAATACGCAATATCCTCCTCTGTGAAATGGAGATCCTGCATATAGGAAATCAGCTGATCCAGCCCCACGAAAATCGCGAAGCCGCCGCCGTCGGGAATCCTGCGGAAAAACATATCAAAAACCACAATTTCGTCCGAGATTCCGTTTTCCAGGTACCCATTGGCCATGGTAAATTCATAGAAATCCGCCAACATGGTCAAATTTCGCTGATGCTGTTCGATTGACATATCCATTTCCCTCTTTTCAAAGGCCGTTCATACGGTTTTTTTATCATAAATTCCTTGTCGCCAAGGGCGAAGGAGCAAAAACAAAACTCAAAAGATCCCCAGGAACTTTTTCCGCTTGACCTGAATGACAATTTCCTGCGCAAAGGTGGTAATGGCCTCCATGGACTGATCGTCATATACCGTCAATGTTGCCGTTACGTCATAAAAGCCTTGTTCCAGGGTGACCGACAGCCGATCCCGCTGAATACTTTGACCCGGTTTCAAAACAGCTGAAGTATAAATCAACTCTCCTGTATCCGTCAAATGATATTGCAGCTGCATGGGATAAAGGTTGCCGGGGGTATTTTCCACCATGATGTCCCCTTCCCCTCCGGGCTCATCAAAGGTAACGCCGCTGTTGAGCAGATAATTGAAGGCGTCCGCATTGGTATTAATTTCCTTGTCCTCGTAGCCCGGCAGACGGCCATCCACAACCGCATCCTCATTCCCGCCGGGATAACCGCCAACAGGAGCGTCAATCTGACTTCCACTTTGGTTATGGGCATCTTCCTCTTGCCGCTCCCCAGCATCCTCCTCATCGGAATCTTCCTCTGAGGCTGGCTGCGATGAATTCTCCTCGCCGGAGCCTTCCTGGGACTCCGGTTCTGATGCCTCCTCCCCGGCTTCTGAATCAGATTCCTCATCCTGAGAGACGGAGACGTCTTCCTTCCCGGCTTCCTCCCGGGACTGGGAAGCGCTGCTTGTGGGGCCAACCAAGGCGCTCTCCGCCGGCGTCAATGCTGACAGCGCCGCTGCCAGGCCAACAGATGCCGCAATCACCAATATGGAAATAAGTGTCAGCTGAATCCCGCCCTTGTTCACGTCCAACCTCCTCTTGATGGCAAAACCGAAAAAACGGTCTGCTGATATAACGACAGGCTATACTGAAAAATTTTATCTTTCACCACAAAATTTATCCTTACTGGCCGTGGCAGAAATGCCTAAAAATGTATCGCTGAAGCCCGTGTGGATGAACCATATTATACACCATTTTGCCCGCTCTGACAATCTTTTGCCGTGTTTTCCCCAGCTCCTGGCCTCCTTCAATCCTTCCCCCCGCAAATTGGAGATATTTGCGTCACAAAAGGGATAAAATATTCGTAATATTGAAGAAAAAGTAAATTTTTAGTTTACAGACTGTAGAAATTATACTATAATGAATATAAATAGCCTGACGAAATCATCGTCTTTGTCCTGATCTGTCAAACGATCATCACCCTTTCCAGCGGTAAAATCAAATGGTTTTCGGGACACAACCGATTCCTGCTCTGCCGGCGGTTTCCCTCGCCTTTAGAGCAAAATTTTGCCGTTGCTCCTCTGGTCCCCCCTCCCTGGTGACCGGAAGAAAGCGCAATACCAGGGTGTTTGACAAAACCCGGAACCAGAGACAGCCCGGCGTCCGCCAGGGATGAGGACGGAAATATGGTCTGTTTTCCGCCGCGTCCGGCGCTTTGATCTTTTGTTCACTGAGGGTAAAACTCTTTGATGATAAAATGGAGAGAACAACATGGTGAGAAAAAAATTTTCCCGACTGCTGGCGGGAGTGGCTGCCGCTTTCATCATCACGGTTTCGCTGCCTGTCACCGCCTTTGGTCTGACTCCGGATTTGACCATTTATTCCGACGCCTATGTGGTGATGGACGCCGCGTCCGGTCAGGTGCTGATTGAGAAAAACATGAACAAGCAGAAGGCTCCTGCCAGCATCACCAAAATTATGACGCTGGCGCTGGCGCTGGAAAGATGCAACATGGACGACATCATCACCGTCAGCCAGGAAACGGTCAACTCCATTGAAGCCGGCAGCACCCACATCGCCTTGGTTCCCGGAGAACAGATCACTTTCCGGGACGCCGTGATGGGAACCCAATTGATTTCCGCCAATGACGCCGCCAATGTGGTGGCGGAACACGCAGGCGGTTCCATCAGCGCTTTCGTTGATTTGATGAACGCCAAGGTGGCGGAGCTGGGGCTGACGGGAACCCATTTTGTCAACCCCAACGGTCTGGATGCCACCGGACATTATGTCACCGCTTATGACATGGCTGCCATCACCCGGTATGCCATCTCTGTTCCAGGTTTTCGGGAAGTATTCGGAGAGACAGAATATCAAATGCCTCCCACCAACATCAAATCCAGAGATTATGTTTTTTACGCGCAAAACGCGGTGATGTTTCCGGAAAACGCCGAGTATTACGAGGGCATTGAGGGCAGCAAACTGGGATATACCTACAATGCCAACCACACCCTGGTGGCGCTGGCCAAACAAGGGAATATGGAACTGATTGTGGTTGCTTTGGATTCCACCGGCAAGGATCAGAAGTACGATGATATGGCGACGCTGCTGGATTATTGCTTCGCCCACTATGAAACCATGACCCTCCGGGCCAAAGAACTCCAAAGCATGGAAGTTCCAATCGCCAGCGTAGAACGGCCCACCGATATGGTGCAAATCGCTGCGGATGAAGATTATGTTTTTGTGGTTCCGTTGGGAACCAGCAAAAGCAGCCTGGAAATCCGCTACAATGTCCCGGAGCTTTATAAAAGCGAACGCACGGTGGATCCCACCTTTTCCGTTTACAGTCCAAACGGTGAACTGCTCTTTTCCGCCCCCTTGTCCTACACCATCCAGGCAGTGGAGCGGTCAGCAGAAGCTGCGCCTACCCAGTCCGTCCCCAAAGACGACCGCTTGCTGGCGCTGCTGATTCTGGCAATCAAATGCCTGTGCGTGCTGCTGGGTGTGCTGGTGGTGTTGTTGCTGACAGTTCGTACCTTTATCATGCTCAACTATCGCAAAAAGCAGAAGGAAATCCAGCGGAAGAAGCAAGAAGCCCTCGCCCGTCGTCAGCGTGCCTTGCAGCGTCAAAGAGATGAGCTGCGCCGCAGGGAAATTGCTGAACTGGCAGAAAGCCGCACCATTCGGGGCGATCCCCGCTTTGAGACCCCTCCTCCTGTGCCAGGGCTGCCCAATAACGTCACCATCATTCATCCCAATCGTAAGCCGCCTCAGCAAAATCAGCAGCGCGGTCAAACCAATCCTCAAAAACAAGCGCAGCGCAAGCGGGTCTCCTCCGGACGCGGCGGCAGAGGGTGACACTCCGGAAATGGTTCCAGGACAAAGCGGAGTCGTTCTCCCAAAAGATGATCTATTTTTTCAGAATCCCCAGGGATACGCCCCGGGGATTCTTTTTTGCAATACTCTTGTCTCGCGAAAAAACCATTGGAGCGCTTGTTTTTTCCCTCTGCACCTATAGGTCAAAAGCGCGCTGAAGCATCCCGCGTTTTCCTTTTCAGATGGGGCGACGGGGCAATATGGAGGAAAGGCCGCGCGCGTTGCCATCCACTCTCTGCATCTTCCAATGGAATTCTCTTCCTGTTGTGGTCTCTTTTTTCCATGGCAGCGGCAGCCGCCTGAAAACAAAGGTTGCTTCCCGGCGCGGATTGTGCTAGACTGAAACAGGATTTTGACGAGATGGAGGATTTTTGAAGATGAAAATCATTCTTTGTGATGAGGATATGCCCCAGGTGAGCATTTTTATTACCGCGGCGGTAGACACCCAAACCGGTCTGGACATTTCCATGCTGGAGCAGGAAAACGAAGACTTTCCTGGCAGCCTGGGACGGGAATTTCATTATAAGCTCCATGTGGAACCGCAATACCTGGATTCTCTCACCCAAGCACTGATGGTCTCCTCTCAGCTGACCCGCTTGGAGGAACTGCTGCTGGAACGTTTCTCCGGGATCAACGCTCTGGCCCGCCTCCAGGCATTTTGTGAGGAAGCGGATATTCCTTTTTCCTGCACGGCTCCGGAGCTTTAAACAACCGAATTCCTACCTCAAATGGCCAGTTGAATTGCCGCAATTCGATTGGCCATTTGTTTTTCATTAAACAGGGCCCTAAAAAGGTCTCCTCTGATAAAGCAAACTGGATCAGGAGAAGAGCGATCTTGCTCCAGCAGTCCTGATGTCTCCTGGTTTTCCTTCTCCGTTTTTGGAAAATGAAGCGCATTGCTCCAAAAAGAATCAGATTCTCTGCCTGAAAAATACGGCGGAAAGAATCGCTGGAATCCGCTCTGAGAAAAACTGTTTCCTTGTTAGCCGGGAGCTTTCTATGACATAAAAAGCCGCTGCTGTGAAAAAGATCACGGCAGCGGCTTTTTACAAAAACCGGTGAGAAGAAATATTGGATCAAGCATCAATTGAGGAGATTGAAGCCCTCTCGCCCGGTTATGGACATTCTTTCAGCCTCAGCAGAAGGTCAGTTCCTCCGGCAGGCGTTTGAAGGGGGTGGTGTTCTCATAACCGCCCTTGGTGATAATCAGGGTGTCAGAGTGCCGGAAACCGCCTACATCAGGGATGTAAATGCCAGGCTCCACGGTAAAGACCATATTTTCCTCCAGCACCAAATCGGAGTCATAAATCAGGAAAGGTTCCTCATGGCGACCCAATCCCTGACCGTGTCCAACCCGATGGATGGCATAATCGCCATAACCATACTTATTGAGCACCTTTCTGGCAAGGGCATCCATCTCCCCGCCGGTAACGCCGGGGCGAATGGCATCCAGAACCGTCATTTGCGCTTCCACCATGGCAGAGAAGGCCCGTTTCGCCTTCTCATTGGGATGACCCACAAAGAAGGTGCGCTCCAGCTCTCCATGATAACCATTGATGGCGGGTTTCCGGACATGGATGACCATATCGCCATCCTGGAACTGCCGCAAACCAGAAAAAACATGAGGCATATTGGTCCGCTTGATTCCAGAAGGAGTAAAGCAGGTGGGGGAAGAAAAGACATAAGGATAATCATCCCCGGAAATCAGATTGTAAAGGGCGGTGGTACCGTACTGCTCAAATTCCAGTTCGCTGATGCCAGGACGAGCGTGTTCCAAAGAAACTCCCATCGCATAGCTGCACAAACGGCCCGCTTCCCGGATGCAATCTTTTTCGTATTCATCCTTGATGGCACGCATCCGCACCAATGTAGCGGAAATATCCATCAGGCGGCATCCCCAGCTCTCCAGCATCTGGGCCTGGGCAAGGCTGAGAGAGCCTGCCTCTATTCCCACAGCAGGATTGCCGCCTTGAGAGGTAAGGATATTCTTCAGGATGGCAAACGCGCCGGGGTTTTCCCGAGCCTTGGGAGGATGCTCATAATAGATATGAAGATGATCCACCACAGTGGAATCCAATGTGGCGTGTTCCTCCTCCAGGGCAGGCACGATCAGATGGGTATCCTGACCGGTGACCACCAGACGGATCGGTCTGGTATAGGTGATGGCCTGAAAGCCGCTGAAATACTCCATATTCTCCGGACTGGAGAGAAGGCAGAAATCCAGCCCCTGGGCAGCCATAATGTGGCGGAGCTTTGCCGCTCGCTCACGGGAAGGAAATGGAACCATTACAAAACGCTCCTTTCTATTGACAATCTGCTGATCGGCGATCCTTTAAAACATCAGACTTCAAAGCCCAGATAGTCCGCCGCCAGACCGATAATGGTCAGCATACCGGTGGGGAGGCACAGAGGATCGCTGTAGAAGGTGGAGGAATGAGCAGAGCCATAGGGGCCTCCGGGAGTACGGGAACCCAGACGGATAAAGATGCCCGGCTTCTTCTCCTTGATATAGGCGAAGTCCTCGCCACCCATGGCAGCATAGGGCATAATTTTGACGTTGTCGGCGCCCAGCATCTTCTTGCTGGCTCTCAGCGCCCGGTCCACCCACTCATCTTCACAGACAAAGGGAGGCACGCCGCGGATATAATCCACCTCGGCGGTAACGCGATAGGCCTCGGCAATATCGGTGGCCACCCGCTTGAGGCTTTCTTCCACGCGGTCCCGGTCAGCAGGATTGAGGGTCCGCACAGTACCAGTCAGCTCCACGGTATCCGGAACAATATTGTGAGCCTTTCCGCCATGAATGGTGCAGACGGAAACCACGACAGAGTTGGCAGGATTGGTCTCTCTGGAAACCAGAGGCTGCAGCCCGGCCACAATGGCGCTGGCGGCGACGATGGGATCCCGAACGGTGTGGCAGTGGGCGCCATGGCCGCCCTTGCCCTTGACGGTGATCTTAAACTCATCGGCGCTGGCCAGAATAGCGCCATAACGCATTCCTACCGTTCCGGCATCCAGCTCGGCAGAGCAGTGGAGGGCGGCAACAGCGTCGATCTTATCGAAATCAATTTCCGGATCCTCCAGGAACAGCTTGGCGCCGGCGAGAATCTCCTCGGCGGGCTGAATGAAGAAATAAATGGAGCCGGAGAACTGATCCTTGCACTGGCTGAGGATCTTGGCGGCGCCTACATTGATGGTGCCATGGACGTCATGGCCGCAGGCGTGCATCACACCGGGAACCTTGCTGCAGGGGGACATGGAGGGATCTTCCTGGATGGGAAGGGCGTCAATATCTCCGCGGAAAACGATCACATGACCGGGGCCAGGCTTGGTGCCTTTGATTTCAAAGAAAAGGCCGGTCTCCCCCACCCGTTTGAGGCGGTCATACTGGACGTTCTTCTTGACATATTCTTCCAGATAAGCACAGGTATTGTATTCCTTCATGCTCAGTTCCGGATACTCATGGATGTGGTTGCGCATTTCAGTGATCTCAGGGGTAATATCCTTTACCGCTTGACGAACATCGATCATGATAAGCATCTCCTTTTCTGTTTTATACCGGGGAAAAATTCCCCATGGAACACAAACGCCGGCCCCCTCACAGGGAAGAGGCCGGGCGTTTTGGACTGAAAGAAAGAATTAATAGCCAACCCAGCCGGCAGCCTGCAGGCCCATGGTCACCACAGCGGCGACAGCGATCTCAATGAGAATAAACTTGATCGCCCACTTGAAGTACTTGGGGAAGCTGACGCCTGCGATAGCCAGGCAGCCCATCAGAGGTCCATTGAGGGGAGTAGCCAGGTTGCTCAGACCATCACCGAACTGGAAGGCCTGCACAGCCACCTGACGGGTGATGCCAACCAGGTCCGCGATGGGGGTCATCAGAGGCATCACCACAGCGGCCTGACCGGAACCGGAGGGGATGAGGATGTTGATCAGGGCGTTGATAACCACCATGAAGCCAGCGCCGGCCACAGCACCCATCTGAGCCAGAGGAGCGCTCAGGGCGTTAACGATGGTATCCATAACCTGACCATTGGAGAGAATGAGAGCCACAGAGCTGGCAATACCAACGACGAAGGAAGCGGAAACCATGGGAGCGCAGTTCTTGATGAACTTCTTGGCGATGTCGTTCATATCAAAGCCGGAGAGGATACCAACGATCACAGCGGTGCCCAGGAACCAGGCGGAAATCTGCTTGGTGCCCCAGCTGTTGATGATGGTCAGAGCCACGCAGACCACAACAGCCACCAGGAAGAAGACCACAACAACAGCCTGTCTCTTGTTCAGCTTCAGTTTGCTGGGATCCTCAGCGTTGCCGCCGCTGCGGGCGTTGCCGATGTACTGATAAGGCTGCATACCAGGCTCGTAGTTCAGGCTGCGGGTGGGATCCTTCTGGATGCGCTTATAATAGAAGACAGTCACAACATACAGGAAGGCGATGTTGACCACGCAGCAGATCAGACGGGGCAGGGTACCGGAGAAGATCGGAATCTCAGCGATCGTCTGAGCGACACCCAGGATGCCGGGGTTTGCAAAACCGATGGAGAAACCGGACATCAGGCCGAAATAGATAATCAGGAAGCCCAGGAAGTCGTCGCCGTTCATAGCACGGGCAAGATAAATGCCGATGGGGACAATGGCGATACCCAGGTTGCCGAACACGCCGGCGGAGTTACCAAGACCAAGGCCGAACATAATGACAGCCATGGAGAGAGCTTCCTTACCGCGGAGCTTGTTGGCCATCACGGTGAAGGCGGTGGAAAGGGACTTGCTCTCCTCCAGCATACCGATTGCTGCGCCGCAGAAGAAGATCATGAAGATGGTGGAAGCGCTGTTAATGAATCCCTGATAAATACATTGGAGCATATCCCAGGGATTTTGAGGCACTCCATCGATGTAGCGGAAGCTGCCAGCCACCACGCGGTTGATGCTTCCTTCCGCCACACGGTCAAAAGCGCCGGCCGGGATAATCCAGGTCAGTACCATCGCCGCGATGCACAGGATGAACAGCAGAGCGTATACATCCGGGAAGCGGTTCTTCTTTTTTTCCTTGACAACAGGTGCATTTTCGTTTGCCATGTTTTACTTCACTCCTTTAGTTGTTTGCGGCACAAAATCACCTGACAATACAATAACGAAAATAGGACATTTTGTCTGTAACGAAATGAACTTTGTATCATATGCTTCAAATAGGACATATAATACATGAACTTTATTCTTTTTTGTTCATTAACTTTATTCTTTTTTTGTTCATTTTTTATAGTTGTTTGCAAGGATTTCAGGAATGAAATGGAATAAAATGGAATTTTTCTCCTGCAATATTGTGCAAATCATATAAAAATATTGTCTCAAAATTGGAATTCAATCCAGGGGAAAAAAACAACTTTCTGTCAGAAACAACCTTGTACAAAAATTCCGTCAGCGGCGGACTATCACCCATCTTTTTTCTTTTTTCGTCTAAAAAAGCAGGAATATCCCGCTATTCTCTCTGTTCCATCATCATTTTGACCAATTTTTCCACTTAAATTGCTCCCCCTCCGTCCGATCTCCCTTTTTCAGTCAGTTCTCCGATGGCTTATGGAGCTGCAAAAAAAGCATATGCCTTCTGACGGCACTGCTATATCAGGCGATTTTTACTTTTGTTCTCCTAAAAATTGGATTATTTTTCTGAACGGCTGCCGCCACTCCCCCGTCAAAGAAAAAGGTTTACTTGTTCATAAAGGCCCGGTATAATAAAAACAATTTCATGCGCCTTGTTATGCCATCGTTCTCCTGGTGAATACGTCCCCGTTTTCTCCTTCAACACCGCCCATGTTGGAAATGCAAATCCGGACTGATGGAATCGATGTGCCAAGGAATCATCTGACGAAAAAGAGAACATTCTTCATTCAGCGGAAAGGGGCGAGCCAAAAATGATTGTTGTCAATCTGGAATCGGGAATGCCCACGGTGGAAGGAGCGATGATTCAGCTGCGGCAAACTCTCCTCACCGCGAAAAGCCGTCGGGTGAATATTGTCAAGCTCATCCACGGCTATGGCTCCTCCGGCAAAGGAGGGGCCATTCGGGGTGCTGTGCGGCGGGAGCTGGAACGGCGTCTGCAGGAAGGGAGCATCCGAGGCTATATCCCCGGGGAGGATTTTTCTCCTTTTGATGAAACCAGCCGCCGGGCAATCGCCCAATGTCCCCAGCTGGGGAAGGATCGGGACTACGCCCGAACCAATCATGGAATCACCATTGTTTTATTATAGGAGGAAATACATTGAAGGGAACGGGAAAATTTTTTCTTCCTCTGAGACGCTGCCGGAAGGAATGGCTGTTCTGGGGGATCTGCTGGTTGCTGGGGATTCTCGCCCTGGGGCTGATCTGGTGGGCAAAAGGACATCCGGATTGGGTGGAGCAATCCTACAGTTTATGGTTTTATCCCCGCTGGGCAGGGCTGCTCAGCTCACTCACCACGCCCCTCCCCTTTTCCCTGGGAGAATGGGTGGTGATCGCGGCGGGAGGGACGGCACTGGTTTTTCTGTTTTGTTCCATCCGCGGAATTTTCCGGGGAAAGGGCAAACGCAAAAAGAGGCTGCTGCTCCTTCTTTATCGGAGCGGCGGGGCCGCCGCCCTGGTGCTGTTTCTGTTTACCTTGTCAGGGGGGCTGAACTATTATCGGTATTCCTTCACCGTCTACAGCGGCCTGGAAGTGCAGCCGTCCTCCGTTTCCCAATTGGCGCAGTTGTGCCAGGAACTGGCGGACACCGCCAACGAACTGAGGGAAAATCTGGCGGAGGACGCTCAGGGAGTTTACACCTATGCCCCCACCAGCCACTGGGAGCTGTCTGAGAAGGCGATGGAAAGCTATCAACAGCTGATGGAGGTATATCCTCAATGGGAGCCGCTACTGCGGTTGGCGGGTCAGGTGCGCCCCAAGCCGGTCTTCTTCTCCGAGGCCATGTCCTATATGCAGATTGTGGGGGTATTTTTCCCTTACACCATGGAAGCTAATGTCAACATACATACTTCCGATATTGACATTCCTCACGCCATGTGCCATGAGCTGTGTCACATCGCTGGTTTTATGCGGGAGGACGAAGCTAATTTTATCGCCTATCTGGCCTGTCGGGAGAGTGAAAGCGATGATTTCCGTTACAGCGGCACCATGACTGCTCTCATCCATGCCACCAACGCCCTTTACAGCGCAGACCGGGAGCTGTACCAGCAGGTGATGTCCACCCTCTCTCCCCAGGTACAGAAGGACCTCCAGGCGGATTCTCTCTACTATCAGGCCCACAAAAGTCTGTTTGGAGATTTTTCCACCAAGGTCAACGACGTTTATCTCAAGGCGAACAGCCAAACTGACGGCGTAGCCAGTTATGGCCGGATGGTGGATCTGCTGCTGGCAGACTATCGCAGCCGTCACGGCGATACTTGACAACTGTTCTTCCCTTCAGAAGGCCGGAACGTTTTCCTTTTCTTGCAGCACGGAACAAAAATGCCTCACCATTGGGAACGGCTTTCAGCGGAAACATCCTGAAAAATGAGGAGTTCCCTTTAAATCTCCGGAAGATCCGTCTCCCATAACAACAACCCCCCGACCAGCTTCCACTGGCCGGGGGTTTTCATCTTTAAGGAAAAAGAAAGCGCCAAAATCAGTCGGCGGGGCAGACCTTTACCACCCAGCCCATTTCATCGGGAAGATCGCCGTACTGGATGCCCGTCATGGTGTCGTACAGCTTCTGGGTAATGGGGCCGATCTTGCCGTCATTGAAGGTGAGAACCTCCCCTTCCCATTTCAGCTCCCCAATGGGGGAGACCACCGCCGCGGTACCAGTACCGAATGCCTCCTGGAGTTTGCCCGCCTTGTTGGCCTCAGACAGCTCCTCCATGGTGATCCGCCGCTCAGAAACCGGCAGACCCCACTTTTTCAGCAGCTCGATGGAGGACTTCCGGGTGATGCCGGGAAGGATGCTGCCGCTGAGCATGGGAGTGAGGACTTCACCGTCCACCACAAAGAAGACGTTCATAGCGCCCACTTCTTCGATGTACTTATGCTCCACGCCGTCCATCCACAGCACCTGGGAATAACCCTGATTGTGGGCCTCATCCTGGGCCGCCAGAGAAGCAGCATAGTTGCCGCCGGTCTTGGCCGCGCCGGTACCGCCGCGAACGGCGCGCACATACTCATCCTCCACATAGATCTTCACCGGAGCCAGGCCGGAAGCATAGTAAGCGCCGGAGGGAGAGATGACAATAATAAAGAGGTATTCATCGCCGGGTTTAACCCCCAGCATGGGATCCGTGGCGATGATGAAAGGACGAATGTACAGGGAGGTGCCCTCCTTCCGGGGCAGCCAAGCCTTATCCACTTCCACCAGTTCCTTGACCGCCTCCACACACAGCTCCTCGTCGATGGCGGGGATGCACAGACGCTTGTTGGAAGCGTTGAGGCGCTTAAAATTCTCCTCCGGGCGGAACAGGCGAACGTTGCCGTCCTTGCCGTAGTAGGCCTTCATTCCTTCAAAAACGGTCTGGCCATAATGGAAGCACATGGCGGCGGGGCTGAGGGACAGATTCTCAAAAGGAACAATCCGTCCGTTGTGCCAGCCCTCGCCGGTCTTGTAATCCATGATGAACATATGGTCCGTAAAGAGCTTACCGAAACCCAAATGATCCGGATCCGTGGGTTTCGCCTTGGGGGCGGTGGTATAGGTTACAGGGAAACGAGCCATCAATCATCCATCCTTTCGGCGGGAAAAATCTCCCGCTCATCTTGAACGGTCCGCCTGTTCAGGCGCCGTTTTCTGTTATTGTAGCACTTTAACGCAGTTTGTCAATGAAGGGAGACAAAACGCCCCGGACAACTGCCCTCTGCTTCCGGCTATGGAACAACCGGCTTTTCTTCTTTTAACGCAAACAGCCCCCCGCAGAGCGGGAGGCCGCTGACATCATTCTCAGTAGCACACGCCCTGGGCCACCATGGCGTCGGCCACCTTCAGGAAACCAGCAATATTGGCGCCGGAAACCAGGTCGCCTTCCACGCCGAAGTCCTTGGAAGCGGCATAGGCATTGTGGAAAATGTTGACCATGATCTGATGGAGCTTGGCATCCACCTCTTCAAAGGTCCAGCTGTAGCGCATGGAGTTCTGGCACATCTCCAAACCGGAGGTGGCCACGCCGCCGGCATTGGCAGCCTTGGCAGGACCAAACAGAACACCCGCCTTCTGGAAGGTCTCCACCGCCTCGGGAGTGCTGGGCATATTGGCGCCCTCGGCCACAGCCATCACGCCGTTCTTTACCAGCAGAGCAGCGCTCTCGCCATCCAGTTCGTTCTGAGTGGCGCAGGGCAGGGCGATGTCGCAGGGGATGGACCAGATGCCTCGGCATCCTTCGGTGTAAGTAGCTCCAGGAACCCGCAGAGCGTATTCTTTGATGCGGCCCCGCTCCACTTCCTTGATTTGCTTGACCACATCCAGCTTAACGCCGGCGGGATCATAGATGTAGCCGTTGGAGTCGGACAACGCCACCACCACAGCGCCCAGCTGGGTAGCCTTTTCGGCGGCATAGATGGCCACGTTGCCGGAACCGGAAATGACCACCTTCTTGCCGGCGAAGCTCTCCTTCTTCATGTGAGCCAGCATCTCCTGGGTGAAGTAGCACAGGCCGTAGCCAGTGGCTTCCTTCCGGGCCAGAGAACCGCCGTAAGTGAGGCCCTTACCGGTCAAAACGCCCACAAAGCTGTTGGTGATACGCTTATACTGGCCGAACATATAGCCAATCTCCCGGGCGCCCACGCCGATGTCGCCGGCAGGCACGTCGGTATCGGGACCGATGTGGCGATACAGCTCTGTCATGAAGCTCTGGCAGAACCGCATGATCTCTCCGTCGCTCTTACCCTTGGGGTCAAAGTCGCTGCCGCCCTTGCCGCCGCCCATGGGAAGGCCGGTGAGGCTGTTCTTGAACACCTGCTCAAAGCCCAGGAACTTAATGATGGAAGCATTGACGGAAGGATGCAGCCGCAGTCCGCCCTTATAAGGGCCAATCGCGGAATTGAACTGGACGCGGAAGCCCCGATTCACCTGTACCTTACCCTGATCGTCCACCCAGGAAACACGGAACAGAATGAAGCGCTCCGGCTCCACTATCCGGTCAATGACGCCGGTGCCAATCAGCTCCGGACGCTTTTCCACCACCGGCTCCAGGGAGCTGAGGACCTCTCCTACCGCCTGAATAAACTCCGGTTCGCCGGAGTTGCGCTTGCAGACTGTGTCATAAACCTGACGCAGGTAGCTGCTTTTAAATTCCATCTGAAGTTCCTCCTTTGATCGCTTTCGGTGCAAAAATATTTTTTCCTATTTTATCATCCCCTTCCTTTTATTGCAATATTTTTTCTTTCATTCCCACATAATTCTTATAAAATTTTCGATTTTAGGGAATAAACCCGGAATTTGTGCAGGAAAATCTATGGAAAACTGCACTTTTTCTTTTGCCAGCATAAAAAGAAGGATTTTTTTCTTGCCTGAATACCGCTGAAATGCTATAATATTTTTTTGAGTGGACCGGACAGCAGCGGGGGCAGCGCCGAAAGGCCGTCCATGAGGAAAGTCCGAGCTTCGCAGGGCAGGATAGCTGTTAACGGCAGCCGGAGGCGACTCCAGGGACAGTGCAACAGAGAGATACCGCCGGGCTTTCGGTCCGGCAAGGGTGGAAAGGCGGGGTAAGAGCCCACCAGCCTGCGGGAGACCGCAGGGCTATGTAAACCCTATCCGAAGCAACACCGCACAGGGACCAATACGGCGGCCCGTCGGGTCCCGATCAGGTGGCTTGAGCCATGGGGCGACCCATGGCCTAGATAGATTGTTGTCTAAAACAAAACTCGGCTTACAGGTCCACTCACCCTGTAAACCTCAAACGGCGAGGATCTTCCCCTTCTGGCGGAGGATCCCGCCGTTTTTCCTTTCCAAGTCCTGCATAAAACCGGTCTATCCGCCCATAATCGCTGCATAAATTATGGTGGAGGAGGCTGAAATCATGGAGGGAATTTCACTCGCTTGGACCAGCTCCGGAGGGGAGCTGAAGGAGCGGCAACAGCTCCGGATGCTGCTGGAGCAGGTACGTCAGGACATCTGCCGCACCCAAGTCATGTTTGATTTGTCGGCAGACGACAGGTTAACCGATTCCCTGATCTACCGGTTAAAATCTCTGGAGCTTTACCGGGATTATCTCCTCGGTCTGGCCCGGGAAACACCGGAGGAGCAGGTTCCGCAGGAGGTGGGGCTGATGGGGTAGAAACGATGACGGTGGCCGCCGGACTGGGGGTTCTGTTTCTCCTTGGGGCGCTGCTGCTGTTTCGTCTGCGGCGGCTGTTGAAGGCTTTTTTCTGTTCCGCTGTGGGAGGCGCAATCGCTTTGGCGGCGGTAAATCTCACCGGGATCATCACAGGAGTCACCCTTCCGCTGAACCTCTTCTCTCTGGGGGTATGCGGAATTCTGGGCGCTCCCGGAGTAATCAGTCTGTTGGTGATGCAGCTGTTCTGGTGAAAAGGCCGCGGAGGAACAGCCGGATTTCTTGCCAAAGCACAGGCCTCAACTTCTTCCGGCCTTCCACACCGATCAGCGCAGGCGGTGAATGTCAGGTCAGGCCCTTATCCTGATTTTGGGAAATGGGGCCGCTGACAAGCTGAGCCCGGCGGATTCTCCGCCGGGCTCAGCTGTATTGGTGAGATTGGGGAAGGGAGGAACGGCCGCTTTATGTACGGCCATCCCTGCCGCCTCCCAGACCGAAACTGATGGAAAGAGCCCGGTCCACCTCTTCCATATAAGGCTCCTCCAAACGGCCCATCTTTTCTTTCAGGCGCTTTTTGTCGATGGTGCGAATCTGTTCCAGCAGCACAATGGAGTCCCGGGAAAGCCCGAAATCCCCCGAGTGAAGCTGGATATGGGTGGGCAAACGGGATTTATCCTTTTGGCTGGTGATAGCCGCCGCGATGACAGTGGGGCTGTACCGGTTGCCCACATCGTTCTGAACAATGAGAACCGGTCTCATCCCCCCCTGTTCCGACCCCACCACTGGGCTCAAATCCGCATAATAAATATCCCCCCGCCGGACGCTCATGGCGACGCACGCTCCTTTAATTTTTCAGTCTTGCGCGGCGGTGACCGCAATTTTATTCTTCCCCTTCCCCACCCCATTTAATCAGCGGCGAAGAAAAGGAGCGGAAATTCCGGTTCGGTCTTCCGGTCCCGCTGTTCATCCTATGCCCTCATCCCCAAAGAAGACAGCGGGATTTCCGGAGGCAGTTGCCGAAGCCTGCGGCGAAAGCCTGCTTTTGCTGTAATCTCACAGCTGAAAAAAGGAGGAATCGTCCTGCTGGTTCTCAAAAAATTTCTTTGTTCCCCCATGGACCCGAGAAAGGAACTATGCTATGATAACAGCATCCCGGCCAAGGCGCGCCGGATTTTCTCCCAACAATCAGCCTGACAGGGAGGGACACCATGGGACTCAGTTGGAGCGGAGTGCGAAAAATATTGGAGCAGGATTTCCTTTGCCCGGCTCTGCAGGGGCGGGTACAGTATTTCTGCACCCATTATCACAGTGCGCCTGACCAGTATGGCCGGGTTTGCCTGCGGGTGGATGGCAAAGAATATGCAAAAGGAAACCCCTATTCCTATTATGTCAATAGTTATCACATCATGGAGCGGCAGCTGAAAACGGAACAATCCATTCCTTGCCGGGAATGGGCGGATGGCCGCTTTCTTTATGAGGAGGAAAACGCCGCGGCGGAACAGGTTGTGCGGCAAACCGCTATATGGGACGGCAATTTCGACATCTGCGATTTCACCCAAGCCCTGGAAATCTACCGAAACGCCCCTATTGGGGAAAGTCTCGCCTCTCCGGAGCCTTTGGTTCGGATGCTGGCGATTCTGGACCGGCGGGTGGGCAGAAGGACCCTCGAAAAACAGAAGGATCGACTGGCGGAGCAGCCTCCGTGGCTTCAGTTCTTCTATCGTCTGCGCCTGGAGGCGGAAGGAATGGATTGCCAACAGGACAATCCCCCAACCTCCAGCCAGGATTCAGGAAAATAGGGATGCAAAGCCAAGCCGGGCCGGGGCCTGCAAAAACGCAGACTTTCTTCCCGGCCCGCTCTTTCCATTTTTGTTTCCCGGGTGCATCAGCCCCGGAGTACTCTCACCAGGGCGCAGCGGGGAAACGCCCCAAAGAAGACAATATCAACAAACGAAGGACCCCTTTGCCATTTCAGCAAAAGGGTCCTTTTTCTCTCCGAACAAATCTCCCGGTAACGGACAACAGGACAAATCATTTGGGACAGATGATCCCGGCGGCATCTTTCTGGAGGGGCGCCGCCGATTACTGCCCCTGAGTGACAGAAAATACGGTGCCGTTTGCCGGAAAAGCGATGGTTTGCAGCACAACCGGTTCCCCTTCCCAGCACAGTTCCACCGGTTCCAGGCGCACTGTCCCTTCCGCCAGCAGCCGCTGGCCCTCCCATCGGGCCGCTGTCAGCCTTTGCTCTCCCTCCAGCAGGGTATCCCTCAGGATCAGCAGCGGAGACTGTTCCGGAATCTCCCGAAGCAAAAGCGGCAGTTTCATCTCCCGATAATCAATCTCCACCGTCTCTCCCTGGAAGCGTACCGTCAGTCCATCCAGATCTTCCGGCGCAGTGAACCTCAGCTCCAGCTGGTCCTCCTCCCACCGGGCGGACAGAAGAACCTCCTCCGCCAGCGCCTCTGATGTGACGGCGGCAGAAAAGGCGCCGGGGGTATCAAACCAATTTATCGCCGTCTCCATGGGGTCTGGTCGTTTCTCTTCGCAGCCAGCCAGCAGCAGCGCCAACACAAGCGCCGCGATCCATCCCTTCATCGTTTCCTCTTTTCCCGGAACAGCCCGCTTCCAGGGTCAGAAAGGCTTCCCCCAAGCTGTCGATGACATCGGTGGGCAGCATCCCTTCCACCGACCACCGGCGGGAAGCGGCTTTTGCCGCCAATCCCTGGAGGGTCAGACCGCACCTGGCTGCCTCCCACAGGGAAAGGCCCCTAACGGCCATCGCCCCCAGGATTCCCGCCAGAACATCGCCGCTTCCACCCCGGGCCAAACCGCTGTTTCCCAAAAAAGAGGCGGTTTGTTCCCCATCTGGCCCGTAGAGCCAGGTGACCGCGCCCTTGAGCAGCAGCACCACCCCTGTCTCCCGGCTGAAAGCCGCAGCTGTATCCGCAAGTTCTTTC
>CASFXA010000108.1 GCA_949298535.1 uncultured Oscillospiraceae bacterium
GACGGCTGGATGGAAGCGGAGCTGCGGCTGGCGGCGGGGATTCATCTCAACGTCAGTCCCGCCCTGGTGCTGGAGGCTTTTGCCGGATATTCCGGTCAGATGATGGATTATATTCGGGTGGAGAGACTGGCGATTTTGACTGAATCGGGAGCGGATTTCGCCTGAGAGGAAAAAAGTCCTTTGGCCGGAGAAAAAAGCCTTGCATTTGAGGGCTTAATATGATATGATATTTTGGCATGAGAACTGCCGGGTGTTTCCGGCGGGTTTTGATGTCGCAGTGGACAACCGCTGCGCACATTGGACCGAGCAGTCCGCTGCCCGTTTGTGAGAGGTATGAATGTTCGGATATTTTGAAGGAGGATCAACCATGGATGCTTTGAAACTCATTGCCCAGGACAGCATGAAGAAGGAGCTGCCTGAGGTCAACGTCGGCGATTCCGTCCGCGTGCAGGTGAAGATTAAGGAAGGCGACAGAGAGCGTCTCCAGGCTTTTGAGGGCACCGTGATCGCCAAGAAACACGGCGGTGTTTCCGAGACCTTTACTGTTCGCCGGATGTCCCACGGCGTAGGCGTGGAGCGTGTATTCCCCATCCACAGCCCCAACGTTGCCAGCGTGGAGATCATTCGTACCGGTCGTGTTCGCAGAAGCAAGCTGTACTATCTGCGCAACCGCGTGGGCAAGGCTGCCAAAGTCAAAGAAGCGCTGCGGTAATCAAAACCGAAGGGAAGAGAGGACAGTCCGCTGTCCTCTTTTCTGTTTTTGACGCTTTTTCTTTCCCTGCCGGGAGGAAAAGAGGGCTGCGGCGCGCGGGAGCGTTTTCTCCCTTTGATGGGGGAAGGCTGCTTCTGCGCTGCTGGTTCCCCCACCGCGATCTTTCGGCGCTGGGAGGCCGGGGGAGGCAGCCTGCCGCCTGGAAGGGATTGCCGGAGGATGTTTTCAACGGTCAGGGGCTTTTGCCGGGAACAATATCCCAGGGGAGGAACGACATGGATTTTGAGGAGCTGCGTCAGGAGAAAGGCGGAAAAGACGATTTGCTCACCGGCGAGGAGCGATTTTCTCTCCGGCGTTCCGTGGTGGGTATTTTGCTGGCGGCCGGAGCGGCAGCGGTTCTGTTTTTGATCTTCAGCATCTTCTTCCGGGTGGCGGTCATCAGCGGCGCCTCCATGGAGCCTACCCTTCGGGACCGGGAGCTGACAGTGGTGCAGGTGTTTGATTATCAGCCGGTTCAGGGGGATATTGTGGTCATCCGCACCGGCGGTCAGAAGGACCGGGCGCTGGTCAAACGGATTATCGCCCTGTCGGGCCAGTCGGTGGATATTGATTTTGTCACTGGCGGGGTGTATGTGGACGGGCATAAATTGTGGGAACCCTATTTGTCGGAGCCTACCAAACTCGCTTATGATGTGACCTTTCCGGTGACGGTGCCGGAGGGCTATGTTTTTATCATGGGGGACAACCGGAACCATTCGGTAGACAGCCGCAGTTCCCAGACAGGGATGATTCCTGTGGAAAATATTCAAGGCAAAGTGGTCTGGCGGCTGTTTCCCCTGAGCCGGATG
>CASFXA010000109.1 GCA_949298535.1 uncultured Oscillospiraceae bacterium
GTGCGCTTCGCTTCGGTCTACCGCCAGTTCAGCGACATCAACACCTTTATGGATGAGCTGAAAGAAATGCTCAACAAACGCTGAAAAACAAAACTCTTGCCGTCCGGATCCGATCCAGGGTCCGGGCGGTTTCGCTTTTTAGCTCGGCTTGATGATCGGAGTCATTGTAGCCGGCGGTCTCCCGAAGCATTCCGCTTATTTCCGATAAGATGTCATGCTTAATAAAAAGACTCAGCAATCGTTCCCGGGCGTTCCATTCCTCTTCAAGCTGACGGTAGATCCCGTCGGCTTTTTCATATTCCCCCTGTTGGCTGCAGGAAAGGGCGGTTTCCAGTTGGCTGCTCATCCGGTCAAAGGCAGTGTCCACGACCCAGCTTCCATATAGGGTCAACGCTGCCGCAGTCAGGGAAATGAAAAATGCGCCAATCACCCTGCGCACGGTCAACCCTCCTTCTTGGTACAGCTCTGGTTCCGGGAGTCTCCCAGGAGCAGAAAAATTTTGTTTAAAGTAAGGTGATGCTCCTCAAGGTATTTGTTGAGCCAGACTTGGTCCAGGCCCAGCAATTCCAGATTTTCCCAGACTACGCGGCCATCCACTATCAGGGGAAGGACCGGCTGCGGTTGGCCTGGCTGGGGGGCAGGGTAGGTGGAGAGGGAGCCGTCCGTCTCCACCAGAGCTAGAAAAGACTCTCCGGGGTCAAAAACATTTTGACCCCGGAGAGCGGCCATGAGATCCTCCCCCGAGATCCGCAGGCTGGCCAAGGCTTTCTGGTCCACTTTCCCCCGGCGGATTACAGCCACCGGCTTGCCTTCCAGCAGTCGGGAGTAGCCTGGAAAGCGGTAGCAGAGAGCAGAATTAAAGATCTCCACCGCCACGATGATGAGAACGGGGAGAACGCTGGCGGCCAATGGCTGGGCAGTATCTTCAATGCAGATGGAGGCAAGATTTGAAATGAGGAAAGTGGTGACCAGCTCGCTGGGCTGCAATTCACCCAGCTGGCGTTTCCCCATCAGCCGCATCCCAAAGATCACCAGGAAATAGATGAGGAGGGTGCGAACGGCAAAGATAATCAAAATTTTCACTCCCGGGATATATTTTCCTTCTCCTTCGGCAACAATAGGGCAGAAGGGAGGACTGGTATGGAACCTTTGTCCAAAAGCCTGCAAGAAAATCTGGACTGGCTAACCACCAGCTTTGGCAACACCGCAGACTGTTATACAAAGAAGATGAGGATCGCAGGGGTGGACTGTGCCGTCTGCCTGCTGGATGGTCTGGGCAACCTGGAAAAGACCTGGGAAATGCTCCTGAAACGGATCGGAATCCAGCCTTTGCTGGGAATGAACGGGGAAAAGCTGTTGGCCTACATTATGGAGAAAAGTGACTACCCCACGGAAAAAACTCCCATCGAGGACAGGGAAGACCTGATCTTCCGCCTGACGGCAGGGATGACAGTCATCCTTTTGGATGGGAGCAGTAAAGCCATTGCCCTGGGGACTCAGGTCATGCCCTACCGGGCCATTGCCGCCCCCAGTACGGAAGGAAACGTGCGGGGAAGCCAGGAAGCGTTTACCGAACTGCTCCGGGTAAATGTGAGCCTCATCCGCCGGCTCATTCGGACTAC
>CASFXA010000110.1 GCA_949298535.1 uncultured Oscillospiraceae bacterium
ACACTGAAAGGTACCAACTTAAACAGTGGCAGGCAGAAAGTTGTCCTAACCAGATCGTGATCGCCTCAACAATGGGTTTCCAAAGGGACGAGTCCCTTTGGGCGTATTCCTTTATCTTTCGCTAACTTCTCCATGGAGCAGAGGGGGGCGGTGGTTCATCCGCCGCCCCCTGTTGGCCGCCTTGGGCGGCCGCACCCCTGGCAGGGGGAAGGGAGCGGCTTTGTCTGGCTTTACCCGGACAAGAAGCGAGCGGGCGGTACTGACTACGCCGGGACAGGAGCAGAAACCATTCCTCCAACCCGTTCCACCAACACTGAAAGGTACCAACTTAAACAGTGGCAGGCAGAAAGTTGTCCTAACCAGATCGTGATCGCCTCAACAATGGGATTCCAAAGGGACACGTCCCTTTGGGCGTATTCCCCCCAAAAATGACCAGCGATGTTGTGGGGGTGTTCCGGGGACAGCGCAGTCCACTGCGATGGGAATTCCCAAAGGGTTGTGATCTTTTGGGCATATCCTTCAAAAGCTCATTCCTTTGGACGAAAAAACTCCCTCCCGGTTTGATCCGAGAGGGAGAAATAGGTTTATTTATCGTTTGAAACTGGATTAAAGCTAATTTTGAAGAAGTTTTGTCGTTTTGCGCTTCTCTTTCTCCCATGGGAGAAACAGCTGTGTCGGTATCCCTGGTCAGATTTGATCTTTTGCGTTTGATCCAGTTGTTCTTTACACCGAATCAGCTGCTATTTATGGAGGAAAAGTCTTACATTTTATTCCGTCAACCAGCTTCGGAATAGAAGGAAAACTACTCCTATAGAAGAAATCAGACGCTTTTCCTGCCTGCGTTGGCAGGTAGATGTTCAGCTTGCTTTGTTTTCTTTTGAGAAAACTCTTTGCATACCCCCTGGCCTTTGCGCTTTTTCCAGCACCAGACGGGAAAGATCGCTGGTTCCTGACGGGGGATCAGCCGCCGCCCTTCTCTTTTGTTCCTCTGTTCCTGCTTTGACAAGAGCAGCGGCTTTTTGAATGGGTGGCTTTCTTTTCCTGCCTGTATCCACAGGCTGAAATGGGTACGCTGACGTATTGCAAAACTTATTCGCTTCTATTTCTTAAAAATATCCACGCTTTCTTCAAGTAACTGTAGTTTTTTCCCAGGCAGTTTCTCTGTTCGACCTTTTTGGATCGCTTCAGAGGATTTGCGGTTTTTGATCCAACCTTTTTTCCCTTTTTTCTTCTCCATTCATAGAACAGATTTTCTGAAAGCGTTGTTTCGTTTTGATCTCCCACAGGGGACCAAAATTACTTTCCAAACAGATGATTCTTTATCGGAGCTATTTCCGATAAATATTTTACCTGTGCGGATCGCTAACGGAAAAATTTGCTCTGTGGGGTTGATGCAAGAGTTTTTGGTGATCTTTTGTTCCGCGCTGCTTTTTTCCGGGAAATTCGACCAGAATCAGACAAGTTCCATCCTGCCTTTAGAGTTTCCACTTTGAATCCGGCTGCGTCTTTATCTCTTTCGAGAAATGACACCCATTTTTACCGTCATCTGGGTCCTAAAGATAACCTATTTGAAGATGGCACCTTGTTTCTCTTTTTCCGCCGAACAAGACAAAAAAAGCGAAACCTCGTCTTCCCTTACAGAAAGACCTCGGCTTCACATTGCATTTCATAGCAGTGGACGCATTTCTGTTGTATGGATGGAACCGAAAGTTTCATCAGTTGCCGCCGGATACTACGAAATGAGCGCAATGGGAAGCCGTATTCTTCTGTGAAACAACTGAAGCCATTGGACTCACTCCTTTCTCTCCCCAAGCAAATTCAGGATCTTAACTGCTTAGTACATTGGAAACGATCCTTTCTGAATTTGACTCTTTCTTTTCTGTAGCTATACTATATCACAAGGCACAATAAAAGTCAACATCTTTTTGAAAAAATATTGAAGATTCCCAAAAAATCTTTTTCCGGCAAAATCTGCGAAAAAAACAGGAGAGAAGACTGTAAAAAAACTGTCTCCATGCTATAATGGAAAAGGCGAAAGATGAAGAGGGGCTGGTGTCGGCTCTTATAGTTGCGGGGGCAACAATTTGGAATGTGGCAGAGAGAAGGAGAGGAAAGACGCAATGGGCGCAGGAATACGGAAGCTGTATGCGGCGGACCAGATGCTCCGCCCCGATCAGCGGCAGGGAGAGCTGCCCACCACCAGGGAGCTGTACCGGGACGCAGGGGAGATTGCAGTACCGGCGGTGATCGATACGGTGCTGGTGGCCATGGTTTCCATGATGGACACCATAATGGTCAGCAGTCTGGGTGCGGCGGCCATCGCCGCGGTGGGCATCACCAATCAGCCGAAAATGATTATTCTGGCCGCCTTTATGGCGCTGAATGTAGGCGTCACGGCGGTGGTGGCCCGGCGGAGAGGTCAGGAGGACCAGGAAGGAGCCAATAAGGTACTGGGGCAATCCCTGGCGCTGTGCGCCGTCCTGGCGGTGATTCTGTCGGTGCTGGGAGCGGTATACGCCCGGCCACTGCTGTTGTTTGCCGGGGCCCAGGCGGATATGATCGACGCCGCCACCATCTATTTTCAGATTTTGATGATCGGGATTCCCTGCTCCGCCATCACCCTGTGCATCAACGGCGCACAGCGGGGCTGCGGGAACACCCGTATTTCCATGAAAATCAACCTCACTGCCAACGCGGTGAACATTGTCTTCAACTATCTTCTCATCGGCGGAAACCTGGGCTTCCCCCGGCTGGAGGTGGCCGGCGCCGCCATCGCCACGGTTTTCGGCAATGTGGTGGGATTGCTGATGGCCTTTTATTCCCTCCGGGGCAGTCATGAGCATTTTTTGCGGATCCGTTTGCGGAATCTGCTGCGTATCGAGCCCCGCACCGTGGCTCCGGTGGTCAATGTGGGCCTGAGCGCCGGGGTGGAGCAGGTGTTCATGCGCATTGGATTTTTCCTCTACATTAAAATCATCGCCTCCCTGGGCACCACCGAGATGGCCACCCACAATATCTGTCAAAGCGTGCTGAGCCTGGCCTTTTCCTTCTGCGACGGCCTGGGAGTGGCGGCGGCCTCCCTCTCCGGACAATCTTTGGGGCGCAAGCGCTCCGACCTGGCAATTTTGTACGGAAAGGCCTGCCAGCGGATTTCCCTGGTGATTTCCGCGCTGCTGGCGGCCACGTTTATTCTCTTTGGACGCTACATTATTATGGCCTTCTCCACCGAGGAGATCATCGTCCGTTTGGGAACCCAGGTGCTGCTGATTATTGCTGTCACCACCCCCTTCCAGGCGGCCCAATGTATCTTTGCCAGCTGCCTGCGGGGCGGCGGCGACACCCGTTACACCGCCATGGTTGCGATGATTAGTATTGGCGTGTTCCGGCCCCTGGTGGCCTGGCTTCTCTGCTATCCTGCGGGAGGCGGCTTGGTGGGAGCCTGGTGCAGCTATTTTGTGGACCAGTTTGTCCGCTTCACCCTGGTGGGAATCCGCTTCGCCAAGGGCCGCTGGTGCCAGATGAAGCTGTAAGGGCCAGCCTGCTGCAAGGGGAAAGCCGCTGCCTGAAATCCGCTGAAAAGCAGGAATTTATAAAAAAACACAAAGGCTTGCCTGCGTCCTGGAGAGGAATCAGGCAAGCCTTTTATCTGCAGAGACGGTCCGGCACGGTTTGGGGGAATATTGTGCCCCATCCCTCCATCCGTTCCCCCAACACTAAAAGGTACCAACCAAAACAGCGGCAGGTAACTTTCCTTTTTTCCTTATGAAATGGAAATTACTCCCGACCCCAAAAGGCCTCCCTCATCATCCTACGACACAATTTGGGGGAGAAGGGGCCTTTGGTCCGCCGGGGATCAGAGGGCGAGGACGCCGGTGCAGCCGTCCCCTTCCACGCCGGTGAGGAGGACAGGAAGAATCTGTCCGTGGAGGTCCCGGGGCTCCGCTACGGTGACGGGGGTATAGTTGGGGGTATAGCCCACCTGAAGACCATCCCGTCCCCGGTCCTCAAAAAGCACCGGCTGGGTCAGCCCCACCATTCCCCGGAGAAATTCTTTCCGCAGCGCCTCCCCCTGAGCGATGAGGGCGGCGGAACGGGCTTTTTTCACCGGGCCCGGCACCTGGTCCGCCATGGCGGCGGCTCTGGTACCGGGGCGGGGGGAATAGGAAAAGGCGTGAATTTTGCTGAACCCCACCTGGGCGGCAAAGGCCAGAGACTGCCGGAACTCCTCCTCCGTCTCTCCGGGAAAGCCCACCATCAGGTCGGTGGTGAGGGAAGCCAGAGGAAAGCGCTCATGGATGGTGCGGCACACCTCCAGATACTGGGCGGTGTTGTAGTGACGGCCCATCCGCTCCAATACGGTGTCGCAGCCGCTTTGGAGGGAGAGGTGAAACTGGGGACAGAGTTTGGGCTCCAGGGACATCAGACGAAAGTCCTCGGGGGTAATCAGATCCGGTTCCAGGGAGCCCAGACGGACCCGTTCCAGCCCCGGCACCCGGCAGGCCAGCTGAATGGCGTCGATGAGGCGATGCCCCAGATCCCTGCCATAGCTGGAGAGATTGATGCCCGCCAGCACCACCTCCTTGTAGCCGGAGGCGGCCAGCTGCTCCAGCTCCGCCTTCAGATCCTCCAGAGGCTTGGAACGGATAGGACCCCGGGCGGTGGGGATAATGCAATAGGCGCAGTAATTTTCGCAGCCGTCCTCAATTTTCACAAAGGCTCTGGTGCGCCGCCCGAAATCATCGGTGTGCATCGCTTCAAAGGCTTCTCCCTGGGTGTGGGGGGTGATGGCCACCACCCGCTGCCCCTCCTCCAGAAACCGGCGTACCGCCACCACCAGCCCCGCCCGGTCCCGGGAGCCGGTGATGACGTCCGCTTCGGTGAGAGCCTCCATTTCCTGGGGAAAGGCTTGAGGGTAGCAGCCGGTGAGGGCGATGACCGCCTGGGGATGCTCCCGGCGCAGCCGCCGCAGCAGCTGCCGGTTTTTCCGGTCCCCTTCGGCGGTGACGGTGCAGGAATTAATCACCAGCAGGTCGCTGTCCTCCCCCTCCTGATCCACCTGGAAACCCTCGGCGGCGAAGCGGCAGGCCAGAGCCTGGGTCTCATACTGATTGACCTTGCAGCCAAGGGTGAAAAAACGAACTCTCATCATCACAAAAACTTCCTTCCCCGGGCCTTTCCCGGCAGCGCTGAACAAAATTTTTCAAAAGGGAGCGAAGCGTCCCCCGGTTCCGGGAAGGCGTTTTTCCTCCAGCCTTTCCGGCGGGGAACAAGCCTTTCGGAGGCTTTGTCCCCGTTCATTTCTCCATTATAAACAAAACCCCGGCGTTTGACAATCGCCGCCGTTTTTTGCCCCGGAGGGAATGAAAAAATTGGCGTTTCCTCTGTTGACGGAAGACGGGAATCTTGCTATAGTAAGATGGTAGTTCCGGACAAACCCCTCATCGGCTCTGCCCGGACCCTTCCGGCCAATTTTCCCCGCAGGCCGAAGGGATGAAAAATTCATTGAGCCGGAGCGGAGCGGCGGAATGGAGCAGGTTATGATGATCAAAAAGAATATTCAGCTTTCCACAGTGGAAGTGGTGAAGGATTTTGTCAACACAGTTTCTGCCTTTGATTTTGAGGTGGACCTTTTCTCCGGCCGCTACTGTGTCAACGGCAAGAGCATCATGGGCATTTTCAGCCTGGATCTGTCCCAGCCCATCCGGATGGAGGCTGACATCAGCGAGGGCGCCGCGGACAAGTTCCTCCAGGCGGTGGAGCCTTTCTGCATCTGACCGGCAGCAAAAAAACTCCGCCGGGTTTTCCATCTTTTTCAGATGGAGGGTCCGGCGTTTTTTTCTGCGTTCTGCCCAGATCCGGACGCCGCTTTTGGGTGGAAACGATGAAAATAGAGAAAAACTGTTCTGTGTCTTGAAAGAGAACTTTAAAGCTGATACAATATGTCGTGTCACAGAACGTGATTTAGACACTATATCTAGTGACCTGTCTTGCGGGACAGGTTTTTCTGCTGTCAGGGCCCTGGCGGTGGAAAAAGACGGAATAGAGGCAGGATTTCAAAAGAACAAAGAGCAACAGAGGTGCGAAGGATGAAACTGGGAAAGAACGCCATCACCGTATTGGAAAAACGGTATCTGAAAAAAGATGACAACGGCCGGCCCCTGGAGAAGCCGGAGGATATGTTCCGCCGGGTGGCGGACACCATCGCCGCGGCGGACGCCGCCTATGATTCTGACGCGGATCTGACCAAGATCTCCGACCGTTTTTATGAGCTGATGACCAATCTGGAGTTTCTTCCCAATTCCCCCACCCTGATGAACGCCGGACGGG
Source organism: uncultured Oscillospiraceae bacterium (assembly GCA_949298535.1). GTDB lineage: Bacteria > Bacillota > Clostridia > Oscillospirales > Ruminococcaceae > Angelakisella. The sequence continues at coordinate 6,328 of CASFXA010000110.1, forward strand.
ATCTGGGCCAGCTCTCCGCCTGCTTTGTGCTGCCGGTGGACGACTCCATGGAGGCCATCTTTGAGGCGGTCAAGCAGGCCGCCCTCATCCACAAGTCCGGCGGCGGCACCGGATTTTCCTTCTCCCGGCTGCGGCAGAAGGGCAGCATGGTCCGCACCACCGGCGGCGTGGCCAGCGGCCCCATCAGCTTCATGCGGGTGTTCAACATGGCCACCGAGGCGGTCAAGCAGGGCGGTACCCGCCGGGGCGCCAACATGGGCATCCTGCGCATCGACCACCCTGACATCCTCCAGTTTATCGACTGCAAAAAGGATAACGCCGACATCACCAATTTCAACATCTCCGTAGGCGTTACCGAGGAGTTTATGGCCGCTGTGGAGAAGGGGGAGAAGTACGACCTCATCGACCCCAAAACCAAGCAGGCGGTGAGCCAGCTGGACGCCACCGAAGTGTTCAATAAGATTGTGGAAGCCGCCTGGAGAAACGGCGAGCCGGGCATCATCTTCCTGGATCGCCTCAACCGGGACAATGTGGTTCCCAGCCAGGGGGAGATCGAGAGCACCAATCCCTGCGGCGAGCAGCCTTTGCTTCCTTACGAGTCCTGCAACCTGGGCTCCATCAACCTGGCCAATATGCTCCGCCGGGGAGAAAAGGGCTGGGAGATGGACTATGAGAAGCTGGAGCGGACCATCCGGGACGCCGTCCACTTCCTGGACAATGTTATCGACGTCAACAAGTATCCCCTGGAGCAGATCGCTTTTACCACCCGCCAGACCCGGAAGATCGGTCTGGGCGTGATGGGCTATGCCGATATGCTGCTGCGGATGGGCCTGGGCTACAACAGCGACGAGGCGGTGGCCCTGGCGGAGGAGCTGATGGCCTTTATCACCCGGGTGGGCCGTGAGGCTTCCATGGAGCTGGCCAAGGTCCGGGGAGCCTTCCCCCTCTTCGCTGAGAGCATCTATAAGGATGGCCCCGCCCTCCGCAACGCCACTGTCACCACCATCGCCCCCACCGGCACCCTGTCCATTATCGCTGGATGCAGCTCCGGCGTGGAGCCGGTCTTCGGCTATGTCTATATCCGCAACGTTATGGACGGCACCGAGATGGTGGAAGGCAATCCCATCCTGGAGGAGGAGCTGCGCCGCCGCGGCCTCTACAGCCAGGAGCTGATGCGCCGCATCGCCGCCGAGGGCACCCTGGCCCATATCCCCGAGATTCCGGCGGATATGAAGCGGGTTTTTGTCTGCTCCCACGACATCAGCCCCATCTATCACATCAATACCCAGGCCGCCTTCCAGCGTCACACCGACAACGCCGTTTCCAAGACGGTCAACTTCACCCATGACGCCACCGTGGAGGACGTGCGGGAGGTGTATATGCTGGCCTATCACCAGGGCTGCAAGGGCGTCACTATCTACCGTGATGGCAGCCGCGAGGGCCAGGTGCTGAATATCGGCTCGGTCAACAAGGAGACCAAGGACCAGAAGGAGACCGCTCAGGAGACTGTGGCCCAGGCGGCGCAGACCCTGAACCTGGAGATCGTTCCCCGTCCCCGTCCTGAGATCACCTATGGCCTCACCGAACGGATGAAGATCGGATGCGGTAACCTCTATGTCACTGTCAACTATGACGAAAACGGCATCTGTGAGGTGTTCACCTCCACCGGTAAGGCCGGCGGCTGCCCCTCCCAGAGCGAAGCTACCGCCCGTCTGGTATCCATCGCCCTCCGCTCCGGCATCTCCACCAAGGAGATCCTGGACCAGCTCAGAGGCATCCGCTGCCCCTCCACCATCCGTCAGCAGGGGATGAAATGCACCTCCTGCCCAGACGCCATCGCCCAGGTGGTCAAGAAGGTGGACAACTATATCAAGGAAATGCAGGAGAACGGCCAGTCCCTCACCGAGAAGGGAATCTCCGGCCTGGCCCATTCCCCCAAGGTGCAGCCCACCGAGACCGCTCCCGCATCTGCGCCCCGTCCCAATGGGGGCAAAGGGGTGGAAAACTACACCGCCGCGGACCTGAAATACGCCAAGTTCTGCCCCGAGTGCGGCGCTCCCATGGAGCATGAGGGAGGCTGCGTCTCCTGCCGCAGCTGCGGTTATTCCAAGTGCGGCTGAGAATGCGGCATACGGCCAAAGAGGACGCTTCTCTTTAAAATCCCATGGTTGAGGCGTTAGCCATCCAGTGAGTCTAAAAAAGTACCTGCCATCATTTGGCGGGTACTTTTTGGTTTCAGGGCAGTGGGGAAAACGGCCAAAGGGTCACAACCCTTTGGAAACCCATTGTTGAGGCGACCACGATCTGGTTAGTCAGAAATAGTGCCTGCCGCAGTTTTGGCTGGTACCTTTTAGTGTTAAGGGGAACGGGATGAAGGGATGGTTTCTGCTCCTGTGCCGACAGAGGTAAAACCGCCCGCTCGCTATTTGCCCGGGTAAAGCCGGACAAAGCCGCTCGCTGCTCGCGGGGGCAAAGTCCATTCCGTTACGGTCCCCTGGGCGGGGACCATCCACTCCATTCCCTTGCCCCCGCTCCTCCCCAAAAGGTCCCGCTTGCTTCGGCTGCTCGGTTGCCTGTGCCCTTTAGGGTATAAACGCCCTCCCGACGCCTCCGCTGCGCTAGCAACCTTTTGGGGGCGGGAGTGATTAAAATTAAAAAGGAAATTTTGGTGATACCGCAAATGTGCGGCTCAAAGGCGGCGCAGCTAAGCTGCGCCGCCCCCAAAGAGAGCGGAAGCGACGGTATACAGGAGAGAAATCCTGCATACTTACTGTGTTTATAACTCCTTTGAACGATAGAAAACGGTTTTTGACATCAGTACCGCTGCCCGATAAATATTTTCCGGTTTTTTAGATACAGGATGATTTTGCACTGTTTATAAAAAGGTGGGATTTTCCATTCAGAAAAAAACCACCTTTTTGCTCGTAGTGAAAGGATTGATGAGATCATCCGTCTGCTCTTATTGTTTTAGCTTCATACGGTAGCTGGCTGTCAGTTCAATGTATCCCCGTTCATTGTGGGCAATACCAGCCCAATCCAGCACTGCGGCTAACACAAAAACAGGATCAAAAACAGATTCACCAATTCGTTGACCCTCATAATTTTTAGCGATGGCACCTACTACGGTATCTTCTGTGCAGTTACCTTCACCCAGCCGAAAATTTCGTCCATTTCCTTTAGGCGCTTTGCCGCCGCTTTGCAGAAGCAAGTCAACAATGACATCAAAAATGGTGTAGGAGTATAGTTTATGGGGAAGCTGATCGCAGGAAAAGGACTTTTTATCGTAGGAAGCCTTAATGACATAGGATTTTCCATTGACAGAATAAACGGTTGCTCTGCCGCCATTTTCATAGAGTTTATTGCGGATGATGTCAGAAGCCTTGATACTGTTTTGGTTGAGAGCGACATTTTTCTGGAATCCAAACATGGGGAATTCCTCCTTCGGTCTTTCATATAAACCTAACGCCATCAACAGTTCATCCAGTCTTTTTTTTGCAGTGGGATAGGAAATACTCAGCTGTGTTTGCACGTCGCTGAGATTTCCACGGCAGCGCAAAAAAGCGGTCAAAAAAATTGTTTCCTGCTGGGAAAGGCTGTCATAAGGGGAGCGGCATTGATTGACTGGAAATTCGATGCCGCAGTCGGGACAGGTTAGTTTGCTTAGTTTCAGTTGTTCTCCACAGATAGGGCAGCGATTCTCTTTAATTTCATACATACCCTTCACCTCTTATTGTTAAAATAACAGAAAAAGCAAGTTTTGTCAATATTAGAGCTTAATATTTTTTGCTCTAATTTATAATATTGATAAAATTTTTTGAATCTAAAATCTGATATAAAATAGCCTTTCATTTTTCTCCACCTAAGCAAAAATCTCCCCCGCCCCTTGTAAAACGCCGGGGAATCGTATATACTAAAGAAAATGCCGGAAGGAGGCCCCATTTCCCCCTCCGGCTTGACTGACGCCAGAAAATAAAGCAGACAGTGGCTGTGAAGAAAGTTATGTCCGATTTTTCCCCTCAGAGAGCCGGTGGCTGGTGCAAACCGGCGGGAAGGACGGGCTGTTCCGCTTTTGGAGCCGCCGGCGAGGAGCCGGAAGGGATGCGCCCTCTATCGCGCGCAAAAGTGGCCGGGAAACCGGCAAGCTGGGTGGCACCGCGGAAACCTTCCGTCCCATGTTGATGGGATGGGGGG
>CASFXA010000111.1 GCA_949298535.1 uncultured Oscillospiraceae bacterium
GTGCCGGCGGGCAGTCCAAAATCCTCCGCCCGCACCAGTTGGGCGGAATCCTGCTCCAGTCCGATGACAATGTTCATCTGTCCCCAATACTGCTGCCGCAGCCGCCGCAGCTGCCGGAGGTATTCCGGATATTTTTCCAGAGTCATGCAGCAGCTGAGATCAAAACTGGTGAGGGCGTGTCCGGAAAAGCCCAGGGTGGTGAACCCCTTGTGAAGGGCGGAAAGAACCTGTTCCTGAGGGGTGCTTCTTCCGTCGCAGAAGGTGGTATGGGTGTGGGGGTTGGAATGAACCTTCATCAAAAAACCTCATTTCTGTCTGATGTTGTATCGTTCTTTGATTTCCGTCTCCGGGGAAAACAAAAATCTGACTATGCCGCAGGGAGAAGCTCTTGTCCCTATCTTACTCCATTGACAGATTTTTTTCAACACAAAGGCGCGGCATCTTCCCGGGAAAGGGAAAACAAAACGATTGTTCTCCGTGGACATCCATGCTACAATATCCACAGAAAAGGGCGCGTATGCCCAGGGGGAGGAACCGAATGTTTCAGCTGATAATAGGGAAAACCGGAACAGGGAAAACCACCCGGGTCCTGAAGGAAGCCATTGAGGCCGCCCGGCAGGACCGGGAGGTCATTTTGTTGGTGCCGGAGCAGTTTTCCTTTGAGATGGAGCGAAAGGCTTCCCAAGCCCTTCGGGGCGCCCAGGCGATGAATCTGTCGGTGCTCAGCTTCAGCCGTTTGGCAGAAAATATCTTCCGCGCTTACGGTGGCCTTGCCCGGAAACGGCTGACCGATACCGCCCGTTTTGTCCTGATGCGCCTGGCGGTGGGAGAGGTGCGGGACACCCTGGAACTGTACCAGCGTCAAAGTCAGAAAACCGCCTTTCTCACCACCATGCTCCAGACGATAGAGGAGCTTAAAAGCTGCGGCGCTTATCCAGAGGATCTGCGGCAGGTATCCAAAGGGCTGGAGGACAAGCAGCTGGGGGGAAAACTGCGGGACATCATCCGGGTCTATGAGGCCTACCAGGCCATTGTGGACCGGGATTATGCCGATCCCCTGGATGATATTGCCCGGGCGGGGGAGCTGGCCCGGGACCATGGATATTTCCGGGGAAAGACGCTGTTTCTGGACAGCTTCGGCTTTTTCAGTCCCCCGGAGCGGCGGCTGGTGGAGCTGATGTTGGAGCAGGGGGATCAGGTGACCCTCTCTCTCTGCGCCGATGGCCTCACTACCCGTGAGGGGGGAGACGTCTTCCACGACCAGAAGGAAACGGCCCGGAGACTGCTGCAATTTGCTTCCAGCCATGACATTCCCACGGCAAAGCCGGTGCGACTGGAAGAAAACCACCGGACACAGTCATTGGCCCTGCGGGCGGTGGAGAAATTTTTGTCCTCCGGCGAGACAGCGCAGTCTCCGGAAAACAATGATGGGATTGCCATTCTCCGATGCGGGGATAAGTATGAGGAGATCCATTTTGCCGCGGCGGAGATTTCACGCCTGGTCCGGGAGGAAAAGCTGCGCTATCGGGATATTGCGCTGGTTTGCCGATCCATAGGGGATTATGAGACTGCCCTGCAAACGATTTTTACCGCTTATGGGATCCCGCTGTTCTTTGACCGAAAGGAGCAGGTGCTGGCAAAGCCGGTGATAGCGGTGCTGGCGGCGGCGCTGGACAGCGTGCGGGGCGACTGGAAAGGAGAAGCAATTTTAAAAGTGGCACGATCGCCGGCGATGGGACTGACTTTGGAGGAATCAGCGGTCCTGGAGAATTACGCCTATATATGGTCGGTTCAGGGAAAAGGATGGACGCAGCCTTTCCGCAACGATCCGGACGGCATGACCGGCGCGGCGCCTGAGAGCTATGAACAAAGATTGGCGCAGGTGGAGGAGGTCCGCCGTAAGGTGATGGAGCCTTTGATCGCCCTGAAAAAGCAGCTGGAACGCTGCGATGGAAAAGGTTTCGCCATGGGGCTTTATTCCTTCATAACCCAGATTGGAGGACTGGAACATCTGGCGGAACATTTCCGGGACAGTTACGGAGAGGATCGCCGGGAGCTGGAGGAAAACGATCAGCTGTGGGGGATGCTGGTGGATATGCTGGATCTCTTCTGCGACAGCATCGGCTCGGCGCGTTATCCGCTGAACACCTTTGTGGAGCTGTTTCATCTGGCGCTGAGCTGTATGGAGATCGGGCACATCCCAAACACCAACGACCAGGTGATTGCCGGTTCCGCTGACCGCATCCGGCTGAGTTCTCCCAAAGTGGTGTTTGTCGTTGGGGTCAATGAAGGCGTTTTTCCCGCCCGTTATCAGCCCCATGGGGCGTTTACAGACCAGGAGAGAACCAGGCTGATTGCCAGAGGGGTGGAGCTGTCCGCTTCCCGGTATCAGCGGGCGCTTCAGGAGCGGTTTTATCTTTACACCGCATTGACTGCCTCCCGGGAACGGTTGTATCTGACCTATGCGTCCTCCACCCTGGAGGGGGGACAGCTGGAGCCCTCTTTGGCGGCAGTGCAGCTGGGAGGGATGTTCCCCGGCGCGCTGCAAAGGGCTTCGGAACTGCCGCCGGAATTTTTTGTGGTGGATCTTTTTACCGCACGGGAGCAATATGCCCGGGCGAAAGGGAAGGGACTGCCCCAGGAGGGAACCCTGGAAGAGCTGCTTCGCCGCCAAGGGGATGACCGCTATCTGGCGCTGATGGAGCGCCTTTCCCTGGACCTGCCTGCGGGGCCGGTGGAGCCCGCTGCCGCCAAAGGACTGCTGCGGGGACGGGTGGCGGTTTCTCCCACCAGAATTGAGAACTTTTACCGCTGCCCGTTCCTCTTTTTCTGCGACAGTATGCTGCGGCTGCGGCCCCGGAAACGGGTGGAGTACAGCCCGCTGGAGTCCGGCAACGCCATCCACTATGTATTGGAGCATCTTTTTCGCAGTCATGGCGGAAAAGGTTTGAGCTCCATGACGGACCAGGAGCTGGAAGGGGAAATTCGCCGTCTGCTGGAGGAATATATTCGTTCCCTGGTGCCGGATCTGACCCAGCTGGCGGGGCGTTTCCGGTATCAGCTGGAGCGCTTGGCGTCGGTGCTGCTGCTGTTGGTGCGTCATGTGGGGGAGGAATTTGACCAGAGCCTGTTCCAGGCGGCAGGGATGGAGGTGCCCGTGGGTCCTGACGAGGCGGTGCATCCCGCTCCCTTGACAGCTCAGGACGGAACGCCGGTGGTCATCCGGGGAAAGATTGACCGGGTGGATCTGTTTACAAAGGGAGAGGATCGCTACGCCCGCGTGGTGGATTACAAGTCCGGCGGCAAAGAGTTCCGCCTGGAGGAGGTGTTCCATGGCCTGAATATGCAGATGCTCATCTATCTTTTCGCCCTGTGCGACGATCCCCGCAGCCCCTTTGGATCGGTGCAGCCCGCTGGAATTTTGTATATGCCCGGCAAGGTATCCCCGGCAGAGCTGCCTTCTTCGGCGGATGCCGGTCAGATTCGTTCCCAGGTGGGGGGAACCCTGGGGATGAAGGGAATGGTGCTGGATGATCCTGATGTGCTGGAAGCCATGGAAAAGGAACTGGCAGGGCGGTATATCCCGGTGAAAAAGAAAAAGGGGGGAGGTCTTACCGCCGCTTCCAAAGTGAGCAGCGCCGGAGAGTTTCGACGAATCCGGGAGGCGGTCTATGGTCGGATCACCCAGATGGCCGACGCCCTGACCAAAGGGGAAATCGCTCCTTTTCCGGTCCACAGTGGCAATCTGAATCCCTGTGATTACTGTGACTACGGCATCCTGTGCAATAACCGCAATACGCCCCTGTTCCGGGACATCTCCGGCAAAGGGAGGGGAGAGGAGGAAAATCATGGCTGATGTGAAATGGACCCCTCAGCAACTTCAGGCGATCCATGGCCGTGGGGGCAATATCTTGGTGTCCGCCGCTGCCGGCAGCGGTAAAACCGCCGTGCTGGTGGAACGGGTTATCAGCCGCATCACCGATCCTCAGCATCCGGTGGACGCCGATCATCTGCTGGTGGTTACCTTTTCCAACGCCGCAGCGGGGGAGATGAAACAGCGGATTTCCCGAAAACTGTGGGAGCTGCTGGAAAGGAATCCGGGAGATCCGCGGCTGGCCCGGCAGCAGATTTTGCTGGATTCCGCCCAGATCAGCACCATTCATGCCTTCTGCATCACCCTGCTGCGGCAGCATTTTCAGCAGCTGGAGATTCCCGCGGATTTTCGCATCGGGGATGAGCGGGAGCTGGACGTGCTGCGGATGGATACGGTCCGGCAGTTGGTGGAGGCGGAATATCAGAAACAAGATCCGGAATTTTATGACCTGGTAGAGCTTCTTTCCACCGCCCGCAGCGATCAAAAGCTGGAGCGGACCATTTTGCAGCTGTATGATTTTGCGCGCAACCATCCTTTTTATGAGGAGTGGCTGATGGAGCTGGGGGAAAAATGGGGGGAAGCGGTTGCCCTGAACAAAACTCCCTGGGCGGCGATTCTGCTGGACTATGCCGGGGATGCCCTTCACCATTGCCGGGCGCTGCTGCAGCGGGCTTTGGAGCTGATGTCCGGGGACGAGGCGATGGAATCTGCCTATGCTCCCGCTTATTACAATGATCTTGCTCAGGTGGAAGGATTGCAGGCGGCCATCAGAACGGGAAACTGGGACCAGGCGGTGCAGCTGGTACGGCAGGTCTCTTTCCAGTCCCTGGGGCGGCTGTCCAAATATGAGGATGAAGAAAAGAAGGCCGCTGTCCAAGGCCTGCGCAGTCAGTATAAAGAGATTCTCAAGGAGCTGTCAGAGCGGGTCTTTCTCATGACCGAAGGGGAATATCATCAGGATATGACGCAGCTGGCGCCGGTGGCCCGGCAGCTGTTCCGCCTGACGGTGGAGTTTGGCCGGGCGTTGGACGCTGTCAAGCTGGACCGGGGAGTGCTGGATTTCGGAGATCTGGAGCATGGAGCGCTGCAGCTGCTGTATACCGGAGAGGGGAGAAACCGGCGCCCTTCGGAGATTGCCCGGGAGCTGCGGCAGCAGTATGAGGAAATCCTGGTGGACGAATATCAGGATACCAACGGCACTCAGGAGCTGATTTTTTCAGCTCTGGCCCGGGAGGAGGGAAACCTGTTCCTGGTGGGGGACGTCAAACAGAGCATCTACCGCTTCCGCCAGGCCCGTCCCGAAAATTTCCTGGAAAAGAAGGCGCGGTATTTCCCATATGAAAAAGGATGTTTTCCCGCAAAAATTTCCCTCAGCGCCAATTTCCGCACCCGGCAAGAAACCACCGGTCTGATTAACTACCTGTTTTCTATGGTGATGAGCCCCAAGGTGGGGGAGATGGACTATGGTTCAGAGGATGCGCTTTATGCCAGGGCGGATTATGACCAAAGTCAGTGTCTGCCGGTGGAGCTGACGGTGGTGGATCCTGCCTTGTTTCCAGATGAGGACCCGGTAGCGCTGGAGGCTCGGTATGTGGCGGAACGGATTGACCGGATGCTCCGGGACAAGCTCCAGGTGACAGGCAAATCCGGCCCCCGTCCCATTGAGCCCCGGGATATTTGTATCCTGCTCCGTTCCCCCAAAAACAAGCTGGAGCGTTATCTTCGTCAGCTGGAAGCGCGGTCCATCCCATATTGGGCGGACAGTCAGGGAGGTTTTCTGGAGGCGAAGGAGATTGCTCCGGTGGTTTCCTATCTTAAAATTCTGATTAATCCCATGGTGGATCTGGAATTGGCCCAGGTATTGGGCTCCGCACTCTATGGTTTTACCTCCCAGCAGCTGGCTCAGGCGCGCCAAAAAGCGGAGAAGGAACCGCTTTTTCTGGGGGTGCGCCGGTCAGCGGGGGATGGGGATGAGCCCTGCCGCGGCTTTCTGGAGGACTATCGTCTTCTTCGGCGGGAAGCCCTGTCCCAATCGGCTCAAGGGGTGATCCGGATGATCTGTACCCTCACCGGATTGGAGCAAAAAGTGCTGGCGATGCCTCAGGGGGAGGTCCGCCAGGGAAATCTTCATCTTCTGATGGAGATTGCGGCATCCTACACAGGGAGTATCGGAGGGGATTTCAGCGATTTTGTCGCTTATTTGTACGCACTGGAGCGATACGAGGAGGATCTGCCTTCGGCTGCAGCTTCAGCAGGAAACGCGGTGTCGGTGATGAGCGTCCACAAGTCCAAGGGGCTGGAATTTCCGGTGGTGTTTCTGTGCGATACCGCCGCCTCCTTCAATTTGATGGATCTGAATTCCGATGTACAGCTCCATCCGGAATTGGGGTTTGCCTGCATCCTTCGGGACAACCGGCGGATGCTTCAGCACAGGACCCTTCCGCTGGCGGCGGTGCGGCTGGAGAACAAGAGAGCCACGCTGTCGGAAGAACTGCGGATCCTGTACGTCGCCATGACCAGAGCCCGGGAACGATTGATTCTCACCGCCGGGGACAAGGGTCTTCAGCGAATGGAAAAACTGGCCTCTCAGCCGATGGAAGACGGAAAGGTGAGCGGCTGGACCGCCCGCACAGCCTCTTGTTATTACGACTGGCTGGCGGCAGCCCTTTGTCATCATCCGGATTTTCCCTCTGCGCTTTTGCAGCATCCGCCCGCTTGCCTTCACAGTCCCATTGAAGATGGAAGGTTGACGGTACAGGCGGCAGATCCCGAAATCTTGCAGCCCCGCCAGACTGCGGAGCTCCGAAAAGCGCCTCCTGCCGATCCTGCGTTGGTCAAAACACTGGAGGAAAGACTGGCTTTTCGTTATCCTTTTGAGGAGGACACCGAAACGCCTGCGAAAATTTCTGTTTCCCAGCTGGTCCATCATGGGGCAGAGGAAAAATATCTGTTTACCCGCAGACCAAAGCTCCTCACCCGGCAAGCCCTTACCCCCACGGAGCGGGGAATTGCCGCCCATAAGTTCATGCAGTTTGCCGACTTTCACCAGGCTGCCGCCGATGTGGAGGGGGAGATTGCCCGTCTGACTCAGCGGGGCTATATCACCCCTGAGGAAGGGCAGTTCATGGACCGGCAGATGCTTCGGAAGCTGTTGGAAGGTCCACTGGGTCAAAGGCTGCTGACCGCGGACCAGCTTTACCGGGAGATCCGCTTCCTCCGGGAGTTTACCCCCCGGGAGCTGGCGGCCATCGATCCCTCTTTTCAGGTGCGTTCCGCCGTTACAGTCCAGGGAATCGCCGACTGTGTGATGATGGAAAACGGAACGGGGACCATTGTGGATTACAAAACCGATCTGGTGCGGGAGGAGGAAACCCTGCGGACCAGGTATGCAGGACAGCTGCGGCTGTATCAGGCGATTCTGGAGCAGCAGCTGGACATCACCATCACCCAAAGGATTCTTTACTCCTTCGTTCTGGGGAAGGAGATTCCGGTATAATCCACCGTCTGGTTATGGCGACACAGAAGGGCTTTGGGGCGGGTGCTTTTGACGCGGAACAGAAATTTTGAGCGCGCTCCAAAAGCCGAATCTACTTTCAGAAGGTCCAATGACTGGGGGATACGCCGCTTGCTGTGGATGAGATCGTCGGCGATGGCCTGTTTCCGCCTCTGTGGAGGTGGGGCAGGGAATAAAACCCGGTGTTTTCCCGTTGTCAACTTTAAATCCCTAAAGCCCTGTTGACCTTGGCGCCCTGATTCGGCTGATTGTGGCAATGGGGGCGCTGGTGTTTCATCAGGCCGTCGGATCTCAGGAAGCCGCCGTTTTTCCAAAACGGTTCACAGTGCTGATGGCTGTTTTCAAGGTGCTTCTGGTCGCATGGGGATTGTTTCAGCAGAGAACCCCTCTGAATCCATCCTTTTAGACGGGAAAACGAAACAAGAAAAGACAGATCCGTCCAAAGAAAAGGCGGGGATCTGTCTTTTTGCGAGATGCTAATTTTGAAAGGACGAAGAAAGCAACAGCAATCAAACTGGCTTTTCATGCAGATCTTTAAGTGAAAAGGGAATTTCCTTTACAGTAAAACTGCGTCCATTCAGATATGCCAGCTCCCCGGCGGGAGAGGTGAAACGGAAGGTGAGGCGCCAGGCGCATAGCGCCTGGAAACGATAGGGAAGCCCGCGGTTCTGTTTGGCGGTGCCATACTTGGTGTCCCCTACCAGGGGGTGCCCCAGAAAGGCCAAATGGGCCCGGATTTGATGGGTACGTCCGGTATGCAGCCGCACTTCCAACAGGCTGAAGCTGCCGTTCTGCTCCAGAACGGTGTACTCGGTGAGAATGGTTCTGGCGCCGGGAGAGGGACGACTGCTGACTGTCACCTGGTTATGGGCGCCATCCTTCTTCAGATAGGCCCGGCACAGCTGATGGGACGGACTGGGAACCCCGAACACCAGGCAGCGATAGGTTTTTTCCAGCTCCCGGTCCTTCACCTTTTGATTGAGGATGCGCAGCGCTTCGGCGTCCTTGGCGCAGATGACGATGCCGCTGGTGTTGCGGTCAATGCGGTTGCACAGGGCGGGGGCAAAGGAATTTTCCCGGGCGGGATCATATTCCCCCTTTTTCCAGAGGTATTTGGTGATGCGGTTGATGAGGGTGTCCACTGTTCCTTCCTCGTCTTCATGGACCACCAGTCCCGCCGGTTTGTCCGCCAGGAGGATATGGGCGTCTTCGTAAAGAACGTTCAGTTCATCCCTGGCGGAGCGGAAGGCCAAAGGCTGGTCCTCCTCAATGAAAAATTCGTCGTTCAGGTACAGCTCCACCAGATCCCCGGGCTGTAAACGGGTGGAGATTTCTGCCCGCTTACCATTTATTTTGATGCGTTTGGTGCGGATGCCTTTGTACAGCATACTTTGAGGGAGCAGAGGAGCCGCTTTGGTGAGAAATTTGTCCAGCCGCTGGCCGCTGTCGTTCTGGTTGATGAGAAAGGACTTCATTCCCGGCTCTCCTTTCTGAATCGTAATCTGACGGACAACATTATAGCCGGTTGCAGAAGAAAAGGCAAATCTTGTTTCTGCCGCCCCGGATGAAAAAGATATTGCGCCCCAGGAAAGGGGGGGAAACCGCAGGCGTCTGCCAAAGCTATTTTCTTTTTTCGCCGAAACGTGTATAATGAACGGGAAAAGGCGAAGGGAGGGCGTTTGATGGATCATCCCCATGAAGGACATCGGCAGCGGGTGAAAAAGCGCTTCCGGGAACAGGGGCTGAAAAATTTTGAGCCTCACAATGTGCTGGAGCTGCTGCTTTTCTACGCTATTCCCCGCCGGGACACCAATGAGATCGCCCATCGGCTGCTGGAGACCTTTGGAACCTTCTCCAGGGTGCTGGACGCGCCGGTGGAAGAACTGGTGAAGGTAGAGGGAATCTCGGAAAATTCCGCGGTGCTGCTCAAGCTGATTCCTCAGATCTGTCAGCTTTATTATGAAGAAAAGGTTCAGAACCGGGCGGAACACACCGGTTCATTGGTGGACTATTTGGGCAAAAAGCTGGTGGCAAAATATATCGGAGAGGTTCATGAGATCAGCTATCTGATCTGTCTGGACAACCGCCTGCGGGTGCTGTATTTTGGCGCCATCAGCGAAGGAACGGGGGATTCCGTCTCCATTCTCACCAGGCGGATTGTGGAAATTGCCATCCGCTGCAACGCCACCAGCGTGATCCTGGCTCATAACCATCCAAGCGGGTTGGCGCTGCCCTCCCGGAAGGATAAACAAACCACCATTCAGCTGTATAATGCCCTGCAAGGCGTTTCCATCCGGCTGCTGGATCACATTATTGTGGCCCAGGGGGAATATATTTCCATGGCAGGAGGCGGGATGTTGTCCCCCACAGTGCTGGAGAGTTTTCGCAGCAGCGCCGCTTTTGCCGACGGGGACTACGATCCCGAGGAATTGGACGCATTGCTGGACCGGCTGGAGGAAGAGTCCCGACAGACAACATTACAGGAGGAAATCCAATGACCCTGTTGCCACTGACTGCATTGACAAGAGAAAATCCCCTGACGGTAACGGAGCAGCTGTATCAAAAGGTGATGGAGCTGTGGTACTATATTCTGGATCACCTGGGGGAGATCATCTGGCGTTTGATGATGGTGATCCTGATTCTTCTTCTGGCCCGGCTGGTTCTTTTTGCGGTTTCGCAGTGGACCAAAGGAGTAATCGCGCAGGCCAAGCGAAGGAACAATGAACAGCAAAGCCGTCGGGTCAGCAGTATGATGACCCTGCTGCGCAGTGTGGCCCGATATGGAATCTATTTTATCGCCGCCTATATGATTCTGGGACAGTTTAACCTCACCAAAGGGATGAGCAGCCTTATCGCCGCGGCGGGAATCGGCAGCGTAGCCATCGGTTTTGGCGCCCAGAGTCTGGTGAAGGATGTGGTCACCGGTCTGTTCATGATGTTTGAAAATCAGTTTTCGGTGGGGGATTACATCAAGACCGAAACAGAGGAAGGTACTGTGGAAGCCACGGCGCTGCGGGTTACCTACCTGCGTAACCCGAAGGGAGAGCAGGTGATTATCCCCAACGGCTCCATTTCCCGGGTGATTAACTACTCCCGGGGCTATAATATCGCCCGATTGACTATCTCCACCGCCTACGAGGCGGATACCCGGCAGGTGATGGAGGTGATCGCCCAGGCGGCGGAGAAATATGCCAAAGAGCATCCCGACCTGGTGGAAGGGGAGCCTGTGGTGCTGGGTGTGATGGAATTTGCCGCTTCCAGCGTGGACATTGGCCTCACCTGCCGGGTGAAGCCTGCCATGCAGTGGGAGGTCGAGAGAGGAATCCGTCTGGCGGTCAAGGAGGAATTTGATCGTCAGGGCGTGGAGTTCCCCTATCCTCATGTGGTAACAGTGCCGGGAGATCATTCCGCCCCCGCCTTGTCCCAGCGGCAGACTCAGGAGAGAAAAAAGCCTGATTGGGCCGCTGCCGTGGATTTTGACGGAGATGATTCGTGACCCCGGTTCACCCTTTGGGGGCCGGGAGCTTTTCCGGAAGACTTTCAGAATGAACCGAATTTTATGGTTCGGCCAAAGGCAAAGGATGGAAAGGTTTCATACCGCCAGGGCGCGCAGGGAGACAAACTGAATTCTCTGCCGCCTGCCCGCGGATCATTCGGGAAGGATGCCGCTGCTTCTGCGGCAGGAAGGCCGCAATTTGCTCCGCGCCCTGCTTGCTCTTTGGAAAAAAGCCTGTTTCTCTACCGTGGAGAAAAGCGGAAAGCGTTGGAACCAACAGGATAAGGGGAATCCCAGACAGCATCCATGCCGCCGGGATCCCCCTTTTTGTCTGGATTTTTGGTTTGGAAAAGAGCCGTAAAGGCCCATCCTTATTGGGCGGGAAGGGAACTTGCCGCCGTTATCTTCCTCCGAACAGTTTGCTCAAAGGCTCCACGATGGCCTGAAGATCGGCGATAGACTGATTGAGGCCGTCAAAGTCCAGGCTGTTGAGCTTTTCCAAAGCCTGCTGCAATTCCACCAGAGACTGCTGCACGCCGGCATCGGTATTTTTCACCAGCTGAGAGGCGTTGGAGAGGATTCCGCCAATGTCGGCATCCAAGATTTCCTTGGTGAGCGTTTCCAGATCTCCGGCAATGCTGCTGGCCTGGAGCATCAGCGTATTGACATCCTGAAGAATGATATTGAGCCGGGGCAGCAGAAAGGCGCAAATTACCACCACCAGCGCCAGCATAGCGCCGCAAAAAATGGTGAAAAGCCTGGTGTACCGCAGCTGTCGGGCGATATTGGCTTCCATCTGCCTCAGCAGAACCAGGGTTTCATCGCCGGCGGCGTCAGGGGCCGGCGTTTTCGGCGCGGGGGAAGAAAGGGGAGGGTTTTGAGGGGTATTGGTTTCAATGTCGTTCATGAAAAATTCCTCCTGACAGATTCATTGAAGGGAGCGGGCGGGATCATCCTGCCCGGACACGGAACAGCGGGCAAAAAGATGCCGTCATGCGCGGTTGTCTGCCGACGATGGTAAAGAGAGCGAAGGATTTCGGATGCCTGGGAGAGGAATCGCTCACTCTGAGGCCTATTATAGCAGTTCCAGCCGGCAGTTCCAAGGTTTTTCCGCCGTTGTATAGAGCTGTTTTTGCAGCGTATCCTAAAGGAAGGGAAAAAGGCAAAATAGCCGTTGCGGCGGCGGAGAAAGTGTGATATAGTAGAACCGCAAAACATTTGTTTGTTTTTGGGGCGGAGACTGCTGCCTTCCGCTGCCGTATTTTGATGATGAGGTGAAGCCATGGCGGATCATTTTCAGCTTGTTTCTTCCTACAGCCCCACCGGCGATCAGCCGGAGGCCATTGAAGCCCTGTCCAAAGGGGTTTTGGCGGGACAGCGGGAGCAGGTATTAAAGGGCGTCACTGGTTCCGGCAAAACCTTTACTATGGCCAATATCATCGCTCAGGTGAACCGGCCAACCTTGGTGCTGGCTCACAATAAGACCCTGGCGGCTCAGCTGTGCAGCGAGTTTCGGGAATTCTTCCCCAACAATGCGGTGGAGTATTTCGTCTCCTACTACGACTACTACCAGCCGGAAGCCTATATCGCCGCCACGGATACTTATATCGAAAAAGACAGCGCTATCAACGATGAGATTGAGAAGCTGCGCCACTCCGCCACCTCCGCCCTGTCGGAGCGGAGGGATGTGATTATTGTCGCCAGCGTCTCCTGTATCTACACCCTGGGCGACCCCATTGATTACCGGAATATGGTGATTTCCCTGCGGCTGGGGATGCAGAAGGACCGGGACGAGCTGATTAAAAAGCTGGTGGAGATCCAGTATGAGCGCAACGATATGAACTTTGTCCGCAACAAGTTCCGGGTCCGGGGGGACGTGGTGGAGATTTACCCCGCCTACTCCAGCGACACCGCCATCCGGGTGGAGTTTTTCGGGGATGAGATTGAGCGGTTGTGTGAGATCAACACCGTCACCGGCGAAGTCAAGAATTTTGTTTCCCATGTGGCCATCTATCCCGCTTCCCATTACATCGTCCCCCATGAGCGGATCCTCAAAGCGGTGGAGGAACTGCGGGAGGAATGTGATCAGCGGGTGGCCTACTTCCGTTCGGAAGGAAAGCTCATTGAGGCCCAGCGGATTGCGGAACGAACCAACTACGATATGGAAATGCTGCTGGAGGTGGGTTTTTGCTCCGGCATTGAGAACTATTCCCGGGTTCTTTCAGGTCGGGCGCCGGGAAGCACCCCCTACACGCTGCTGGACTATTTTCCCAAGGATTTTCTGCTGTTCATCGATGAATCCCATGTGACCCTGCCGCAGGTGCGGGGAATGTACGGGGGAGACCGTTCCAGAAAGGAAAATTTGGTGCAGTATGGTTTTCGTTTGCCTTCTGCCCTGGACAATCGTCCTTTGAATTTTGGGGAGTTTCAAAGCAAACTGAACCAGATCATCTATGTCAGCGCCACTCCCGGAGATTATGAGAAGGAACACAGCAGCCAGGTTGTGGAGCAGATCATCCGGCCCACCGGTTTGTTGGATCCGGAGATCGACGTGCGCCCGGTGGACGGCCAGATCGACGATCTGATTTCTGAAATCAATCTCCGTACCCAGAAGCAGGAGCGGGTGCTGGTGACTACCCTCACTAAAAAGATGGCGGAGGACCTGACCGATTATCTGGAAAAGACGGGGATCAAGGTGCGGTATATGCACCACGACATCGATACCATGGAGCGGATGGAGATCATCCGGGATCTGCGCCGGGGCATTTTCGACGTGCTGGTGGGCATCAATCTTCTGCGGGAAGGGCTGGATATTCCGGAGGTGTCTCTGGTGGCCATTCTGGACGCTGATAAGGAGGGCTTCCTCCGGTCAGAAACCTCTTTGGTGCAGACCATTGGCCGGGCGGCCAGAAACGCCGAGGGTAAGGTGATTATGTACGCCGATACGGTGACGGACTCCATGGAAAAGGCCATCTCCGAGACCTACCGCCGCCGGGAGATTCAGAAAAAATACAATGAGGACCATGGCATTGTTCCCAAGTCCATCCACAAGGAGATCCGGGATATTCTGGAGATTTCCACCAACGAGAAGGGTGAGAAGAAGCACAAAGCCCGCACCATGTCCCAGAAAGAGCGGGAGGCCACCATCGCCAAGCTGACGGCGGAGATGAAGAACGCCGCCCAACTGCTGGAATTTGAACACGCCGCATATCTCCGGGACAAGATCAAAAAACTCAAGGAGCAGAAATAATCCGTTTGTCAGGGATGTCGCTTTCAGCGGAGAGAATCATTTCAGACAAAATTCAGGATCCGAGCCTGATCTTGCCCCGCGTGGCAGGAAATTCATGGGATGCCGCCAGTTTGCGGTGCGTTCCAAGGGAGTGAAGTACCCCCTGAAAGCGTGCTGAAATTTTGAGGCGCGTTCCAATCATGTTGCTGATATATGGGAGGAAACCATTTTGCCAAAGGATCAAATTGTTATCAAGGGGGCCCGGGAAAACAACCTGAAAAACGTGGACCTGACCCTGCCCCGGGATCAGCTGATTGTTTTTACAGGGCTGTCCGGTTCCGGCAAGACTTCTCTTGCCTTCGACACCATCTACGCCGACGGCCAGCGGCGGTATGTGGAGAGCCTGTCCTCTTACGCCAGGCAGTTCTTGGGGCAGATGGACAAGCCGGACGTGGATTATATTGAGGGACTTTCTCCGGCTATTTCCATCGACCAGAAGACCACTTCCAAAAATCCACGATCCACCGTGGGCACTGTCACCGAGATTTATGACTATCTCCGCCTGCTGTACGCCCGGATCGGCGTGCCCCATTGCCCTGTCTGCGGAAGGGTCATTCAGCAGCAGACGGTGGACCAGATCGTGGATAAGATCATGGCGCTGCCCACCGGCACCAAGATCCAGGTATTGGCTCCGGTGGTGCGCCAGCGGAAGGGAGAACACGTCAAGGAGTTTGACAACGCCCGCCGCTCCGGCTATGTCCGGGTCCGGGTGGACGGCATCATGTATGAGCTGACCGAAAACATCAAGCTGGAGAAGAACAAGAAGCATACCATTGAGATTGTGGTGGACCGGCTGATTATCAAGGAGGAGATCCGTTCCCGCCTGTCTGACTCCATCGAGACCGCTTCCGCCCTCACCGGCGGTTTGGCATTGGTGGACGTCATCGGCGGAGAGGAGATCCTGTTCTCCCAGAACTACTCCTGTCCCGATCATGATATTTCCATTGAGGAGCTGAACCCCCGGCTCTTTTCCTTCAATAACCCCGCCGGCGCCTGCGAAAAATGTACCGGCCTGGGGGTATTCCAGCGGGTGGATCCGGATCTGATTATCCGGGACCAGAATTTGTCCATCCGGGATGGAGCCATCCGGGCCTGTGGCTGGAGCTACGACCAGGGTGGGATCACCCAGATGTACTTTGACGGCCTTTCCAGAGCTTACGGTCTGCCCCTGGACGTTCCCGTCAAGGATATTCCCAAGGAGAAGATGGACCTGGTGCTGTATGGCACGAAAGGGGAGAAGTTCCTTATGGAGCGGGAGACCGGCACCATGCAGGGGTCTTATTATTCCGATTTCGAGGGGATTGTCAACAATCTGGAGCGGCGCTACCGGGAGACTCAGAGCGACTATTCCCGGATGGAAATCGCCAACTATATGACGGCGGTGGAGTGCCCCGTCTGCCATGGGGACCGGCTGAAAAAGATTGTGCTGGCGGTGACGGTAGGAGGCAAAAACATCGCGGAGCTGTGCCGGATGTCCGTCTCCCAGGCTTATGACTTTATCTCCGGGCTGGAGCTGACCCCCACCGAGGAGATGATCGCCGGGCAGATTATCAAGGAGATTCGGGAGCGTCTGGGCTTCCTCATCAATGTGGGCTTGGAGTATCTCACCCTGGCCCGGTCCTCCGGCACCCTTTCCGGCGGCGAAAGCCAGCGGATCCGCCTGGCCACTCAGATCGGCTCCTCCCTGGTGGGAGTGCTGTACATTCTGGATGAGCCCAGCATTGGTCTGCATCAGCGGGACAATGACCGCCTCATCGCCACCCTCAAGCGGCTGCGGGACATCGGCAACACTGTCATTGTGGTGGAACATGACGAGGACACCATGATGGCTTCAGATTTCATTGTGGACGTTGGCCCCGGAGCAGGCATCCATGGGGGCAATATCATTTATGCGGGCACACCGGCGGGAATTCTGGATTGTCCCGATTCCATCACCGGACAGTTCCTCAGCGGACGGAAGAAGGTGCCGCTGCCGCCGGAGCGCCGGAAAGGCAATGGCAATGTTCTCCGGGTGTTGGGGGCCCAGGAACACAATCTGAAGAAGATCGACGTGGATTTCCCGTTGGGGACCTTTATCGCGGTCACCGGCGTCTCCGGTTCCGGCAAGAGCAGCCTGGTCAATGAAGTGCTGTACAAGGCCCTCTGCGTCCAGCTGGGAGGGGCCAGAGTCCGCCCCGGCAAGCATCAGGGGATTGAGGGGCTGGAGTATGTGGACAAGGTTATCGCCATCGACCAGTCGCCCATTGGACGAACCCCCCGGTCCAATCCCGCCACCTATACCGGCACCTTCAACGACATCCGGGAGGTGTTCGCTTCCACCAATGACGCCAAGATGCGGGGCTACAAGAGCAGCCGGTTTTCCTTCAATGTCAAGGGGGGACGGTGCGAGGCCTGCGAAGGGGATGGCATTATCAAGATCGAAATGCACTTTTTGCCGGATGTGTTTGTTCCCTGTGAGGTATGCAAGGGCCGCCGGTACAACCGGGAGACTCTGGAAGTAAAGTACCGGGGCAAGAGCATTTATGATGTGCTGGAGATGACGGTGGAGGAGGGGCTGGACTTTTTCCAGAATCACCAGAAGATCCGGCGCCGTCTTCAGACCCTCTACGATGTGGGCTTGGGGTACATCAAGATCGGCCAGCCGGCCACCACTCTCTCCGGCGGCGAAGCCCAGCGGGTGAAGCTGGCCACCGAGCTGTCCCGCCGCTCCACCGGCAAGACGATTTATATCCTGGATGAACCCACCACCGGTCTCCATGCCGCCGATGTGAAGAAGCTCATCGAGGTGCTGCAAAAATTTGTGGACGCCGGCAATACGGTGGTGGTCATTGAGCATAATATGGATGTCATCAAAACCGCTGATTATCTCATCGACCTGGGTCCCGAAGGGGGAGACAAGGGAGGCACGCTGGTCTGCTGCGGCACGCCGGAGGAGGTGGCTGCCTGCGAAACTTCCTACACCGGAAAATATTTAAAAAAGGTGTTGGAGCGCTGGGGAGAATAGGAGCAGGTCCGTCAAAAACAAGGATGACAGAATCTTGAAAAATTTTTTTTGAAGCAGAAAAAGGACTTTACAAAAATATACTCCTGTGGTATACTAACGTCAGAGTTGGACGAGGTCCAAATATTTCAACCAAGAAAAGGAGACGTTATCATGGCCAAGTATGTATGTTCCGTTTGCGGATTTGTGTATGACGAGGCGGAAGGTTACGCCGACGGCGGCATTGCTCCCGGCACCAAGTGGGAGGATGTTCCCGAGGATTTCACCTGCCCCCTGTGCGGCGTGGACAAGTCCATGTTTGAGGCTGAATAATCGCCAGGTTCAGACCGGCGCGTGAAAAGGTGTGCAATCCAAGGGGAATTCCCCGCTGGCTTGCACATTTTTTCGGTGTTCTTCTTTGCTCAGGGCCAAGGTACGCTGAAAAGGGGAGCGCTTCGGCCCTCTTTCCCCATCATCCCGTCTCCGGAGAATAGTGAAAAAAATCGGTTGTTTCCGGCAAAATAATCGGTGGCGCCGTAAAGGGCCATACAGATCGAGAAGGAGCGAATGTAACCATGAAATTTCAGATCAAACCCGGCGTCTATTCCATCGGCGCCCTCAATCCCGCCATGCGGGTCTTCGACATCGTGATGAAGACCGATTATGGCACCTCTTATAATTCTTATCTGGTGCGGGGCAGCGAAAAGACCGCCCTCATCGACGCCTGCCACAAATCCTTCCTGCCCCAGTATCTGGACAATATCCGCCAGGTGTGCGATCCCAGGGAGATCAGCATCATCGTCCTCAACCACAATGAGCCGGACCACACCGGCGCGTTGGCCAGCCTGCTGGAGGAAGTGGGCGATGTGACCATCTATACCACTCAGGCCGGCTCTATTTACGTCAAGGCCATCACCAACCGCACCGACCTGAATCTGAAGGTGGTCAAGGACGGAGATACGGTGGACCTGGGGGGCAAGACTCTGCGCTTCATTCCCGCGCCCTTCCTCCACTGGCCGGATTCCATGTTCACCTATCTGCCGGAGGACCGTCTGGTCTTCACCTGCGATTTCCTGGGTTCCCATTACTGCGAGCCCTATTTGTGGGACTACCGGATGGCTTATCCCAAGAAGTATGAGGAGGCTTTCCTGGGCTACTATCAGGCGATTTTCGGACCCTTTAAGAAATACGTGCTGGCGGGTCTGGATAAGCTGGCGACATTGGATTATGACATGGCTCTCACCAGCCATGGTCCGGTGCTGACCCGGGAGCAGGGCGGCTATCTGGATTACGCCCTGGAGAAATACCGCCTCTGGAGTACCCCCGAAAAACGGGAGAAGAAGCTGGTGCCGGTGTTCTATACCTCCGCCTACGGCAACACCAGAAAGGTGGCCCAGAAGGTGGCGGACGGCATTTTGTCGGTGGTGGACGCCGATGTGGCGCTGTATGACATCATCGACCACGACCTGTGCAAGCTGGCTCAGCTGCTCAACGAGTGCGACGGATTTGCCATCGGCACTCCCACCATCAACCGGGACGCGGTGCCCCCGGTCTGGCAGCTGCTCAGCTGCTTTGACGCTATTGGCAGTGCCAAACGCCCCTGCGTGGTGTTCGGCTCCTACGGCTGGAGCGGCGAGGGCGTGCCCAATGTCTGTGCCCGCCTGACTTCCCTCAAGTGCGCGCTGGCGGCGGAGGGGCTGAAGGTGAACTTCGTTCCCACCGCTGAGGATCTGGACAAGGCTTTTGCGCTGGGAGAGGCCCTGGGTAAGGCCATCGGCTGACTGGGATGAAAAGGTCTACAGCCTGGAAGGGAATTTCACCTTTCCAGGCTGTTTTTGTCCAATGCAGGAGAAAAATGCTGCGGAAAGGCGGATGCTGTCCCATAAACGGCGCCGTAAAACTTGAATCAGGCGGAGGACGCAGATTGAAAAATCCCGGGAAAAGTGGTAAACTAAAAACACTAATGTCCAAGCCGTCCCATAGGGAAAAACCGGGGCGGCGGGGATCTGTTCAGGAGGATGACCTTGACACAGCAGTATGATTTGTTCGCTCCCGCCTCACAAAAGCTGGCGAAAGGGGAGGGGAGTTTGTTTGCGGGCGATGCCCGGGAGTATGTTCGGTTGGTCTCCCAGGAACTGGCCAGACGGTATGAGACGCCGCCCCTGGCCTATGTTCACAGCTACGGCTGTCAGCAAAATGTTTCCGACGGAGAGCGGTACAGCGGGCTTCTGGCGGAGATGGGCTATGGCTTTACCGACCATCCGGAGGAGGCGGAGCTGATCCTCCTCAACACCTGCGCCGTGCGGGAAAACGCTGAAAAACGGGTGCTGGGCAATATCGGCGCCATGAAGCACTATAAGGAACACAGGCCCAACCTGATTATTGCCGTAGTGGGCTGCATGACCCAACAGCAGCACATCGCTGACCGGCTGAAAAAAAGTTACCGCCATGTGGACCTGGTGCTGGGCACCAACGCTTTTATCCGGCTTCCAGGACTGATTTTCGGGCGGCTGACCAAAAATCAGCGGTATTTTAAGCAGCCGGAGGATTCGGAGAACAGCCCCATTATTGAGGGGCTGCCGGTGCGCCGGGATGGGACGCTGAAAGCCTGGGTGCCCATCATGCACGGCTGCGACAATTTTTGCTCCTACTGCATTGTCCCCTATGTCCGGGGCCGGGAGCGGAGCCGGGAGAGCGCCAGCGTTGTCGCTGAGGTGCGGCAGCTGGTCTCCCAGGGATGCCGGGACATCACCCTGCTGGGACAGAACGTCAATTCCTATGGCAAGGGCCTGGAGGAGGAGATCAATTTTTCCCAGCTGCTGCGCCGCCTCAATGATGAGGTGGAAGGGGATTTCCGCATCCGCTTCATGACCTCCCATCCCCGGGACTGCACCAGGGAGCTGATCGACGCCATCGCCGATTGTCCCAAGGTGTGCAAGCATCTCCATCTGCCGGTGCAGAGCGGCAGTGACCGGGTGCTGAAGGAGATGAACCGCCATTATACCATTGAGCACTATCTGGAGCTGATACAATACGCCAAGGAGCGTGTCCCCGGCATCTCCCTGACCAGCGACATCATTGTGGGCTTTCCGGGGGAGACCAGAGAGGACTTTGAACAAACCCTGGAGCTGGTCAAGAAGGTGGGCTATACCTCCCTGTTTACCTTCATCTACTCCCGCCGTAGCGGCACCAGGGCGGAGAAGCTGCCGGATGTGGTGACGGCGGAGGAAAAATCCAAATGGTTTCAGGAGCTGTTGGATCTTCAGGGGGTTATCGGTCAGGAGATCATGGACAGCTATGTGGGCCGCCGCCTTCGGGTGCTTCCGGAGGGGCCCGGCCGGGAGGAAGGTACCCTCACCAGCCGCAGCGACGGCAACCTCATTGTGGAATTCCCCGGAAGCTCCGATTTGGTGGGAAATTTTGTGGAGGTCCGGATTGACGAAGCGATGAACTGGGCCCTCAAAGGCCACGTGATGGCATAATGGAATAAAGGAGAATTTCGGCTGATAAACGCCGTGATTTTAGAACTATGATTTTATTTTTGGAGGAAAAAACATGGATATCATCAAAATGACCCGGGATCTGGCAGCTGAAATGCAGAAGAGCGACGAATACCTGGCCCACACTGTGGCCCGCAACGCCGCCGACAATGACGAAGAGCTGCAAAAGCTCATCGGGGATTTTAACCTGAAAAAGATCACCCTCAGTCAGGAGATTCAGAAGTCCGATAAGAACGAGGAGCGGATCAATCAGCTGAATACCGAGGTTCGCAGCCTGTATAACACCATTATGGCCAATCCCAGTATGCTGGCCTACAACACCACCAAGGTGGAGCTGGATCGGATCGTCAGCTTTATGCAGCAGATTTTGGTCAGCGCCGCCAACGGCGAGGATCCCTACACCGTGGAGGAGGAGACAGAGGGCTGCACCGGCAGCTGTTCCTCCTGCTCCGGCTGCCACTAAGGGCAAAAAGGCGGGAGAAGCACCCAATCAGCGGAAGGCGGAGGAAAAAGCGTTGCCATCCCCACCGCCTTGATGATGATCGGGCCGTTCGGCAGAGGAATAACGGGGCTGTCCTCTCATGGGGACAGCAGCCAAAGGAGGGATTTCCCGGGAAATCCCTTTTTTGGCAGGGGCCAAAGGACAGCTTTTGGTCGTTCCGGAACAGGAGGAAGGAAAAAGGGATGAAACTGAGCAGCGAACTCATGGATCAGGTGGATCTGGAGCAACTTTCTCCCATGATGCGCCAGTATGTAGAGATGAAACGGGCCCATCAGGATCAGCTGTTGTTCTATCGGCTGGGGGACTTCTATGAGATGTTCTTCGACGATGCGGTGCTGGTTTCCAGGGAGCTGGAGCTGACCCTCACCGGACGGGACTGCGGCCTGCCTCAGCGGGCTCCCATGTGCGGGGTGCCGCACCACAGTGTGGATACTTATATTGCCCGGCTGATTAGAAAAGGTTACAAGGTGGCCATTTGCGAGCAGCTGGAAAATCCCGCTTTGGCCAAGGGGATGGTCAAGCGGGACATCATCCGGGTGGTAACGCCTGGTACTCTCATCGAATCGGATATTCTGGATGAGGGGAGCAATAATTTTATCTGCTCCATTTTCTGCGGGCAATCCGGCTGCGGTTTGTCCTTCTGCGACATTTCCACCGGAGAGATGAATGTCACCCAGCTGGAGGGGATGGATCAGGGGCAGCTGGTCAATGAATTGGGAAAGTTCCGCCCCAATGAGATCATTTACAACAGCGCCTTTCCGGATCAGCGGGAAGCGGTCAGTTTTATTCGGGAGAAGCTGTGCTGCACAGCGGATCAGTGGGATGAGGAGTATTTTGAAACCACTGCCGCTCAGCTGGCGGTATTGCAACAGTTTGGCGTCCGGTCCCTGTTGGAATTGGGGCTGGAAGAGATGCCCCTGGCGGTGGCCTCCCTGGGCGGACTGATTGCCTATCTGAGGGAGACCCAGCGCACCGGCATGGAACGGATCCAAACGGTGAAGCTGTACAATGAAGCCCAGTATATGCGTCTGGACCTGACCGCCCGAAGAAACCTGGAGCTGACCGAGACTATGCGGAGCCGGGAGAAGCGAGGTTCCCTTCTGGGAGTGCTGGACAAAACCCGCACCTCCATGGGCAAGCGCCTGATGAAGGCTACCATTGAACAGCCTCTCATCTCCGCTGCCGCTATCAACCGCCGTCTCAACGGGGTGGAGGAATTGACAGAGGACGGGGTCCTCACCGACGGCATTGTGGCCCAATTAACGGGAATTTATGATATGGAACGGCTGATGACCAAGATCATTTATGGCAGCGCCTCTCCCCGGGACCTTGCCTCCCTGGGCTGCACCCTGCAAAGGATCCCTCCCCTTCGTCAGCTGCTGGAAGAATCGAAGTGCGGGGAGCTGCAGGATATTTATTCCAGATTGGATCCCCTGACCGATGTGGCTCAACTGATCGCCGAAGCCATCGACGACGATCCCCCCATCGCCCTGAAGGATGGCGGTGTGGTCCGAAAAGGCTACCATCAGCAGCTGGATGAAGTGCGGTATCTGGCAGACCACACCAAGGAAGTGATCGCCTCCATTGAGGCCAAGGAGCGGGAAAGAACCGGTATCAAGAGCCTGAAGGTGGGATACAACAAGGTCTTCGGCTATTATATCGAAGTCACCCGCACCAATTTGGACCAGGTGCCGGCGGAATATATCCGTAAACAGACCCTGGCCAACTGCGAGCGTTACATCACCCAGGAGCTGAAGGACCTGGAGGCACGGGTGCTGGGGGCCCAGCAACAGATCCTGGAGCTGGAAAGCCGGATCTTTGAGGAGGTCCGAAGCGCCGTCAGCGCTCAGCTTTCCCGGATTCAGTCCACAGCGGCGGCAGTTGCCCGTCTGGATGTGCTGGCCAGCTTCGCGGTTGTGTCGGTGCGGGGGGACTATGTCCGGCCTGTGGTGGATGTTTCCGATGAAATTGTCATTGAGGATGGCCGCCATCCGGTGGTGGAGGAGCTGCTGGGAGGGACCCCCTTCGTCCCCAACGATGTGAATCTGAACAACCGGGAGAACCAGATCGCCATTATCACCGGTCCCAATATGGCCGGTAAATCCACCTATATGCGTCAGGTGGCCCTCATCACCCTCATGGCCCAGATCGGCTGCTTTGTGCCGGCCCGTTCCGCCCATATCGGGGTGGTGGACGCCATTTTCACCAGGGTGGGGGCTTCCGACGATCTTTCCACCGGACAGTCCACCTTTATGGTGGAGATGAACGAAGTGGCTCAGATCCTTAAATGCGCCACCAGCAAAAGCCTGCTGATTCTGGATGAGATTGGCAGGGGCACCTCCACCTTTGACGGGATGAGCATCGCCCGGGCAGTGATCGAATACATCGCTGACAAAAAGAAGCTGGGGTCCAAGACCCTTTTCGCTACCCATTATCATGAGCTGACGGTGCTGGAAAGCGTCATCCCCTGTGTGCGAAACTACAACATCGCTGTGAAAAAACGGGGAGAGGAAATTATCTTCCTGCGGCGCATCCTGCCCGGCGGGGTGGACGACAGCTACGGCATCGAAGTTTCCAAGCTGGCGGGGATTCCCCAGTGGGTCATCAACCGGGCTTTTCAGGTGCTGGAGGGGTTGGAAAATGGCACCGGGGTGGAGGCGGCAAAGATCCGCACCAGGGGCAAGGCCCGCACAGAGGAACAGCAGCAGCTGGCCTTTGTGGACGAAAACGCGGAGCTGCTCAAGCGCCGGCTTCGGGAAGCGGATGTGGACGCCATGAGCCCCCGGGACGCGCTGAATCTTCTGTATGAGCTGAAAAAGTTGGTTTGACCGCCGGAGACAAACAGATATTTCTTTCCATAGATTAAATGTGACAGGAAAGGAGGGACAGCCATGGGCAGAATCAATGTTCTGGACCGCAGGACAGCGGAACTGATCGCCGCGGGAGAGGTGATCGAGCGCCCCAGCTCGGTGGTCAAGGAGCTGGTGGAAAACGCCATCGACTCTGGGGCCACATCGGTGACAGTGGAGATCAAAAATGGCGGAATTCGGCTGATCCGGGTGACGGATAACGGCTGCGGAATTCTTTCAGAGGATGTGCCCAAGGCGTTTCTTCGCCATGCCACCAGCAAAGTGCGCACCGAGGAGGATCTCTATCAGATCGGAACTCTGGGCTTCCGGGGGGAGGCTCTGGCTTCCATCTGCGCCGTTTCCCGGGTGGAACTGCTGACCCGGACAGAGGGGGCGGCGCTGGGCTGCCGGTATCGCATTGAAGGCGGCGAGGAACTGGAACTGGAGGAAGCCGGCTGCCCTCAGGGCACCACCATTCAGGTGCGGGATCTTTTCTATAATGTGCCCGCCCGGATGAAGTTTCTCAAAAAAGACGTCACCGAAGGCAACGCCATCGCTACGCTGTTGGACCGGTTGTCCCTCTCCCATCCGGAGATCTCCTTCCGCCTGATCCGGGAGGGAACCAGAAAGCTCCAGACCCCTGGGGACGGCAAGCTGTTTTCCGCCATCCATGGGGTTTATGGCGGCGATTTCAGCGGCGGGCTGATTCCGGTGGACGGTCACAGCGGCAGTATCCGGGTGACAGGCTATATTACCCGTCCGGAAAAAGCCAGAGCCAGCCGTTCCATGGAGCATTTTTTCATCAATCAGCGGTATATCCGCAGCGGAACCATGCTGGCTGCCCTGGAGGAAGCCTATAAAAACAGCATCATGACCGGAAAGTTTCCCGGCTGCGTGCTGAATGTGGCGCTGCCCTTTGGAATGGTGGACGTCAATGTCCATCCCGCCAAGCTGGAGGTAAAGTTCTCCGATGAGCGGGTGCTTTTTGATGCGGTTTATGCCGCCTGCAAGGGTGCTTTGCAGCGGATGGACCAAGCGGTTTTTGCCGCGGACACCAGTAAAAAAATCCAGAAGCTCACCTATTTTGACCTGACCAACAAGCCGCTGTCTGGAGAACAGCAGCGGATGACCGCCCGGGAATACCGGGAAACAGTGGCGGCGGAACAAAGCGGCCACCGTCAGCCGGAGCAAAACAAATCCGCTGCTGCCCGCCCTGCTGGAGGAACCGTCAAAAAAGGTGCGCTGCTGCTGGGGGATAACTCTGTGGAACAGCTGTACCGGCGGCAGCTGGAGCGGAGAAACAGCCAGCCGGAGGAACCGGCGGCGGATCTGCCGCCCAAAACCAGCGCCTACACCGGAGCGGCAAGGAAAGAGCCTTCTTCTGTGGAAACATCTGCCACAGGGGGACAGGGGGACCCAAGCCCTGTACCCCCAATAAAGGGGCCGGCGTGGGCAGCAGCAACGCCGAAGGCCCAAATCACGGAAGATTTGGAAAATTGTGGGGAACATTTGACAAAGGAATCAGCCCCACAGCAGCCGGTAAATCCGCAGGGACGAATTTGTGAAGCGGAACGCCGGAACCCTGGCGGTCTTTCTGCGGAGGGAGAAGCGGTTTCTTTGGCCGGAGCCGGACCGTCTCTTACCCAGGAGGAACCGGAGATTCGTCTGGTGGGGGAGGCTTTCCGCACCTATATCATTGGGGAGCAGGGGGATCGGCTGCTGCTGGTGGACAAGCACGCCGCCCATGAGCGGATCCTCTTTGAAAAACTGAAAACCGCCCATCAAAAGGGCGGGGTGGACCGCCAGCTGCTGTTGGCCCCTGTTCGGGTCCGTCTGACCCGGGAAGGGGCAGGAATCTTGCTGGAACAAGCCTCGCTGGTGGAGCGGGCGGGATTTATTATTGATGATTTTGGGGATGGCTCCGTGCTGGTCCGGGAGATTCCCTCCATTTTGGAATTGGAGCAGGTAGAGCCGGTGGTCCAGGAGATGGCGGAGATGTTGTCAAATCATGATACCCGTCTGGAGCTGGACATCTTTGACGAGCTGTTCCATTCCATCGCCTGTAAAGCTGCTATAAAGGGAGGATACTTTACAGGAGAGGAAGAGCAGCAACATCTTCTGAAACTTTTGCAGAACAACAAAAATATCCGCAACTGCCCCCATGGCCGTCCGGTGATGATTGCCCTGACCCGTCGGGAGCTGGAAAAAATGTTCGGGCGAATCCAATAGTTTTGCCAGGAGCGTCAGGAAAGAGATCCATGGAGCTTATGAAAGGAGGGATGGCGATGGCGGAAGAAAGAAGGCAGCCGCTGCTGGTTATTCTGGGGCCCACGGCGTCAGGAAAAACCCGGCTGGGGGTCGCTATGGCCAAAGCCCTCCAGGGGGAGGTCATCTCCGCCGATTCCATGCAGATGTACAAGCGAATGAACATCGCCACCGCCAAACCCACAGTGGAGGAGATGGATGGCATCCCCCATCATTTGATGGACTTTCTGGAGCCGGATCAAAATTTTTCAGTAGCAGAGTATGCGGCTCTGGCGCGGTCTTGTATTTCCCAGGTAGCGGCCCGGGGCCATCTGCCTATTCTGGTGGGGGGCACGGGGCTGTATATCAATACTGTGGTGGACAACATCACTTTTTCCCAGGCGCCTTCTGACGAGGCGTATCGGGAGCAGCTGCGCTGCTTGGCCCGGAAAGAAGGGGTGCTGGCAGTTTACAGCCAGCTGCAGCAGGTGGACCCGGAGAGCGCGGCGGCCATTCATCCCAATAATTTGGGGCGGGTGATCCGGGCGCTGGAGGTATTTCACACCACCGGCATCACCATGACGGAGCAGCGCAGACGTTCCCGGCTCATTCCCTCGCCTTATCAGCTGTCCATGATCGGTTTGTGCTGCCGGGACCGGCAGAAGCTCTATGACCGTATTGACCGCCGGGTGGACGAGATGGTCCGCCAGGGGCTTTTGGAAGAAGCTGAGGAGATGTTGGAGAGGGGACTGTCGGTGACGGCGGCACAGGCCATTGGTTATAAGGAACTGAAGGGCTATTTTGCCGGAGAGGAGTCCCTGGATACAGCTTTGGAGCGGATCCGTCAGGAGAGCCGCCGGTATGCCAAACGACAGCTCACTTGGTTCCGCCGGGATCAGCGGATTCATTGGCTGGAGACGGATTTGCTGGGGGATTTTGAGCATCTTTTGGAACGGGCGTTGTCGCTGGCGGCGGAGGATGGCATAACGGGAGGAAGACACGAGGAATGAACAGCGTGCTGGGAAAGTTCATGACGGTGATGATTGCCTTGTTTTTGGTGTCGTATGCCGGCTATCAAACCTTTCGCTATTTTTATACGGGGTATAAGACAGAGAACGCCTACCGCTTTGAAGTGGCCCGTTCCTACAATACCCACGGAATTTTGCTGCGGGATGAAACGGTACTGGAACAGCAGACAAACGGTGTGGTTCGCTATGCCCTGGAGGAGGGGCACAAATTCATTCCGGATACTCCCATTGCCGCCGTCTATTCCTCTCAGGAAGCTGCCGAGGCAGCAGAAAAAAGGGAGGCACTGGAGCGGGAAGCTCAGGTTCTGCGCAGCGTGCGTGACAGTACCAATCCCAATGAGCTGGCGCAGTTATCACTGCTGAATAACGATATTTCGGTGACGCTGCGGCAGCTGACAGCCAATGAATCTCTGGGAATTGTCGCTGATCCGGAGAAGTCCAGGCTGGATGTGCTGGAAGCGGCGGGACGCCGCCAGCTGATTACCGGAGAAGCGGGGGATTTGGAGGGAAGGATCCTCCAGCTGGAACAGCAGATGCCCCAGATGGAACAGCCCACCTGGATTTACGCGGACCGAATCGGCTATTTTTCCCGGTTTGTGGACCACTGTGAGGAGCAGTTTTCGCCGGTGATGCTGGAGGAACTGGACGGGGACACTGTCCGCCAGCTCTCCGAACAGGAGTATCCCTATGATACCCAGGCATTTGGAAAATGCGTCAATGACTATCAGTGGTATTATCTTACCGTCATCCCCCTGGAGGACGCGGAGATGTTCCAGGAGGGGGCGGATCTGACCATCACCTTTGTTGGCAGCACCGGAGATCCGGTGAGCGGCTGGGTAGAACAGGTGAAGGAGGAGAAGGAAAAAAATCAGGCGGTATTGGTGATCGCCAGCACTGATGTCAGCGCTGATACGGTTTCCAGACGCACCGCTTCGGTAAAGCTGGGCTTCTCCGATTACCAGGGGGTCCGTTTCAGCCGCCAGGCACTGAGAATCCAGGATGGAAAGAAGGGGGTTTTCGTGAAAGGGACCTCCACCGTCCGCTTCAAGCAGGTGGACATCGTTTATACCGGCAAGGACTTCTACCTGAGTAAATTGGATTACTCCAGCGACATTTATCTGAATATCTTTGACGTCATCATTGTGGAAGGGACTGACCTTTATGATGGAAAACCATTGGAGCAGGGAAGATATTGAGCGGCAGGTGGAGGAGGTCCGTCAGACCATCCGGAAGGCAGCGGCCACGGCAGGCCGACGGCCAGAGGAAATCCGCCTGATGGCGGTAACCAAAACGGTGCCCGCCCAGGTGGTCAACTATGCCTGGGAAGCGGGAATCACTTTGTTCGGGGAAAACCGCGCCCAGGAGCTGATGGAAAAGTACGGGGACTATGCCTTCAAGGCCCCGGAAATCCATTTTATCGGCACCCTTCAAACCAACAAGGTCCGGCAGATCATCGGCAGGGTCAGCTGCATTGAGTCGGTGGATTCCTTTCATCTGGCTCAGGAGATCAGCAAACGGGCGTTGGCGACGGGCGGCCCCATGGACATTTTTCTGGAGGTGAACATCGGCAGAGAGGAGTCCAAAGGGGGCGTTTTGCCGGAGGAATTGGAGAAACTGCTGGAGCAAACGGCCCTTTTGGCAGGCGTCCGCGTCCGGGGACTGATGTGTATTCCTCCCATCTGCGAAAAAGAGGAAGAAACTCGGCGATATTTTGACCAAATGTATAAATTGTTTGTTGACACAAAGCACAAAAAAATAGATAATGGTACCATGGAATATTTATCAATGGGAATGTCTGGCGACTATGCCCTGGCAATTGAGCATGGTTCCAACCTGGTTCGGGTGGGAACGGCTCTGTTTGGCAGGCGGAATTATCAAAAATAAGCGCTTCGGAGCGTAAGCGGGAGGAAATCTGGTATGGCGTTTGAGGGCTTCAAAAAGTTCATGGGAATGATCCCCCCGGATGAAGACCTGGAGGATGATGAGGATACGATGCAGGACGAGCTGGATGGTGAGGAGGAATCAGTTGCCTACAGCTATGGCGGAGATACCGGCAATCTGGATTCCACAGGGGGGACAGATCCTTACTCCTCCCTGGGCAGCTCTTTCAGTTCCGGCAGAGAGGAGTCGAGTAAAGTGGCAAGAATCCATGACGATGGCCAACTTCAGGTGGTTCTGGTCAAACCGGAGCGATTTGAGGACGCCAGCACCATTGCGGACCATTTGCAGGCCAAGCGCACGGTGGTGGTCAATACTGATTCCCTGGCTCAGGATGTCCGCCGCAGACTGATTGATTTCCTCAGCGGCGTGGCCTACGCCGATGGCGGCACCATTAAGAAAGCGTCCAACACCACCTTTGTCATTACCCCCAGTACCGTTGGCGTGATGGGGGATTCCACCTCAGAAGACAGCGACTCTTCCAGTAACAATGGCATTTACTATTAAACAGGAACAGGAGCTTTTTCTGGCCCGGGTGGAGGATCAGGCCAGAAGGGCCAGGGAACGGGGGATCACCTGTTTTCTGGGCTTTCTGGATGATGCGCAGCGCCGCCTAGCGGAGGATGGGCTTCGGTATTCCGGCCTGTCTGTCCGCTTTTTTGGCGGATATGAGGATGCTGAGCGCACCATAGTGGGGATGTCTCTGGAGGAGGAATTGCCGGATCAGATCTATCCCATCCGCTGTGTGGAGCTTCGCTGGCACAAAGAGGAACAGGCGACCCATCGGGACGTCCTCGGATCCTTGATGGGACTCGCTTTGAAGCGGGAAGCGGTGGGGGACATTTTGGTGGAAGGGCAGCGGGCGGTGGTATTCGTCACCGATACCGTGGCTCCGGTCCTCCTGCGGGAACTGACCCGGGTGGGGAGCGCGGCTGTCAGCTGTCGGGAGATTTCTCCCTCAGAAGTGACCTTTCAGCGGAGCTTTCAGCAGCTTAGCGGCACTCTTTCTTCCCTTCGGCTGGATTGCGTCACCGCTTTTTTGGCCAATACTTCCCGTAGCAGGGCTTCGGAACTGGTTCGCTCCGGATTGGTGTTGATAGACGGCCAGCCGGAACAGCGGTGCGATCACCTGATTTCCCAGGGAAATAAAATTTCCATCCGGGGTACCGGGAAATTTATTTATGACGGCGAGACGGGACGAAGCAAAAAAGACAAATGGAAAGTCACCTTCAGAAAATATCAATAGGGGGTTTTGGGTATGGAAATTCCGGAGAGCTTCTTCGACGTATCCTTCAATAAAGCGATGGCCTTCGGCTATAAAACGGAGGATGTGGATGAGTTTGTAACGAAAGCGCTGCGCCTGGTTAAAGAGCTTCAGGAGGAAAATGAAGTCCTTCAGGAGAAAATGGCGGTGCTGGCCACCAGTCTGGAAAAATACCGGGAGGAGGAGGACAGCCTCCGCTCCGCCCTGATCGGCGCACAGAAACTGGGAGACAGCATCCTTAAAGATTCCAAGAACAAAGCGGAAATCATCATCCGGGACGCCACCACCAAGGCGGGTCACATCATTGAGGACGCCCACATCCAGCTGGAACATGAAAAAGAGGAGCTGGAGCGGGTCAAGCTGGCCGCCGCAGACTTTAAAGAGGGGCTGATCCGGGTTTACAAGGCTCATCTGGATCAAATTAAGTATATTCCCGTAGACGACGCTACCGCCAAGAAGCAGCAGGAACGGAAGGCTGCCGAACAGGCTGCCAAAGCATCCCAGGCGCCTCAGGAACCGGAGGAGGAAGAAGAGCTTCAGCAGGAGCCCGCGCCGGAGGAAGCGCCGGTAAAGAAGAGCTCCGCGGAATCACGCCCCACCCCCCAGCCTGTCCCGCAGCAGGAAGAAGAGGATGAGGAGGAAGAGGAGGGACTCCAGGAGGAGCGCCGTCCCCGCCAGCCCCGCCGGGAAGCTGATTACGAGGAGGAGGATGAAGAAGACGAGGAAGAGTTTCAGATTCCTACCCGTAAGAAACGAGTTGTCAGCTCCAAATATGGGGTGCTGAAATTTGGCGATTCTTTTGATTTACAGGATGACTGAAATCTCTATGATCCATTCAGACATCCTTTTCATCGGGGCGCGCCGGATGGTCGGTGACTGACCGGCGCCGCCTCAGATCATTTTTTAGGAGAGATTGAAACAATGAAGGCTCAGGACTACAATGCCACCTTAAACCTGCCGGCAACGGATTTTCCCATGCGGGCGGGGCTTCCCCAAAAGGAACCCGCCATCCTCAAGCATTGGCAGGAGCAGGACCTTTACCATCAGATGATGGAACGCAACGAGGGCAAGCCCCTTTACATTCTTCATGACGGCCCTCCCTACGCCAACGGCGACATCCACCTGGGTACCGCTTTGAACAAGGTGCTCAAGGACATCATCGTCCGCCAGAAGAATATGACCGGCTACAAGGCCCCTTATATCCCTGGCTGGGATACTCATGGTTTGCCCATCGAGCTGAAGGCGCGGAAAAAAGCCGGAGTGGACAGCGGCATCAGTCCTGTGGAGCTGCGGAAGATCTGTAAAGAATTTGCCCTTCATTATGTAGGCGTTCAGCGGGAGCAGTTTGAGCGTTTGGGCGTCCTGGGGGATTTCGATCATCCCTACCTGACCCTTCGTCCCGAGTTTGAAGCCAAGCAGATTGAGATTTTCGGCGAGATGGCCAACAAGGGCTATATCTACAAGGGCCTCAAGCCGGTTTATTGGTGCCCCGAATGCCAGACCGCTCTGGCTGAGGCGGAAATTGAATACGCTGAGGACCCCTGCGATACCGTTTATGTGAAGTTCAAGGTGGCTGACGACAAGGGCAAGCTGGCGGCTCTCGGCGCCGAGCTGGACAAGACCTATTTCGTCATCTGGACCACCACCACCTGGACCCTTCCAGGCAACCTGGCCATCTGCGTAGGCCCGGCCTACGATTATTGCGTGGTCAAGGCTAACGGCGAGTATTATGTGGTGGCCCGGGAGCTGGCGGACAACACCATGAAGGCCGCCGGCATCTCCGAGTATGAGATCCTGGGCCTCATCCCCGGCGCGGAGCTGGAGTATATGACCTATACCCACCCCTTTATGGATCGGGTTTCCCCCATTATTGTGGGCGACCACGTCACGCTGGACAGCGGTACCGGCTGCGTCCACACCGCTCCCGGTTTCGGTGTGGAGGACTTTGAGGTCTGCAAAAATTATCCTGACATCGGCATCGTGGTGCCGGTCAACAGTGTGGGCCGCATGACCGCTGAGGCGGGCAAGTTCGAGGGCCTGACCACCACCGAGGCCAACAAGGCCATCAAGGAGGACCTGATCGCCTCGGGCAGCCTGCTGGCCTCCGAGCACATCGAACACCAGTATCCCCATTGCTGGCGCTGCAAGGAGCCGGTGCTGTTCCGGGCCACTGAACAGTGGTTCTGCTCCATCGACGGCTTCAAGGACCAGGCTCTCAAGGCCATTGAGGATGTGGAATGGATTCCTTCCTGGGGCGAGGGCCGCATCCGCAATATGGTCAACGACCGCAGCGACTGGTGCATCTCCCGTCAGCGCACCTGGGGCGTGCCCATCCCCATCTTCTACTGTGAGGACTGCGGCGAGCCCTACATCACCAAGGAAAGCATCCAGGCGGTGGCCGACCTGTTCCGCAAGGAGGGTTCCGACGGCTGGTATCTCCATGAGGCTGCCGAAATCCTTCCTGCCGGCGCCAAGTGCGCCAAATGCGGCAGCACCCATTTCCGCAAGGAGAAGGACATCATGGACGTCTGGTTCGATTCCGGCTCCAGCCATGCGGCGGTGCTCACCGAGGAAAATGGCCTCCACTGGCCCTGCGACCTGTACATCGAGGGCGCGGACCAGTATCGCGGCTGGTTCCAGTCCTCTCTGCTGACCGCTGTGGCCACCAGAGGCTCCGCCCCCTACAAGACCTGCTGCTCCTGCGGCTGGGTGGTGGATGGCGAAGGGCGGAAGATGTCCAAATCTCTGGCCAACGGTACCGCTCCGGAGAAGATCATCAACCAGTATGGCGCCGATATTCTCCGTCTGTGGGTGGCTTCCTCCGATTATCACTCCGATGTCCGCATTTCCTTCGAGTACCTCAAGCAGCTGTCCGAGGGCTACCGGAAGATTCGCAACACCGCCCGGTACATCCTGGGCAACATCAGCGACTTCCATCCCGATACCGACAGCGTGCCCTTCGATGAGATGATGGAGATCGACCAGTGGGCGGTGGCCATGACGGAAAAACTCATCGCCGACGCCAGAAACGCTTATGACGCCTTCGACTTCCACCTGGTTTATCACGCTATCCACAACTTCTGCGCGGCGGAGATGTCCAGCTTCTATCTGGATGTGCTGAAGGACCGTCTCTACACCGAAAAGAGCGACGGCCTCAAGCGCCGTTCCGCCCAGACCGCCATCTACACCATCCTGCGGTCTCTGACGCTGCTGCTGGCGCCCATCCTCACCTTCACCAGCGAGGAGATCTGGGCCTGCCTGCCGGAGAGCAAGGAGAACAACAAGGATTCCGTCATGCTCAATGATATGCCTCTGCCCACCGAGAACCTGGTGACCGAGGAGTTCCTGGCCAAGTGGGAGCGGATCCATACCATCCGGGACGACGTCAATAAAGCTCTGGAAATCGCCCGTACCGACAAGGCCATCGGCAAGTCCCTGGAGGCCAAAGTGGTGCTTCACTGTGACGAGGAAACCTGCGCCTTCGCCAAGTCGGTGGAGGGAGAGCTTCCCGCCGCCTTCATTGTTTCCGCTGTGGAGATCGTCTCCGGCGGGGAAGGCAGCTTCCATGGTGATGTGGCCGGTCTGTCTGTGGATGTTCTCCAGGCGGAGGGCCAGAAGTGTGAGCGTTGCTGGATGTACAGCGAAACGGTGGGTCAGAATCCGGAGCATCCCACTCTGTGCAGCCGCTGCGCCGCTGTGCTGAAATAATTAAAAACAGGCCAGCCCGAAAGGGCCGAAGTGCGGCCGGTAGCAGCCGGACCGCACTTCCTTTTTCCGGCTGGCCGTCAGGAGTTTTTCTATGTCATCAATCGTAACGCTGATCCTTTCCGCTCTACTGGTGGGTGTGGACAGACTGATTAAAAATTGGGCTGCTGCTTCCCTGAAACCGGTGGGTTCCATCGATCTGATCCCCGATGTTCTCAGCCTCCATTACCACGAAAATTTTGGCGCTGCTTTTGGTATTTTGCAGCAAAAACGATTTTTTCTGGTGGTGGTGACGGCAGCGGTGCTGCTGATTTTGGCTGGCGCCATCCTGCTGAAAAAGGTTCGGGGACCGCTGCTGCTCACTTCCCTGGGGCTGATTATCGCCGGCGGCGCGGGAAATTTGGTGGACCGGGTGCGGTTGGGCTATGTCATCGACTATATTTATTTTGAGCCCATCAACTTTCCGATTTTTAATTTTGCCGATTGCTGTGTGGTTTGCGGCACGGTGCTGCTGGCAGTTTATCTGCTGTTCATCGATGGACGGCAGGGGAGAAAGACCGCCGTCCCGGACCAGACCGGGGAGCTGTCCTCCCGGGCAGAGGGACAGGAGAGCCCTTCGATGGAAGAGCAGCCCCGGCAGACCGAAGCAGAAGGGGAGGCTCAGCCGGAGCAGATTGAGACGGAGGAACAGGAACCATGACCTCTCAGCTGCTGGAAATAACCCAGGAGCAGGAGGGCTTCCGGATTGACAAGGCTGTTTCGGCGCTGCTGCCAGAGTTATCCCGTTCTGCGGTCCAGAATCTCTGCGCCGCCGGACAGGTGTTGCTCAACGGCGCTCCCGCTTCCAAAAGCGCCCAGGTGCGGGCAGGGGACCAGGTGACGGTGGAGGTGCCGGATCCGGAACCCCTGGAGGTGGAGGCGGAGGACATTCCTCTGGAGATTGTCTATGAGGATGGGGA
Organism: uncultured Oscillospiraceae bacterium; assembly: GCA_949298535.1. Lineage (GTDB taxonomy): Bacteria > Bacillota > Clostridia > Oscillospirales > Ruminococcaceae > Angelakisella. The sequence continues at coordinate 35,143 of CASFXA010000111.1, forward strand.
CCTGTTGGTGGTCAATAAGCCCAAGGGAATGGTGGTCCATCCCGCTCCGGGAAATTATACCGGAACCCTGGTCAACGCCCTCCTGGCCCATTGCGGGGAGAGCTTGTCCGGCATCGGCGGGGTGATCCGCCCCGGCATTGTCCACCGCATCGACAAAGACACCAGCGGGCTGCTCATCGTCGCCAAGAATGACCTGGCTCACCAATCTCTTTCGGAGCAGATCAAGGTCCACAGCTTTACACGGGAATACGCCGCCATCGTTCACGGGCGCTTCAGGGAGACCACCTTTACAGTGGACGCTCCCATTGGACGCAGCCCGGCGGACCGGAAAAAGATGTGCGTTACCGATCAGGGAGGCCGTCCCGCTGTCACCCATGTGGAGGTGTTGGAAGAATTTCGGGCCTTCTCCCATGTGCGGTGCCGCCTGGAAACAGGGCGCACCCATCAGATCCGGGTTCATCTGTCCTATCTGGGGCATCCGGTGGCGGGGGACCCGCTGTATGGGCCGAAAAAGACCCCCATCAGGGATACCCAGGGACAATGCCTCCACGCAAAGACCATTGGTTTTACCCATCCCCGCACAGGAGAGCGGTTGTTTTTTGATTCTGCGCTGCCGGAATATTTTCAGCGCCTGCTGGAGAAGCTGCGGCAGCAGGGATAATTGGTTCATCGCGCGCGTCGCGCCCCAATCAAAAGGAGGAACAAACATGAAGGATGAACAGAAAAAAGCACTTCAGCAGATGGCCAATAAGGTCCGCAGAGGGGCCCTGGAAGCGGTTTATGCCGCCCAGTCCGGCCATCCCGGCGGATCGCTGTCCATTGCCGATGTGATGACCTATCTGTATTTCCAGGAGCTGAGGATCGATCCTGAAAATCCCCGTTGGGAGGACCGGGATCGCTTGGTGCTGTCCAAGGGTCATGTCTGCCCGGCGCTGTATGCGGCACTGGCCAATCGGGGCTATTTCCCGGTGGAGGAGCTGAAGACATTCCGCCGCGTAGGTTCCCGTCTTCAGGGGCATCCTGACCTGAACAAGTGCCCCGGCGTGGATTTCACCGCCGGCTCTCTGGGACAGGGCGTTTCCGCCGCAGTGGGCATGGCGCTGGCCGGGAAGCTGGCTGGTAAGGATTATCGGGTCTACACCATCCTGGGGGACGGCGAGATCCAGGAAGGCCAGGTTTGGGAATCTGCCATGTTCGCCGCCCAGCACAAGCTGGATCACCTCTGCTACATTGTTGACAATAACGGTCTCCAGATCGATGGAGATATTGCCGACGTTTGCTCCCCCTATCCCATTGACGAAAAGTTTGCCGCCTTCGGCTTTGAAGCCATCAACGCGAACGGTCATGATTTCGATGAGATCGAGGCCGCTTTTGAAAAGGCCAAAAAGGTCCAGGGCAAGCCCGCGGTCATTATTTTCAAGACCGTCAAGGGCAAAGGCATCTCCTTTATGGAGAATCAGGCTTCCTGGCACGGCGCGGCTCCCAATGCCGAGCAGTATGAGGTAGCGGTCAAAGACCTGGACAAGATCGATGCGGAGGTGCGGTAAGATGGCGGATATGAAGAAAAAAGCCACCAGAGAAAGCTACGGCGAAGCTCTGGTGGAACTGGCTCAGACCAATGACAAAATTGTGGTTTTCGACGCGGACCTGGCGAAGGCCACCAAAACCGACCTGTTTAAAAAGGCCTGCCCCGAACGCTTCTTTGACTGCGGCATCGCTGAGGGGAACATGATGGTCACCGCTGCCGGTATGTCCACCTGCGGTTATGTCCCCTTTGTCAGCACCTTTGCCATGTTCGCGGCGGGAAGAGCCTTTGAGATGGTGCGCAACTCCATCGGTTATCCCCACCTGAATGTCAAAATCGGCGCCACCCACGCCGGCGTATCGGTGGGAGAGGACGGCGCTACCCATCAGTGCAACGAGGACATCGCCCTGATGCGGGCCATCCCCGGCATGACCGTGATCAATCCCGCCGATGCTGTGGAAGCCAGCGCCGCTGTCAAGGCCGCCGCTGAGTATGTAGGCCCGGTTTATCTGCGTTTTGGCCGTCTGGGTGTGCCGGTGTTCAATGATCCCGCCACCTATGAGTTCCACTGGGGCAAAGGCGTCACTCTGCGGGATGGTTCCGATGTGACCATTGTGGCCACCGGCCTGCTGGTGTGGGAGGCTGTGAAAGCAGCGGAACAGCTGGCGGCTGAGGGCATTTCCGCCCGGGTCATCAACATCCATACCATCAAGCCTCTGGACGAGGAGCTGATTCAGAAGGCTGCCCGGGAGACCGGCGTTTTGGTTACTGCCGAGGAACACTCCATCATCGGCGGCCTGGGCAGCGCTGTTCTGGACGCCCTTTCTGAGACCTACCCTGTTCCTGTGGTGCGCATCGGTATCAGGGATCAGTTTGGCCATTCCGGCAAGGGCGCGGAATTGCTGGAGGAGTTTGGTCTGTGCGCTTCCAACATCGTAGCGGAGACCAAGCGGGCGCTGACGCTGAAAAAATAAACGAAAAGAAAAAGGCGGAGCGGAAGGGCCGGCGGGTCCTGCTGCTCCGCCGCTGGCTTTGCCGCAGAGAGGGGGGCGGAGGATGAAAAAGAGGCTTCAAACGGCAGCTTATCTGCTGCTGTCCCTGGCGGCGGTGGTCTGCAGTCTCCGGGTGACGCCCGCTCTTGTTTCCTTCCAGGAGTTTCTTAGGGAGGGAGAGTCTTCCGCTCCGGATGTGGCTTACGGCGACCAGATGGCGGTGACCGCTTTTCTGGAGGCGGGGGTTGTCAACATCAACACCGCTTCAGTGGAGGAGCTGTGCCAGCTCCCGGGGATCGGTCCGGTGCTGGCCCAACGGATTGTGGAGGGGCGCTTGTTGGATGGTCCCTATGAAAGCCTGTGGGAGCTGGAACGGCTGGAAGGAATCGGGGAGCAGACGGTGAGAGAATTGTTGGATTACGCCTGCACCTGACCGGTTAAAGATAATTTTTCAGCGTTTCGATGTTTTTTTGCTCGGAACGAATCAGCTCCCGGCCCAAAGCGGTCACTTCGCTGCTGGCCAGGGGATTGTTGTTCAGTTCCCGGGTCAGGGCGGTAATGCCCATGGTGTTCCCCTGGATGACCATTTCAGCAATGTGGGAAGGGGAGGCATCCTTCATGGTGTTCCATTGGATGCCGCTCCAAACTCCCATTTTGCTGATGGCTCCGGTTTCCTCCGGTTCCAGTCCCCGCTTGCGCAGCATCTGTTCCGCCCGTCCGGCAATATCCTCCAGGGTGGTTTTGTACTGACTCAGGGTTCCATGGACCGTTCCGTCGGCCACCTTTGGCAACAGGGTTTCCAAAGAATAGAGAGCCATTTCCGCGTTCTGATAAATTTCCTCCAACATATGATTTTCGTTCATGGTTTCACGCTCCTTTCTGGCGGTATGACAGAGTACTGCTATCATCCCGCCCCACTAGTATTCCGCCGGAGCAGGCAGAGCCGCCATGGTAATTTTTTCGGGAAAAGTCGTAAAAAGTGTTGACACATGAGGAAAGCTATAGTATAATAACTTTCGTCGCCGCGGGGCGGTCACCGCTTCGGACGATTTTCTTATAACATGGGAGCATAGCTCAGCTGGGAGAGCATCTGCCTTACAAGCAGAGGGTCACAGGTTCGAGCCCTGTTGTTCCCACCAATATGGCCCGGTAGTTCAGTTGGTTAGAACGCTAGCCTGTCACGCTAGAGGTCGTGGGTTCGAACCCCATCCGGGTCGCCAAATTTGGCCCTGTAGCTCAGTTGGTAGAGCAGCGGACTGAAAATCCGCGTGTCGTTGGTTCGATTCCGACCGGGGCCACCATTTTTTGCGGGTTTAGCTCATCTGGTAGAGCGCCACCTTGCCAAGGTGGAGGTAGCGAGTTCGAGCCTCGTAACCCGCTCCACAGAAGGCCGATATTGTTTCGGCCTTTGTTTACGGCCCTGTAGCTCAGTTGGTAGAGCAGCGGACTGAAAATCCGCGTGTCGTTGGTTCGATTCCGACCGGGGCCACCATTTTGCGGGTTTAGCTCATCTGGTAGAGCGCCACCTTGCCAAGGTGGAGGTAGCGAGTTCGAGCCTCGTAACCCGCTCCAATGGCCAGGGCCGGAGACAGGTTGTGCTCCGGCTCTTTTTTTATTTCTCTACAATGGAAACGGCCAAAGATTCATTTTGGACGGCAGGATGTCCGTGAACGATATGTCGTTTTTTGCTTGACAATCCTGGTTGATGGGAGGGTCTGGGATGAGAAAAAAGGTTTGTATCATCTACACCGGCGGCACCATCGGTATGGTGCCCAGCGAGGAGGGCTATATCCCCAGGAAGGATTATCTGGCGGACCAAATGGCCCGGATGCCGGAGTTCTCCGCACCGGAAATGCCGGACTATGATCTGGTGGAGTTTGATCCGCTGCTGGATTCCTCCAAAATGTCGGTAGGGGAATGGAACCAAATTGGCGCGGCAATCCGGGACCGGTACTTTGATTACGATGGCTTTGTGGTGCTTCACGGCACCGATACCATGGCCTATACGGCTTCCGCCCTTTCCTTCATGTTGGAGGGTTTGGAAAAGCCGGTGGTCCTCACCGGCTCCCAGATTCCTTTCTGCGAGATCCGCAGCGACGCGCGGGACAATCTCATCACGGCCGTGATGATTGCTGCCCAGGGCCAGGTGCCGGAGGTCTGTCTTTATTTCAGTGGCCGGCTCCTTCGGGGCAATCGGGCCACCAAGCTCAGCGCCGATGAGCTGATTGCCTTTGATTCCCCCAATTATCCGGCGCTGGCCAAGGCGGGGGTGCGAATTCTTCTCAGCCCTCAAAATATTCGCCCCAAAGGCACTGAGCTGCGGGTCCATCTTTTTGAACCGGTGCAGATTGCGGTGCTGAAGGTATTTCCAGGCATCCGTTTCCAGCTGTTTGAGGGGATCATTACCGAGGGCCTGAAGGGGATTGTTTTGGAGGCTTTTGGCGCGGGGAATATTCCCGGGGAAGATAACGGCTTGTTGCAGCTGCTGGAAAAGGCCCGGGAAAATGGCACCGTAGTGGTGGTCTGCACCCAGTGTCTCCGCGGTTCCGCCAGAATCGGGACCTATGAGGCCAGCGCTCCGTTGCAGCGGGGCGGTGTGGTGTGCGGATATGACATGACGGTGGAGGCCGCTGTTGCAAAGCTGTATTATCTGTTCAGCCAGGACTACGGGCAGGCGCAGATCAAGGCGGCCATGGAAAAGGACCTCCGGGGGGAGCTGACCGACCCGGAGGCACTGTAAAAAAATTTTGGCGCTGGGAAGACGAAAGTGCGTTTTCCCGGCGCCGGTTTTGTTTTGGGGGAAGTTTCGCAGAAGAAAGGCTCAACTTTTGCGGCAGAACTGATTAATCAGCTGGCTGAGGAGGATGATGTGATGCTCCTCATCTTTGGCAATACGCCGCAACAGGGCGGCGGCGCAGGGCTGGCTGATCCGCTGAGCCGCAAAGAGATAAGCGGTAACAGCATTATGTTCATCGCTCAGATCCTTGAGCAGCAGCTTACAGAGGCGATTGTCATAGCAGGCCATGTCGCCGCTCCACCACTGACGGCGGCTGGGCTGACAGAAGCGGGGATCTCCGCCGAAGCTGCGGATCAGCTGTCCCAGCAGTTCCAGATGGTGCATTTCCACCATGGAAATGCCGCTGAGGGTGTCGGCCACCTGGGGAGGGCAACAGATCAGATGCTGATAGGTGTACTGAAGGATGGCGGTCAGTTCGCTGCCGGCGCCTGCATAAAGGGGATAAAGCAGCGCCAGGGCCTGGGGATCCCGGCAGCGGAAATTGATTTCCGGGTAATCTCCCTGGGCCCGGTAAAGGCTCAGATCCATGGAAAAAACTCCTTTCCTGCGCGGAATGCGCTGCTGCATCCTATGATGGCAGGCAGAAATCGTCTCTCATTCAACAAAAGCGCCTGATGGAATATACTGTACTATTCCGGAAAAAGGGGCGTTTGGGATGAGAGGGCGGCGGAAAAAATGGAAAATCAGCAGAAAAACAAAATGTTTCCTGGCAGCATTGGGATTGCTGGCCGGGGTGATGCTGTTGGATTCCAGCATCCGGCCTACCATTGAGCTGCTGGCCTCCCATGAAGCCCGGGTGTTTGCCGTTCAGGCCATCAACGACGCGGTGTATGAGGAATTGGCCGAAGGGGGCAGCTCCTACGGGGAACTGGTGACGCTGGAATACAACGATCAGGGCAATGTGGCCGCTTTGCAGACCAATGTGGTGGAGATGAACCGCCTTCAGGCCATCCTCACCCGGGAGATTATTGACCAGGTGATGGAATTTCGCACCCAGTCGGTTCTGGTGCCTTTGGGGAGTATTATTGGCGGCCAGCTTTTTTCCGGCAGAGGCCCGGAGCTGGAATTCCGGCTGATCCCGGCGGGATTTATCGAGACCAGTATCCGCAATCACTTTGAGTCGGCGGGCATCAATCAGACCCGTCATCAGATCCTCCTCCATGTGCGCCTGACCATCAGCGCGGTGCTGCCGGGATATGCGGTTTCCAGCGATGTGGAGACCGATGTGGTGCTGGGAGAGACGGTCATTGTGGGGTTGGTGCCGGATGCTTACACCATGGTGGGGGATGGGACTGATCCCTTGGTGGGAATGATTCAGGACTATGATGCCGCGGAGCAGCGTATGGAACTGGGACAGTGAGGCAGAAACAGCGGTTTTGTTTGAATTTTACCAGTGGATATGATATAATAGCCGGAGCGATATGCCCCCTTGGTTGATGGAAAATGATTTGTTATCTCCTGCCGCCGGACATTGGAAAACGGGGACATACCAGAAGGAAAGAACAAGATTTTTACCCGCAAGAGGAAAACAGGTTTTTTGCGGGTATCCTAAACCCAAAAACGGGGTGAGATGATGAGTGAATCGGTGGAAAAACAGATCCGGCAGCTGCGGGAGCTGGTCAGCTACCACGCCAACCGATATTATAATCTGGACGATCCTGAGATTTCCGACTTTGAATATGACAAACTGCTCCATCAGCTGATGGACCTGGAGCAGGCGCATCCGGAGTATGCCTCCCCCGATTCTCCCACGGTCAGGGTGGGGGGCGTGGCCCTCAATACCTTTGCCGAGGTGGAGCATCGGGTGCAGATGGGCTCCCTCCAGGATGTGTTCTCCTTTGAGGAGCTGCGGGAATTTGACCGCAGGGTGAAGGAAGCGGTTCCTGAGGCTACCTATGTGGTGGAGCCCAAGATCGATGGCCTGTCCGTTTCCCTGGATTATGTGGACGGCCTTCTGGCCATCGGCTCCACCCGGGGCAACGGCTTTGTGGGGGAGGATGTGACGGGGAATATCCGCACCATCCGTTCCATCCCCCAGACCCTGCCGGACAAGCTCCCCCGGCTGGAAGCCCGGGGCGAGGTGTATATGCCCATTTCCAGCTTTGAGCGTCTGGTGGAGCAGCAGGAACTCAATGACGAAAAGCCGGCTAAAAATCCCCGGAACGCCGCCGCTGGTTCTCTGCGGCAGAAGGACCCCAGGGTGACCGCCGGACGGGGGCTGGACATTTTTGTTTTTAATCTCCAGCAGATTGAGGGCAAAACCCTGGAGAGCCACAGCCAGTCCTTGGACTACCTGAAAAGCCAGGGCTTTCCCGTTTCTCCCTCCTACCTCCGCTGTTCTGATATAGAGGACGCCATCCGGGAGGTAGAGCAGATCGGTAAACGCCGGGGGGATTATTCCTTCAACATCGACGGGGCGGTCATCAAGGTGGACCGCTTCGACCACCGGGAGCGGCTGGGGGCCACGGCAAAGTATCCCAAGTGGGCGGTAGCCTATAAGTATCCGCCGGAGGAAAAGGAGACGCTGCTGACTGATATTCAGGTTCAGGTGGGGCGTACCGGCGCGGTGACCCCCACAGCGGTGTTTGAGCCCATCCTTCTGGCGGGTACCACTGTCAGCCGGGCGGTGCTCCATAACCAGGATTTCATCAATGAAAAGAATCTGGCCATCGGAGACCGGATCATTATTCGGAAGGCGGGAGACATCATCCCCGAGGTGGTGTCGGTGGCCTGGCATGACCCGGAAAAGTCCGCCTATCAGCTGCCGGAGCACTGTCCTTCCTGCGGGGCCCAGCTGGTGCGGGACCCTGACCAGGCGGTGATCCGCTGTCCCAATTCCAGCTGTCCCGCCCAGGTGGTCCGCAGCCTGATCCACTTCTGCTCCCGGGGCGCCATGGACATCGACGGCATGGGCGTTTCCGTCTGTTCGCTGCTGTACCGGGAGGGGCTGGCCAAATCGGTGGCGGACCTGTACCGGCTGCATCCTGAGGACCTGATGGAATATGAGGGCTTCGCCAGAAAGAAAGCGGAAAAGCTGACGGTGGCCATCGAAAAATCCAAGGAAAACGACCTGTGGCAGCTGCTGTTCGGCTTGGGTATCCACAATATCGGGGAAAAGGCGGCCAAACTGCTGGCGAACCGCTTCCGTACCCTGGACGCCATCCGGGCAGCCTCCGAGGAGGAGATCAGCTCCATCGATGGCTTCGGCGCCATTATGGCCCGCAGTGTGGCGGAGTATTTTTCTAATGAAAACAACCAGGACCTCTGCCGTCAGCTGGAGGAGCTGGGTGTCAATACTTCCTCTCTTCAGGGAGAAGGAGGAAACCGCTTTGAGGGAATGACCTTTGTTCTCACCGGGACCCTGCCCACCCTCACCAGGAGCGAGGCCACCGCCATCATTGAGGGGAACGGCGGAAAAACCTCCTCCTCTGTTTCCAAAAAGACCACCTATGTACTGGCGGGGGAGGAAGCGGGCGGCAAGCTGACCAAAGCCAACCAGCTGGGGATTCCGGTGATCAGTGAAAGCGAATTTTTAGCCATGGCTGAAAGGGGATAGAATGTTGGAGATCGATATCAAACATGTGGCGAAGCTGGCAAGACTTCGCATTGAGGATGAAAAGGTGGAAATGTTCCAGCGGCAGATGGGGGACATCATCGCTATGGTGGAGCGGCTGCCGGAGATGGAAAGCCGGGTGCTGCCGGTGGACCGGGCCAACCGCATGGAGCTGCGGAAGGATGAAATCAAGCCCTCCCTGCGCCGGGATGTGATCCTGGCAAACGCTCCGGAAACAGCCGCAGGCTGTGTGGTGGTGCCCAAAACCACCGAATCCTGACAGGTTTTGACTGTAACAACAAGGAAAGGATGCACACCCATGAATTTGTTTGAATATTCCGCTGGTGAGCTTCACAAGAAGCTGCTGGCCAAGGAGTGCAGCGCCGTGGAAATCGCCGAATCGGTGCTGGAGCGTATCGACGCCTGTGAGGAGAAGGTAGGGGCCTATCTGGCTGTCACCGGCGAGCAGGCAAAGGCCGCAGCCGCGAAGGTGGATGCCAAAATCGCCGCCGGGGAGGAGATCCATCCTCTGGCCGGCATCCCTATGGGTATCAAGGACAACATCTGCACCAAGGGGGTCACCACCACCTGTGCCTCCAAGATGCTGTATAACTTCGTTCCCCCTTACAATGCCACGGTAATGGACAAGCTGGAGGGCGTGGATGCGGTCATGATCGGCAAGCTGAATATGGATGAGTTTGCCATGGGCTCCTCCTGTGAGAACTCCCACTTCAAGCTCACCCACAATCCCCGTGCTCTGGACCGGGTCCCCGGCGGCTCCTCCGGCGGTTCCGCGGCCGCTGTGGCCGCTGGTGAAGCGGTGGTCACTCTGGGCTCCGATACCGGCGGCTCCATCCGCCAGCCCGCCGCCTGCTGTGGCATCATCGGCCTCAAGCCCACCTATGGCTCCGTTTCCCGTTATGGTCTGGTGGCCTTCGCCTCCTCCCTGGATCAGATCGGTCCCATGGGCCGGACGGTAGAGGATGTGGCCAATCTGTACAGTGTCATCTGCGGCCGGGATCCCATGGATGCCACCAGCGCCCGCCGGGAGTATCCCGATTTTGCCGCCCAGATTTCCGGCGATGTGCAGGGCCTTCGGATCGGTCTGCCCAAGGAATATTTTGGCCCCGGTGTGGAGGAGGGCGTTCGCGCCGCGGTGATGGATTCCATCCATGCCCTGGAGCAGAAGGGCGCCAAGGTGGTGGAGCTGAGCCTGCCCAGCACAGATTACGCCCTGTCCGCCTATTACATCATTTCTTCCGCTGAGGCTTCCTCCAACCTGGCCCGCTTCGACGGCGTCAAGTACGGCTACCGGGCAGAGGGATACACCAGCCTTACCGATATGTATGAGCGCACCCGCAGCGAGGGCTTCGGCGACGAGGTGAAGCGCCGCATCATGCTGGGTACCTTCGTGCTCAGCTCCGGCTATTATGATGCCTACTACAATCGGGCCAAGCTGCTGCAAAAGACCATCGCCGAGGAGTTCGCCGCCGCTTTTGAGCAGTGCGACGTCATTGCCACCCCCACCACTCCCACCACCGCCTTCCGTCTGGGGGAGAACGTCGGCGATCCGCTGAAAATGTATGCCTCCGACATCTGCACCGTCACCGTCAACATTGCCGGCCTGCCCGCCATTTCCTTGCCCTGCGGCATGGTGGGTGGCCTGCCCGCCGGTCTCCAGCTGATCGGACCCCGGTTCTCCGAGGGACGTCTCTTCAACGTTTCCCGGGCGCTGGAGCAGGAGCGGGGCGGTCTGTGCGCCGTCGCGGCACTTTAAGGGAGGGGCGAAAAAATGAACTATGTTACCGTCATCGGTCTGGAGGTCCATGCCGAGCTTTCCACCAAAACCAAAATCTATTGCAGCTGCAAAAACTCCTTCGGTTCCGAAGTCAACTCCAACTGCTGCCCCGTCTGTACCGGTATGCCTGGCACCCTGCCCACCCTCAATGAGAAGGTGGTGGAGTACGCGGTGAAGATGGGTTATGCTCTGGGCTGCAAGATCAACAATGTCTGCAAGAGTGACCGGAAGAACTACTTCTATCCCGACCTGCCCAAGGCCTACCAGATCTCCCAGTTTGACATCCCTCTCTGTGAGCATGGCTATGTGGACGCCATTATCGACGAGGAGGGCAATACCAAGCGCATCGGCGTCACCCGTATCCATATCGAGGAGGACGCGGGCAAAATCATCCACGCCGACCCCTATCCCGGCAAGAGCCTGGTGGACTTCAACCGCTGCGGTGTGCCCCTCATCGAGATCGTCTCTGAGCCGGATATGCGCTCCTCCGCAGAGGCCAGAGCCTATCTGGAGACCATTCGCTCCATCCTCCAATACCTGGATATTTCCGACTGCAAGATGCAGGAGGGCTCCATCCGCTGCGATGTCAACGTTTCGGTCCATCCTGAGGGCAGTGATAAATTTGGCACCCGCTGCGAGATGAAGAATGTCAACGGCTTCAGCAATGTGGTGGCCGCCATTGATTATGAGGCCAAGCGCCAGATCGAAATTCTGGAGGCGGGCGGTACCATCCAGCAGGAAACCCGCCGCTGGGATGCCGCCACCGGCACCAACCAGCTGCTCCGCTCCAAGGAGGACGCCCAGGATTACCGTTACTTCCCCGAGCCGGATCTGCTGACCATCGTGGTGGACGAGGACCGGCTGGAGGAGCTGAAAAACGAGATCCCCGAGCTGCCCAACGTTAAGCTCAAACGGTATATGACCCAGTATGGTCTGCCTTATTTTGACGCCAATCTCCTCACCGAGAATGTGGATAAGGCCAAGTTTTTTGAGGACTGCATGGCTCTGGAGCGCTGCCAGCCCAAGAATGTTTCCAACTGGCTGCTGGGAGATGTTTCCCGCATCCTCAATGAAAAGAACATCGGTCTGGATAGAACCAGCCTCACTCCTGACAAGCTGTGCGATATGATCGCTCTCATTGAGAAAAAGACCATCTCCAATACCGCCGGAAAGACGGTGCTGGAGGAGATCATTTTCAGCGACAAGACCGCCGATGATGTGGTCAAGGAGAAGGGCCTGGCCCAGATCAGCGACAGCTCCGCCCTGGAGGGGATCGTCCAGCAGGTGCTGGAGGCCAACCCCAAAGTGGTGGCGGATTACAAGGGCGGCAAGAGCAACGCCCTGGGCTTCCTGGTGGGTCAGTGTATGCGTCTGTCCAAGGGACAGGGCAATCCCACCGTGATGCGGGAGCTGCTGCTGAAAGCGCTGGGCTGATGACTTTCTGACCGCTGAAACAGGACAAAGACATTCCCAAGGTACCGAAAAGGCTTTGGGAATGTCTTTTATTTTGGGCAGGCACTTTTGCTTCTGGCGACTCCCTGGTTTTTGTAGGATTCTCTGGATCAAAAAGATGGCCGGCAGTCGGCAGAAAAGGGGAAAGCTCTGTGGCCGCCTTTTTTTCTGCAAGACGATGATGTGACGATGCAGCTTTCCGTTCCGGCAGACAAGGAGAAGGGAATACAGCCGGTTTCAGAAAACTCTTTTGCACCCGGAGAGGGCACCGGAAGAAAAAATATTTTTGTAAAAAAGGTTGCAAATCATACCTTGTTGCGTTTTACTAATAAACGGGAAAAGTTCCTTTGAAAGGAATACCGGGAGGGTTTGGATTGTTTTTTTTACTTTTGCAGACCATAGAGGATCAGAAGGACCGGGAGCGTCTGACTGAATTTTATCTGAATTATTTTGCGCTGCTGAAGAATAAAGCGACGGATGTTCTCATCCGGTGCGGCCTATCCGATAAAACAAATCTGGCTGAGGACTTGGTCCAGGATGCCATGATCCGCCTGATGAAACGGATGGAAACGATCCAAAAACTTTCCGACCCTCAATTGGTAGCCTATGGAGTAAAAACGGTGCAATCCTGCGCGCTGGATTATTGCCGCAGGGATGCGGTACGGCACAAGGCGGTTTTGGCACAGGAAACTTTGGAGGAGGTTCAGGAGGACCCGGTGTGGCAGGCATATTCGGATGATAGCGAACAGCAGCTTTTTCTGCGCTTGGGACAGGTGCTGGCGGCCCTTCCCCCAAGGGACCGGGATATTTTGATTTACAAATATTTTCTGGAATACAGTGACAAACGTATTTCTGAATTGCTGGGGATCAAGGGGGACTCGGTGCGGATGGCTCTCACCAGAGCCAGACAAAAGGTAAAAACATTCTGGCATCTGGAAACGGTGGGAAAGGAGGAAGTGTAATGCGGGAAAACCAGCAGCAGCTCTTTTGCCTGGAGGAGGAGCTGTTTCATACCGCCCTGTTGGGATTGCTGGAACTGGAAGGAAGACAGCTGATGCGGGAGAATCAGCAGCTGCAATCCCAGAGTCAGCATGACGGGAGCGCAGCGAGGCTTCGGAAATTGGAAAAACAGGCCCGCCGGAGACAAACGCTTCGGCTTGGCTGTCAAAATGTCCAGAAGGCAGTCAAACCGGTTATCGTTCACGCGGCAGTGATTTTCCTGGTTTTGTCCATGAGCGCCGGAGCTCTTCTGTGGGCGTCGGCAGATGCGCGGGAAATTCTGTATACTTTGGTAATCACCCAATATGAGCGATATACGGAGATTAACTACCGCCGTCAAATGCAGTCACCCCGTCCGGAGGAAGAGCTGAAATATATTGATGCGGGAGCCTCCTTTATGCCCACCTATCTGCCGGAAGGGTTGGAAATGGGGTCTACGGAGCAAGGGCGATACTCTTATGCTGTGACCTATGAAAACCCAAAGGATCCCGCTCAGTGGATTGTCTTCCGACAGGTCACCGCCGCGCAGCAGCTGGTGATCCAAGTGGATACAGAAAATGCCGACAGTGTTCGCTGGCTTCCCATCGGCCAAAGCGAAGCGATGGTGGTGGTGAAGGATGGCTGCACACAGGTGGTTTGGCGGGTGGGCGACGTTTTTCTCAGCGTGGTCGCGGAGCAGATTCCACAGGAGGAGGCATTGGCGTTCGCCTATGGGATTTCGGAAATATAAGGCCAGGGAAGAAAAACCGCCTGGTGAAGAAGATTTGTCTTGATTTCCGGGAAGAAAGAATCTTTTTTCACAGGGAAGAGCGGCAAAATCCCGTCGCTCTCACAGCGCAGGATTCTGTACTTGATGGGGCGACGTCTCAGGAATCTCTGTGCGTCATCAGATGTTGCGGTGGATTCATTCAGCTGAAGGGATTGGAGGCTCTTCCCCTTTTCAGACGGATCCTCTCCCCGTTCAATCCATTTCCGGCAGCAGCTTGATTTCAAAAGAAAGGATGTGGCACGATGATGTTTTCCCTCTTCAAATGGTGGATCTCTTTCCTGTTGGCGATTGCAATACTTTCAGCCTGTTCTGCGGTTTCTCCTGTTTCCCGGGAGCTGCCGTCCTCTTCCGCCGAAGAAGATTCCGGCTGTTCCTCCTCCCAGGAAGAAACGGTGGAACAGTTGCTTGATTTAACAGAGATCTACGATCTGTATTTTCATCCGGTGTTTCTTTCCTGCATATCTGCTGAAAGCTGGGAAAACCCGGAGCAGCTGCAGCCGGGCGTTTTTGTTCATTACTATCTGGCGCAGCATTATTATGACCCCAATCATCCTGTGAAACGGAATCTGGAGCAGGAGGAAACAGTGGATCAGTTGGTATTGGAGCAGGAGGTGATGTCTCATTTTCAGGTCACCACAGAGTTTTTGCGCCAGGCCCAGGAATATGATCCAACCCGGGGCGTTTACAGGATGGATTATTTAGGCGGAGCCGCCTCCTCCAAGGTGGTGAGCGCTACCTGGAGCGGAGACCAGCTGACCATCGCCTTTGAGTATTACAGCCCCGCTGACGATACAACGGTCATCCGCAGAGGCAGTTTGCAGATGGAGTTTGCCGGGAAAGAATACCGGTACATTTCCTGTACTTCCACTCCGGTGGTAACGATTCCTTAACTGGAGGGGATAAAAAACGGGACAGGAATATGGAAAAATGATAAAAGCAACTGAAAGGAGCCTGGAAAACGGCGCGTTTTTCCAGGCTCCTTTTGCATCATGTGCGGGAGAGGCTTTTCTGACATCCATTCTGCAGCCCGATAAAAAGGAAAGGAACGTTTGGTTCTCCGGACAGAGAAAAAAGGGAACACCCTTTCCTTGGGAAAGCTGCCGGTAAGTTTTACAGCGAGGGAAAAAGGATCTGCCGGTTCAGCTGTTCCAGGGGGACCGGAGGACGCAGCTCCGGAAGTTTCTGTACCAGCTCCTTGGTCAGGTCTGCCAGTTCCCGGGCATTGTGAGACAAACAGTCTCCTTTTCGATGGGCGATGATGATTTTACGGCAGAAAAGAGGCTGATCCAGAGTCGCGAAACGCGGTGGAGAGACGGGGATTGCCCGCAGGGTGGTGGACAGGGGGGTAAAAATCAGTCCCATTCCCGCCGTTGCCAGCCGGTAAGCGGTTTCATGTCCCCGGAGTTGCATCCGCAGGCGGGGTTGGAGATCATGACGGACAAACAGTTCCTGCGCGGTACGATACATCCCCTGTTCCGGCGTCAGCGTAAGGAAAGTTTCTCCCTGCACCAGCCGGGCGGGGAGAAAGCAGGGGGAAAGGGGCGAGGCGCCCAGTTCTCCCAACTGTCGGCTGATTGGATGGTCCCCGGGAAGTGCCAGCAAAATGGGATCGTCGCAAACGGTTTCGTAATCCAGATCCTCCGAATAGACAGGGAGACTGGAGATACAAAAATCCATGGTTCCCTTCAGCAGCTCTTCCTCAAAGTTTTGGCTGGTACCTTCCCGAATGACAATTTCCACCCCGGGATGGTCCAGACAATAGTGGGGAAGGATATGGGGAAGCCACAGACAGCCTCGCTCCCGGGGAATCCCCAAAACAACCCGCCCCTTTTTTTCTCCGGCGATGTCCTGCATTT
>CASFXA010000112.1 GCA_949298535.1 uncultured Oscillospiraceae bacterium
TGTTCGACGCCACCGCCCCCGTGGACGAGGACTATGCAGGACTTACCAACTGCCGCTTTCTGGATGACGTTCCCCGGGAGGAGGGCGGCAGCGTGACCCTGACGGTCTACCGCAGCCCTTCCATGGGAGTCTCTAAAAGCGCCCTCCAGGGGAGCAGTTGGAAATTGAAAGCCTTCACCCAGCTGACGAAACAGCTGATCCAGGAAGCGAAAGGGCCGGTATTCCTCTGTTCCTATCAAGTACATGCAGAGTTTCTGGCAGACCAGCTGTCCCAGCTGTTGCCGCTGGAGGACTTCCAGCGGCTGTACCGGATGCCTGACCGGGTTGTGTCAACACTGCCCTACTTCAACGGCACCAACGGTTCCAACGATTTCCATCAGGCCACCACGGTGATCCTCCTGGGCTACCCCCGTCTGGATCCTGTGTCCTACGTCACCTCCGCCTGCGCCGCCTATGGAGAGGAGGCGGTGCGGCGGCAGTGGGAGGAGGCAGAGGCTTCATCAGGCCGCCCTGTCCAACCCACGGCCCTTCCCCTGGTGCAGCGGTACATAGCCCATCACCTGGCGGCGCGGCTGGAGCAGGAGATCTACCGCTGCGTCATCCGGAACCCCGGCAACCAGGAGCCGGTGACGATCTATCTCTTCTGTCCTCCGGCGGAGGTGCTGGCCATTCTGGAAAGCCGGCTCCCCTCCCCGTCCTGTAGAGTGGAGATCACCGAGGTACCTGCCATCTTTGCTAAAGAGCGGGATGCCCGCCGCCAGTATAAGGGCAAACCCACCAGCCGGGCCAGATTCCTGGCCTTCCTGGAGGATTGGGGTGGTTCTTTCATCTCCACGACAGAGCTGCGGAAAACCCTGGAGATCTCTTATGCCGTGTGGAAGGACCTTCTGAAGGATCCCCATATCCTGGATATGTTCCGGCAACAGGGTATCTATGTCCGGGGACGAGGTTCCTCCGCCGGGCTCTGCCGGGATAACGACCTCCAGGAGGATGTCCTGTGCGCCTGATTCCGGTTTGAGAACTTTTTCAGGCATATACTATATTTTTGATAACAAATCCACCACCATTACACACTAAAGGAGGATCCATCATGACAGAAACTGCAAAAAGGGAACTTTTTACCCGACAGGAGGAAATCGGTACTCTCATTGAAGAATTTCCCCTGTACATTCCCGTAACCAAGGCGGCGGAGCTGCTGCACATGAAGCCCGAGGCCCTTCGCGCCAGCATCGAGCAGAAGAGATGTCCTTTCGGATTTTGCTGGCAGCTGGGGGACCGCGTCGCCTACAAGATCCCGACCTTGACTTTTTATCAATGGCTCATGGGCCGCGCGGCCTGACCCCGGCGGGGTGGGGCCGGTTGGTATCCCACCCCGCTTATTCCAAAGAGAAACAGAGAGGTAAACTTCATGGCAAAAACTTCCAAAAAGAGATATGAATACAAGGTGACTCTGGGAAAGGATCTCCAGGGGGAACCCATCCGCAAATCCTTTTACAGCACAAAGAGCCCGGCAGATGCCAAAAGGAAGGGAGAGCGCTACCGGCTGGACTACGAAATGGAACTGTGTGTCAGCGGAAACAGCTGTATCAAAGCGGTTTCCTTTGCCGTCTGGGCAAAATCCTGCCTGGAGACCTACAAAAAGCCATATGTCAAAGGCAATACGTACAGCGGTACCTATTGGGAGCCTGCGCAGCGGCATCTCATCCCCTACTTCGGGCAGATGAACCTCAACGACATCAAGCCCATCCACATCCAGACCTACATCAACCAGATGGCGCGGCGGTACGCGCCGGAGACGGTACGCAAAGACCTGAACGTGCTGCGCCTGATTTTCAGCACGGCGGTGGACAACCAGCTTTGTACCAAAAATCCGGTCACCGGCAGCATCAAACTGCCCAAATATGAAAGCCGGGTCAAAAAGACCGCGCTGACCCAGTCCCAATATACCACCGCCTATAACTTTGCCAAAACCTGGCCCCAGGGGCTGGCCATCATGCTGATGATGGAAACCGGGATCTCCCGCAGCGAACTTCTGGGGCTGCGCTGGGAAGATATTGACCGGGAGCAGTGCTGCATCCACATCAGGCAGGGGCTGGTCACCTACCGCTCCACAGATCAGGAGAAACTGGTGACCGCCAGCGACGGATTGAAAAACAAGTTCCGGCGGCGCACCATTCCCATTACCGAAGGGTCCCTGTGGCAAAGGCTGTGTGAAGCGCCCACCACTGTCGAATCAGGAGGAGAGGTGATCCCCTCCGACTTCGTTTTCCACAGCCCGGAGGGAAAGGCCTATCAGCCCAACAACTGGGCCCACCGGGTGTTCCAGCCCTTTATGCGGGCCCTTCATGCCACCCATCCGGATATCCCCGTTCTCACGCCCCACGAGCTCCGGCACACCCGGGCCACCCTGTGGATC
>CASFXA010000113.1 GCA_949298535.1 uncultured Oscillospiraceae bacterium
ACAGTCCTGTCCCTTGAGAGGACGGGACTGCCCAGACGGTCGACAGAAAAAAATCAAAACCTTTTGCTCCCATGTGGTGGCCCACTGATCCGTCAGTTACAAAAGGTTTCTTTCAGTTATCTATAGCCTACCATCAACCGGGGAAAAACGCAATACGCCATTGTGATAAAATCCGCGGTTTCTTCCCTTCTTCCGTCTATGGAATATGGATAAACTGCAATATTTTTGCTTTTTCCCCCTTGACTTTCCCAGCAAATTATGAGATGTTAGATAAAATAGATTGACTGGATGTCCGCCGCCGGGCCAGAGAGGAGACCGCCTCCCTGCCGGCGTCTGCGGGCATTCTTTTTTTGCCGGGCGGGCGCTGTAGCCCCGCCGCTTATGGGCTCCCCGCCTTTCCCTTCACCGCGGGGCGGTATTTACGATACACGAAAAGGGACAGGAGAACGGTCAGAACGTCCGCAGTGGCCTGGGACCAGACCACGCCGAACATACCGAAGAGGGTGTTCAGCAGGAACAGCATCGGGATATTGAAGGCCAGCCATCTGGCCATCCCCAGGAACAGGGAGATCCTCCCCTTCCCAAAGGCCTGGAAGAGATAGACGGTGAAAAAGCTCATGAACATCAGCGGCGTGGCCAGCACCCGGATGCGGAGAAACTGGGAGGCCAGCTCCACTGTTCTCTCATCGGCAATGAACAGGCCGGCAAACTGCACAGCGAACAGCTCGTACAGCGCGATGCTGATCCCCGCGATGGTCAGGCCCAGCCGGCGGGAGAAGCGGATCGTCTCGTTCATCCGCTCCTCATTCCCTGCGGAATAGGAGTAGGCCACCAGCGGCATCATCCCCTGGCAGATCCCGATGCCCACATTCAGGGGGAACCGTTCCACCTTCAGCACAATCCCCACTGCCGCCAGGGCAAAGTCATCGTAGGCCACCATCAGCTTGTCGATGATCACGTAGTCCAGGTCGAAGAGGAAGGTGGAGATGGCCGAGGGAATCCCCACGCCGAAGACGGCGGCAATACTGCTGCGCCCGGGCAGCCCGACACAGGGGGAGATGGTGATCACCGCGCCGCGCCCCATCCGGAGCAGCACGATGAGGAAGAACAAAAAGGCGAGGCAGTTGGACAGGCAGGTGGCAATACCGGCGCCCAGCACCTCACAGCCCTCCGGCATCAGCACGAACATAAACAGGGGATCCAGGGCAATATTCAGCAGCCCGCCCATGACAATGCCTGCGCTGGCTTCCTTGGAGCGGCCGACGCTGCGGATCAGGTTGGCCAGCACGTTGGACAGCACCGTGGGCACACCGCCGATGACGATCACGCATGTGGCGTACTGCCGGGCATAGGTATAGGTGTTCTCCCCGGCTCCCAGGAGGGTGAGAACCTGCTCCATGAAAACCAGGATCCCCACGGCAAAGGCGGCGGCAATGGCCAGGCCCAGATACAGGGAAAAGGCGCTGACCCGCCGGGCTTCCTCCTCCCGATCCTGGCCCAGCAGGCGGGAGATGAGGGAGCCTCCGCCGATCCCCGCCAGCCCCGCCAGGCAGAGGGTGATGTTGAACACGGGCAGGATCAGGGATGTGCCTGCGACCATGTAGGGGTTGTTGGTCTGCCCTACGAAAAAGGTGTCCGCCATGTTGTAGATCAGAACGATCAGCTGGCTGGTCACCGCCGGGATGATCATTTTTCCCAGCGCGGCAGGGACAGGCAGATTTTGAAATATCTCCTCCCGAACGGAGGTCTCCTTCGTTTGCATCCAAGTACACCTGAGCTTTCCGGCCAGCCGCGCTGCTCCGCTGGTACAGGCAGCGCGGCTTTCTGTTTTTCCTATCATAGCACATCCGGAAGGATTTCTCCATCCCTTTTCCCCGTCTTTTCCCCGCCATCCGCTTCTCCGCCCCAAAATCCGTGTCAGGTTCCCGGCCTGCCCGATCACAGCAAAATGACCGCCGGAAGAATTCGGCGGTCATTTTATGGAGGCACAACGGTTTTGAGAAAAAGCGAAGCAAGCGTGCAAAACCTGCCCCAACGCTGCAGGGGACGGTTAAACCCGATATTTTGAAACACGGGTGATGAAGGCAAAGCCTTGGCACAGGCGGGATTCACTTCCACCGAGCATTGGAAATACCGGAGGGGGAGCCGCCCTTTGGGCGGCGAAACCCAAAAAGAAAGGACATCCTTTCGGATGTCCTTTTGGTTTGCAAAGGGCAGTTAAAATCGTTATTTTCAATGCTTGAGACATCAGCAGGAGAATGGGAAAACCGGCCTTCTGGCCGGCGGCGCATTTGCGCCGTACGAGCGTTTTGCCGCAGGCAAAACCTCGGCGGAGGCGGAATTCATTTCCGCCGAGCATTGGAAACACCAGAGGGTGGAAGCGGCCAACGGTCGACGAAACCCAAAAAGAAAGGACTTCCTATCGGAAGTCCTTTCTTTTTGGTGCGCGAGGCGGGACTTGAACCCGCACGTGCGTAATGCACACTAGAACCTGAATCTAGCGAGTCTGCCAATTCCACCACTCGCGC
>CASFXA010000114.1 GCA_949298535.1 uncultured Oscillospiraceae bacterium
CGGAGAAGGAGGAGATGGCGGTGTCCACCACGTCGGCGCCGGCGTCCACGGCCTTTTGCAGGGTGACAGGACCCAGGCCGGTGGTGCAGTGGGTGTGGACGACGATGGGCAGCTTGACGGTCTCTTTCAGGGCCTTCACCAGGTCGTAAGCCTCCTGGGGACCCATGATGCCGGCCATATCCTTGATGCAGATGGAACCGACGCCCATTCCCTCCATCTTCTTGGCCAGCTGGACATAGCTCTCCAGGTTATGGATGGGGCTGGTGGTGTAGCAGATGCAGCCGGAAGCGTGAGCGCCGTTTTTCAGAGTCTCATCTACGGCGACCTCGATGTTACGGATGTCATTGAGGGCGTCGAAGATGCGGATGATGTCCATGCCGCTTTCAATGGACTTCTTGACGAACATACGGACCACATCGTCGGGATAGTGCTTGTATCCCAGCAGATTCTGTCCGCGGAGGAGCATCTGGAGCTTGGTGTTGGGACAGGCGGCCTTGATCTTGCGAAGCCGCTCCCAGGGATCTTCATCCAGATAGCGCAGGCAGGAGTCGAAGGTGGCTCCGCCCCAGCACTCCAGGGAGTAGTACCCAGCTTCATCCAGCTTTTTGAGGATGGGCTGGAACTTGTTGAAGGGCAAACGAGTCGCGATCAGGGACTGGTTTGCATCCCGCAACACAGTTTCGGTGAATTGAACCTTCATAGTGCGTTTACCTCCATGCAGTTGATTAGGGCTTGGGTGAAAAGCGGTTCTTCCCGCCCCTGCCTCCCCTGTGACGACGGCTGCTTCGTCCGGGGAAGAAAAGGAAGGAATCCCTTTTTTTCACTGGCACCCTAGAAAAATCTACCCACTTTATAATATCGAAAATCCTCCCCCGATGCAAGGCTTTTCCCCCCGGGGGAGGGGGAGAAAATGAATCTTCGTGCAATTTTTTTGTGACGGACCGGCTTTGCCGGAAACTTTTTCTCCAATCTGCCAAAAAGCCCGTTCCGCTCCTTCAAAAGACGGCGTAAAAAGACCGGTTTCCCTGGTTTTTCGGGGAAAAGAGGGGAGGAAAGGGAGCCGCTGCCCCTGAGAAAAAAGCCGCCGGAAGGAACAGCAACCCTCCGGCGGCAGAAGACCCGTCAAAATGACGGAAAATTACATATTCCGGGAGGCGATGAAGTCCACGCCGGTGCCGCAGATGTCCTTGACCACCACGTCTCCCACATGAACGGGGGCCTCCAGCTCCACAGAATTGAGGAGCTTCATGGCGTCTTTAATCAGGCCCTTGGGAATGTCGCTGCTGGTCTTGACGGGGCACCGGGGATGAATGCCCCCCTTCACCTTCACGGTGGAGGTGATGACCCGGGTGGGGTTGACCAGTTCCTTCTTTCCGTATTCCCGGCCCCGCTCGCAGCCGAAGCCGGTGACGGCGTAATCGTTCTCCTCGTCCACCGACAGATGGCAGCCCTTGGGGCAGACGATGCAAATGACGTTTGTCATATTCCGCGCTCCTTCCTTACTGATGCTCCACCGAAACGGTGATCTCGTCTGAGGCCTTATCCAGCAGCACCTTGGGGATGGTGATCTTCTCCATCTCGCCGGGGGCCATATGCTCCCGCTTGAAGGCGCACAGCTGGGTGTCCCCGCTGGTCACTTTGATGACCATATCCTTGTAGACATTGTTGACCCGGAAAAAGACGTCCACGCCCTTCTCCACATTCTCCCGGCGGATGTGCTGGGGAACGGTGTAGTTGACGCAGCTGCCGGTCTTCACCTCGGTGACGGGACCGCCTGCCTTGCAGCCCAGGGCGTACTTGGCGGCGGCGGCGCCGGCCCGCTTGCTCTCGGCGGTGACGAAGTCCACCAGGTCGTGGACGTGAACCACGTTGCCGGAGGCGAAGATGCCGGGGGCGGAGGTCTCCATATTTTCATAGACCACAGCGCCGTTGGTGCGGCGGTCCATCACAATCTGGGCGTTACGGGTCAGCTCGTTTTCAGGGATGAGGCCCACGGAAAGAAGAACGGTATCGCAGTCGAACTCGATCTCGGTGCCGGGGATGGGACGGCGGTTTTCATCCACTTCGTTGATGATGACCTTCTCCACCCGCTCCTTGCCGATGATGTTGGTGATGGTGTGGGACAGATACAGGGGAATGTCGTAGTCGTTGAGGCACTGGACGATATTCCGGGTCAGGCCGTTGGAGTAGGGGCACAGCTCCACGCAGGCCAGCACCTTGGCGCCTTCCAGGGTCATGCGGCGGGCCATAATCAGGCCGATGTCGCCGGAGCCCAGGATAACCACCCGTTTGCCCACCATATAGCCTTCCATGTTCACATACCGCTGGGCCGCGCCCGCGGTGAAGACGCCGGCAGGACGGTCACCGGGGATGGCGATGGCGCCCCGGGTCCGTTCCCGGCAGCCCATGCACAGCACCACAGCGCCGGCGGTCAGCTCCTGATAACCTTCTTTGGCGCTGATGCAGCGGACGATATGGTCCTGGGTGATCTCCACCACCATGGTGTCCAGCTTCACTTCAATGGCGGTCTGTTTGACCAGCTCCACAAAGCGTCCGGCGTATTCCGGGCCGGTCAGCTCCTCTTTGAAGTAATGGAGGCCGAAGCCGTTGTGGATGCACTGGTTGAGGATGCCGCCCAGCTCCTTGTCTCGCTCGATGACCAGCACCTTTTTGGCGCCCTTATCGTAGGCTTCACAGGCGGCGGCCAGACCGGCGGGGCCTCCGCCGATGACAATGACATCATAATTGGTATTCATCACTTTACCTCCTGTTTGGTGGGATTGGTCAGGATGTAGGAGCCGTCCTCATCCATCTGGATGTCCATCAGGGACACGCCCAGCTCCCGGGCCAGAATCTCATGGACCCGGGGACCGCAGAAACCGCCCTGGCAGCGGCCCATGCCGGCGTTGCAGCGGCGCTTGATGGCGTCGATGGAACGGGGAACGATGGGACGGTGGATGGCCTCCACGATCTCTCCCTCGGTGACGGTCTCGCAGCGGCAGATGACCCGGCCATAGAGAGGATTCTCAGCGATGACCTTCTTTTTGCCCTCGGCGTCCAGCTCGCGGAACTTGATCCGCTTGCGGGTGTCGATGAACTGCTCCTTGGCCTCAGTTTCAAGACCGCAGCCCTTCAGCAGCTCCACCGTCATTTTGCCGATGGCGGGAGCGGAGGACAGACCGGGGGACTTGATGCCGCCCAGATTGATGAAGTTTTTGCAGGCGGCGGATTCTTCGATAATAAAGTCGGGACGGTCAGAGTTGGCCCGGACCCCGGCGAAGTTGCGGATGCTGTCCCGGAAGTTGATGGAGGGGACAGATTTTGCAGCCAGACGGCGGACAAAATCCAGGCCCTCGGCGGTGTTGTTCACATCGTCCCCGTGGTCGCAGTTGACGGCGTTGGGGCCGACGATGAGATTGCCGTGAACGGTGGGGGAGACCAGCACGCCCTTGCCCACCTCGGAGGGACACTGGAACACCACCTTGTTCACCAGGTTCCCCTGGGATTTGTCCATCATGTAATATTCGCCCCGGTTGTAAATGGTATGGAAACCGGAGCCCCCCACCATTTCGTGGACCTTGTCGGCGTAAACGCCGGCGGCGTTGACCACATACCGGGCCTCAAACTCCCCGGAAGCGGTGGTGATGTGGAAGACATCGTCCTTCTTCTCAATGGCGGTCACCTTGGAATTGAGGTGCATCTCCACGCCGTTGCGGACGGCGGTCTCCGCCAGAGCGATGCAGAACTCCCAGGGATTGACGATGGCGGCGGAGGGAGCGTACAGCGCGCCGTGAACCTCATCGCTGATGTTGGGCTCCATAGCCAGCACTTCCTCTTTGGTCAGCACCTTCATGTCCGGCACGCCGTTCTGGACGCCCCGGTCATAAAGCTCCCGGACGGTGTCCATCTCCTTTTCGGAGAAGGCCAGCACAAAGGAGCCGATCTGCTTGCGCTCCACATCCAGCTTTTCGCACAGCTCCTTGGCCAGACGGACGCCTTCCACGTTCAGCTTGGCCATCAGGGTGCCGGGCTCCGGGTCGTATCCGGCGTGGAGGATGGCGCTGTTGGCCTTGGTGGTGCCGTTGGCCACGTCGTTCTGAGCCTCCAGCACAGCCACCTTCAGCTTGTACCGGGAAAGCTCGTAGGCAGTGGACGCGCCGATGATACCGCAGCCGATAATTGCTACATCATACATAGGTGTTTGTCTCCCTCCTGTTATGTTTGGCGGCGCTTTTCCCGTTTTTTCCGCCGCCCCCCCTTGCAGCAGAGGCGGACAAAAGACAAAAAGAGCCAAAGCAAACAAAACCCGGGGGGCTTTGTCTACCTTGACTCAAATTCTCACAAGGATAAACGCCGATCCTTCAGACAAGAACTAGTATAGCACGTCCCCTTCCGGGGGACAAGGGTGAAAGCGCACAAAACCGGAGACGGCCTTTGTGCATTATGTTTCCTCGTGGTGAGTCAGGGTGTCCAGATCATAGGGGGTTTCCTGATAGACATAGTAGTTCAGCCAGTTGGAAAAAAGGAGATTGGCGTGGCCCCGCCACCGGATCACCGGCTCCCGGGTGGGGTCGTCCCCGGGATAGTAGTGGGCCGGCACGGTGATGGGCAGCCCCTTGTTCCGGTCCCGCCAGTATTCGTCCGCCAGGGTGTAGCGGTCATACTCCGAGTGTCCGGTGACGAAAATCTGCCGTCCCCCCTGGGCCTCCGCCAGATATACCCCGGCGTCGGGGGAAGCCGCCAGAATCTGCACCTGGGGACAGGCCGAGATGTCCTCCCGCAGCACGGTGGTATGGCGGCTGTGGGGAGCCCAGAATTCCTCGTCAAACCCCCGGAGCAAGGGATAGTTGACCACCAGGGGATGATGGGCAAAGACGCCGAACATCTTCTCCGGCAGCGGATGCTTGGGAATGCCATAATGGTAATACAGCCCCGCCTGAGCCCCCCAGCAGATGTGAAGGGTGGAATAGACATGGCTGCGGCTCCATTCCATAATCTGGCAAAGCTCCGGCCAGTAGTCCACCTCCTCAAAGGGAAGGGTTTCCACCGGCGCGCCGGTGATAATCATGCCGTCGAAGCGCTGATGCTGGATCTCCGGCAGGGTCTTGTAGAATTTAATCAGATGCTCCGCGCTGGTGTTTTTGGACCGGTGACTGGTCACCTGCAGCAGCTCCACGTCCACCTGGAGGGGGGAATTGCCCAGCAGCCGCAGCAGTTGGGTTTCCGTCTCGATTTTTTTGGGCATCAGATTGAGGATGACAATTTTCAGCGGGCGGATGTCCTGATGGACCGCCCGGTCCTCCCGCATGACAAAGATGTTTTCCTGCTCCAGCACCGAACAGGCGGGCAGCTCGTTGGGAATTTTAATGGGCATAGAATGTGGAACCTGACCTTTCCGATAGAATCTTCCGCTTTCCAGTATAAAGGAAAAAGCGGGCAAATGCAACGGCGGGGATTGTACCGGCGAAAGAAATAAGGTATCATAGAAAGGAAATTTCCAGCTGCCCGGGGGAAAACCCTGTGAATTTTCTGAAAAGGCGGTTGGGACGCTTATATTATAATAAGGTATGGTACGCCCGGTGGACAAAGGATAAACCGCTTTTCCCAACCCGGACGTATCCCCGCCTCGTTTTCTTCTGCCTTCCGGGGAAAAAGCGGGGCGGCCCGGTGGGAAAGGAGACTGGCTTGAAAAAGCTCCGGAAAGCCGGGGGGGGAGGAGCAATCCCCACAGGGACCCGGAACAGCCGGAGGCGATTTCTTCCCTCCGCGCCTTTGCTCACCCAGGGGGACGGAGCCCATTCCCCGCCCCTGATAAAGACATGAAAATTCGGATCAGATGGTTTCTGAAAGGAAGTGAAAGATAGAAATGAAATGGGAAAGATGGAAGAGAATCCTTTTGGTGATGGCGGTTTTGGTTTGGCCGCTGCTGTGCAGCTTCCGTTTTCCGGTTCCGGCCCAGTTCCCTGTCATCATCCGGGAGGAGGCGGCCCTCCCCACCACCCCGCCTGAGGACAGCCTTCAGGAGAACACGGAGGAGGAAATCTTCCAGGCGGTTCCCCCGGAGGAGGAAAGCGACGGGGAGGAGCAGGCGGAGCCGGAGGCGTCCGCCCGGGAGGAGGATTCCCGGCAAAAACCGTGGTCCAGCCTGGCGCTGAAAGGGCTGGAAGGAGAACTGACAACGGGGGAGACCCTTCTTTGCGGTCTTGTGATTGCCCTGGGAGTCACCGCCATCGGCATTTTGGGGGGGCGAAAGTGAGGAAAACCCTGCTGTTTCCTCAACGGGGAGTAATAAGAAATGTATAATATACAGCCAAATGGGACAAACTGGAAGGGAAGCAACTTTTTTCGGAAAAAAGTGAAAAAACTTGAAAAAAGGTGTTGACATCTCTATGGGGCTGTGGTATTATAACTAAGCTGTCTCGCGGGGCTGCGAAAAAACAAGAAAAAACCCCACGAAAACAGCGCTGGCACCTTGAAAATTGAACAACATTTAGCTTACAAGCGAAACCCTTGTAAATGATTTTTGAAGTTTTTTAAAAACTTTGCAGCATACTCTGATTCCGAATTTCAGGAAAAAGAGAATGCCAGTGAGTAATGAGAATTTAGGTTCGAAATTACTTCGTTGAATTGATTTAAAGCCGAAAGGTTTTAGATACCATTTAATGAAGAGTTTGATCCTGGCTCAGGACGAACGCTGGCGGCGCGCCTAACACATGCAAGTCGAACGGAGTAAGATGAGCTTGCTTATCTTACTTAGTGGCGGACGGGTGAGTAACACGTGAGCAACCTGCCTTCGAGTGGGGAATAACAGTCGGAAACGACTGCTAATACCGCATAACACATTGGGATGGCATCATCCTGATGTCAAAGATTTATCGCTCGAAGATGGGCTCGCGTCCGATTAGCTGGTTGGCGGGGTAACGGCCCACCAAGGCGACGATCGGTAGCCGGACTGAGAGGTTGATCGGCCACATTGGGACTGAGACACGGCCCAGACTCCTACGGGAGGCAGCAGTGGGGGATATTGCACAATGGGGGAAACCCTGATGCAGCGACGCCGCGTGTAGGAAGACGGTCCTCTGGATTGTAAACTACTGTCTTCAGGG
>CASFXA010000115.1 GCA_949298535.1 uncultured Oscillospiraceae bacterium
TAAACCAAGGTGGTGACGCCGCTGGCGGTGTCAATCTGTACGACATTTTCCGGCCCCAGTTCCTCAATTGCCTCGGACACATAAGGCTCAGAGCCCCACATTTTTGATTTGAAATTAAAACCTTTCATGATTTTGGTGATGCGCAGCATGGTAAAATCCTTCTTTCTGCAGCGGGGCCATTCCAAGCCCTTTTGATATAAATGGTGACAGAACTTTATAAAACCGGCGCGAAAAGACCAATGTTAAGACCAATATAGCATAATGTTCACAAAAAAGTAAAGAAAAAGGAGCGTAAATTTAGATGAAATCATTTCTTGCATACATGGAACCGACAGCCCGGCAGCCTCTGCGGCTGACCCTTTCGGACCGCTTCGCCGATGAGGAGGGACAGCCTCTGGTGTGGGAGCTGCGGGAGCTGGATCCCCGGGAAGGTACCGCCGCCCGGGAAAAAGCCCACACCGAAAATGTCAGGGACCTGATGCTGGCCTGCGCCGCTGAAGCGCTGACCTGTCCGGACCTGCACGCCAAAGAATGTTTGGATGCCCTTTCCCAAAAGGCGGGCCGGGCCATCCTGAATCCTCTGGACGGATTGCGGGTGCTGCTGACCGACGGGGAGGCCACCCGATTGGCGGCGGCTTACAGCCAATATCTGGGAGGAAAGGGCTTCTCCACCCAGGTGGACGAAATAAAAAACTGATCCGGCAGGGGGATGATCCTCTTTGGAGAGGAGCCCATCTGGCCCTGCAGCGACACCACATTGACCCGCAGCGGTATCTGGAGATGACTCCTGCCGCCCGGGCTTTTTTATTGGCAAGCGACCTGATTGCGGTGGAGAAAAAGTGAGCGGGAGGCCGGTATTCCGGTGCGGGGAAAAAGAGGCGGAACAGATTCCGGTAAAATGCGGGGAATCTGGAGGCCTCCCCCTGGACCCGGGGGACAGAACAACAAAGCCCCTTCCGAAAGGGGCGGAGCAAGTGGATGGAGAAAGGAGGGAGCGTCATGGTCACCGTGTATTACGGGGATTGCATACTTTACGGCGTGGAATCGGTGAGCCTCACCATGGCCCGTCCGGTGTCCGCTTATGACGGCTTGGGACAGGGAGAATTCCAGGTCCCAGGCAGCAGAAAGCTGCGGCAGTGGACGCTGAAATGCCATTGGAGCGATTATAACGATATGGCGGCGGAGGATTGGACAAAGGGTTCCCGGCTGCTGGAACAGCTTCATGAATGGATGGAGGAGAAAAAACCACGGCGATTGGTGATCTCCGGGGAACGACGGAGAGAGTCGGCTTCCGCCTGTTTGACCCAGCTGGAGGTTCAGCAGAATTACGAAGGGATCTATCAGGTGACGGTCCGTTTGACGGAATATCGTCGGGTGGAGGTGCAGCAGAGCGAGATCCCCCCCTCCACCCGGCCAGGGATGCCCCCGGAGGATCCGGGACCGTGGGTGCTGAACACTCCCATGGATGCGGCTGCGGTGCTGCCGGACGGGGAAGGAGAGGTTTGGTATTGGTATTCCGACGAGGAGGAACGGCTGGTCAGCACGGACAATCGGTTGATGATTCCCAATGGAGTGCCGGTTTTCCGCAGCACCGAGGAATATGGCAGCTATCAGAGGTTGGCCGAGGCAGGCAGAGTGATGGAATTACAGCAATACCACGGCCTGTATTGGGACTGGATGCTGGAACATCCCGGGGACACCACCACCTTCGCCCAATGGAAAAAGGAATATACCGCCCGGTAAAGACAGGAGGAGAGCGATGATTCTTTTAGACGACCAGGATTATGAGCCGGTGGTCACCCGGCTTCAGTGGAGTACCAGCCGCAACGATGGCGCGGGTACTCTGACCATCACCTTTCCCTCGGCGAGCGCCCCTTCCCCCCAGCCGGGGCAGCAGGCGATTTTTTACAGGGAAGGAGAAGGGATCTTTTGGGGCTGGGTGTTCCGGGTGCAGCAGGATCGGAAAAACATCCAGGTTCTTTGCTGCGACCAGCTGCGGTATCTGAAAAACAGCGATACCCTTTACCGCCCGGCGGAAACTCTGGACCTTTTTCTCAACCGGGTGTGCGCCGCGGCGGGAGACCGGATCCGCCTGGGAACAGTGGAGAAATGCCCCACCCCCCTGAGCCCCTATCTCTTCGACAACCGGACCCGGTTGGATATGCTGTATCAAAGCATCCGGGAACTGAGGGAAGCCACCGGCCTTTCTTACATTCTGCGGGATGCCTTCGGGGCGCTGGAACTGCGGGAGGTGGGCAGCTTGCTGCTGCCTCTGACCTTGGGAGACGGCAGTCTGGTGACGGATTACCGCTATGGCGGGGATCTGGATGCCACCGTCAATCAGGTCCGGGTGCTCCAAAGCAGCGCTTCCGTCGGCATTATTCAAAGCGCCTGGGCAGAGGACGCCGCTTCGGTGGCACGGTTTGGTCCCCTGTTGCTGCTGGATAAAGCGGACCGGGGAATGACCCTGCCACAGATGCAGCAGCAGGCCATTCAGCTGCTGCAAAGCCGCAAAGGAGTGCGGCGCACCCTGCGTCTGGAAGCCATGGGGGATCTTCGGGTCCGGGCCGGAAACAGCGTGCGGGTGGCAATCGGGGAGCTGAAGCTGGATGTCTGGGTGCTGGTGCTGTCAGCGGAACATACTTTTGACGCCCAGGGTCACCGAATGACCCTGGAACTGGAATGGAGGGAAGAACCGTGAGCAGTTTGCTGCGGTGCATTAAAGAAATTATCCGGGACTATCTGGCCAACGAAACCCTCAGCGACCTTCTCTATGGCAGCTGCACCGAGGAAGGACTGCTGCTGGACGATCAAATGACCAGCATCCCCTGGGAACTGGTGATTTTGCCCCGGGAACTGCAGCGACAGGAAGGAACGATCTCCTTTTCGGTCAGCCGGGAGGATCAAACAGCCCAGGGGGAACCTATGCTGGAGGCTGAGCCGGAACTGGAACAACTGACTGTTCGGGAGGCGCCGGTGGTGCTGCAACATGGTTTGCAGCCAGGGGACCGGGTGGCGGTCTGCCGCAGTCAGGGCGGGCGGCGCTATACAGTGGTGCAGCGTCTGTAAAAAAGGAAAATGGGAAAGAAGGAACAAGATGAGCGTTCTTAAAACATATACCCAGCTGCCTACGCCGGTGCCGTCCCGCACTTTTCAGGTGACAGACAGCGGGATCTCCGGGTGGGTGGACGGTCTGGAGGCGATCCTCCAGGCGGCGCAGCTGGCGCTGAAAACCCCTCGCTACCGATACGGAATCTTCTCCCAGGACTATGGCAGCGAACTGGAGGAGCAGATAGGCAAACCCCGGAAATACTTGGCGGGGGTGCTGGAGGAACTGATTACCGAGACGCTGCTGGAGGATGACAGGATTCTGGAAATCCGGGATTTTTCCCAGAGCTTCCAGGGGGAACAGGCGAAAGCCTCCTTTACGCTGGAAACCACCCTGGGAACAGCATCCATGACCTGGATTCAGGAGGAAAGGACGTGATAATATGACCATCAAAACAGAACAGGAGCAGCTGTTGGCCAGAATGTTGGAGGAGGTGCCGGAGGAGCTGGATCAGCGGGAGGGCAGCGTCATCTATACCACGCTGGCCCCGGTAGCCCGGCTGCTGGCCCAGCAGAACGCCATGCTGGAGGAGCTGGAACGGCTGCTGTTCGCTGATACGGCGGAGGGAAAATGGCTGGATCAGGCGGTCAGGGACTTCGGGCTGACCCGGGAGGAGGCCACTCAGGCGGTGCGCCGGGTACTCCTCACCGCCAAGGAAGGAGGCCCTTTGTCCGGCTGTGTCGGGCTGCGGATAGCGGCGGATGGGCTGGCCTTTGTGCTGGAGGAAGAAGAGACGGCGGGAAGCTATCTGGCCCGTTGCCAGACTGCCGGAACAGCGGGCAACCGGTGCGGTCCTCAGGTGTTGCCCATGGATTACTTTACAGGATTGGGAAGCGCTGTGATGGAAACGGATCCGGTGATCGCCGCCCGGGACCAGGAAACCGATGACCAGCTGCGCCAGCGTTTTCGGCAGGCAATCAGCCAAACACCCTATGGGGGAAATATCGCCGACTATGAGCAGAAGACCCTTTCCATCCAGGGGGTGGGGGCTGTGGCGGTATTTGGCGCCAGGGAGATGGGGGCCGGAAAAGTGGGCCTGGTGATCGGCGATGAAGAAGGACGCGCTGCCAGTCCGGAGCTGGTGGAACAGGTCCAGACCCTCATGGGAGTGGATGGGGACGGCATCGCTCCAGTGGGACATACGGTGACAGTGACCACCGGGGAAGAGGTGACGGTGGACATCACCGCAACCCTCCACCTGCGCAGCGGTGAAAGTTTCCAACTGGTGCAGCCTCTGGCGGAAGAGGCGGTACGTCAGTATCTGGACAGCATCACCTTTGCGGAGGAGACCATCTTCTCCGCCAGGCTGACAGCGGCTCTTCTGGGGTGCAGCAGCGCAGTGGCTGATGTGACGGCGGTGACCATTGGAGGCAAAAGCGGCAATTTTTCCCTCACCAAAACCTACGATCAGTGGCAGCTGCCCCGATGCGGTACCGTGACCATCACCCAGAGCTGAAAGGAGGAGAGGCATGAAGGAAGAATTTTATCAGCAGCCCTCGGATTACCTCTCTTGTCTGCCGGAGTTTTGGCGTCGTTTGCCACAGATTCAGGCCATCGCCGCAGCCTGTTGCCAGGAGCTGGATCGGCGGCTGGCCCGGATGGAACAGCTGGCAAACAACCGCTTTCCCTCCACAGTGGACGAGGAGGGAGCGGCCCGATGGGAGCAGATGCTCAATCTCACCGCCCCGCGGGATGGCACGCTCCAGGCACGCCGGGATCAGATCAGAGCCTGCTTGATGAGCAAGCCCCCTGTCAATTTGCAGAGTCTTCGCCAGGTGATTGAGGCCTATATGGGGGTTCCGGTACAGATGAAGGTGGAAAATTTTCTTCTGTCGGTGACCTATCGGGGAGAAAGCAGGCAGAAGGATTTGACGCCGCTGCTGGAAACGATGTACAGGCTGATCCCCGCCAATCTTTTGACCGAAATCGCCTACGCTTATCTGACCTGGGAGGAATTGGACGAGCAGCAGTTGACCTGGGAGGAGCTGGATGAAAAAGGACTTTCCATGGAGGAGTTTGAGCGAGGACAGTGGATTTCAGCAGAAACTGATTCATAAAGAAGGGAGTGGAATATGTGTCGGAAATTGTAACCCTTTTTGAAGCAAGCGAGGCGGTCAGCCGGGAAAACTGGAACAATCGTCTCAGCCAGATCAATCAAAACGCAGAGACACAGGAGGGCGCCCAGCAAAAGGCGGACGCCGCCCAGGCTGCCGCCATCGCTGCCAGCGATTCCAAGGGCAGCGCCGCAGCTGTCTCCTCCGGCGTCACCGACGGCACCATCAAGGCCGCCAAAGCCGCAGCCGCCGATACCGCCGCCAAGCTGGCCGCCAAACGGACCATTGCTTTGAGCGGAGGCGCTACCGGAACGGCAACCGGCTTTGACGGCAGCGGTAATATTTCCATCCCGGTGACGGGACTGGACATGAGCAAGGCCAGCGCCGGCACCCTGCCGGTGGCCAGAGGGGGCACCGG
>CASFXA010000116.1 GCA_949298535.1 uncultured Oscillospiraceae bacterium
TTCCGCGCCGCCCCCACTTCGTCCAGCCTCCGCACCGGGGTGTGGAGAGGGGACTGGTGGAGCAGTTGCGGATCGGTCAGGGCGGTCTGATAGATCTCATGGAAAGCCTCCGCCGCCTCATCCAGGGTTTCTTTGGATTCCGTTTCGGTGGGTTCCACCATCAGCGCTTCCTCCACAATGAGGGGGAAGTACATGGTGGGCGGATGAATCCCGTGGTCCAGCAAGCCCTTGGCCACATCCATGGCGGTCACGCCCAGCTCCTTTTTCTGGCGGGCCAGGGTGATGACAAATTCGTGCATACAGCCGCTGTCAAAGGCCATGTCGTAGACGTCTTTGAGTCGGGTCATCAGATAGTTGCAGTTAAGGACGGCGTTTTGGGCCGCCTCCGGGATACCCTCCCGCCCCAGGGTGAGGATATAGGTGAGGGCTTTAACCACCACCAGGAAGTTTCCGTAAAAATCTTTTACCGCGCCAATGGACAGGGGACGATCCCAATCCAGGCGGTATCCGCTTTGGCCGTCCTCCTGAACCAGGGGAACTGGCAGATAGGGGGCCAACAGCTCTTTGCAGCCTACAGGGCCGGAGCCGGGGCCGCCGCCGCCGTGGGGGGTGGAGAAGGTTTTGTGGAGATTCAGATGGACCACATCAAAGCCCATATCCCCAGGGCGGGCGATGCCCATGACAGCGTTGAGGTTGGCGCCGTCGTAATAGCACAGTCCACCCGCCTCATGAACGATCCGGGTGATCTCCAGAATATTCCGGTCAAAGAGCCCCACAGTGTTGGGGTTGGTGAGCATCAGGCCGGCAGTATCCGCTCCCGCGGCCTTCCGGAGCGCTTCCACATCCACACAGCCGTCTGGACCGGAGGGGATACTGACCACCTGAAAACCGGCCATGGCGGCGCTGGCGGGATTGGTGCCATGGGCGGAATCCGGTACCAGGATCTTGGTCCTGGCGGTATCCTTCCGATGGTGATGATAGGCTTTGATGAGCAGCAGACCGGTCAGCTCCCCGTGGGCGCCTGCCGCCGGCTGGAAGGTCATCCGGTCCATACCGGTGATCTCACACAGCAGCTGTTCCGCCGTCGCCAGCACCTCCAGGCAGCCCTGTGCGGTATTTTCCGGCTGGAGGGGATGGATCAGACGGAAGCCAGGCAGGGCAGCGGCTTCCTCGTTGACCCGGGGATTGTATTTCATGGTGCAGGAACCCAGGGGATAAAAGCCGTCATTGACCCCGTGGGTTTGCTTCATCAGCTGAGTATAATGGCGGGACAGATCGATTTCCCCGACCTGGGGGAGCTGGGGGGAATGTTTGCGGGTCATACCGTCAGGGAGGACGGTGACAGGAACATCACAGGGGGGCAGAATGGCGCACCCCCGCCCCGGGGTACTCCGCTCAAAAATCAGCTTCATTTTTCCGCCACCTCCTTGACAATGGAAACCAACCGGTCAATTTGCGCTTTGGTGTTTTTCTCGGTGCAGCACCACAGGATACAGCCCTTATAAGCCTTATCCAAGGGCAGGCCGCCCAGGACCCCGGCTTTTTCCAGGGCTTTCATCAACACATCTGGCGCCACCGGAGAGCCGGTAACGAATTCGTGGAAGAACTCCCCGGGGTGTTTCCGCTGGAAGCCGGGGATCTTTTCCAGCTCCGCCGCCAGATAGTGGGCCTTGGACATGGAAAGAGTGGCAGCCTGGGACAGACCGGAAGCCCCCATAGCGGACAGGTAGACTGCGGCGGTCATGGCGCAGAGGGCCTGATTGGAACAGATATTGCTGGAGGCTTTTTCCCGGCGGATATGCTGTTCCCGGGCCTGGAGGGTCAGCACAAAGGCCCGCTTCCCATCCACATCGGTGGTCTCGCCCACAATGCGCCCCGGCAGCTTCCGGGTCAGAGCGGATTTAGCGGCCATAAAGCCTAAATAGGGGCCGCCAAAGGCCAGAGGCATCCCCAACGGCTGCCCCTCACCCACGGCGATGTCAGCGCCATATTCGCCGGGAGGGGTGAGAATCCCCAGGGAAATGGGGTTGCAGCCGGCGATGAATTTGGCGCCCGCTTGATGGACGATTTCTCCGGCTTTTTCCATCTCCTCCAGCTGTCCGTAGTAGTTGGGCTGTTCCAGATAGAGGCAGGCGGCGGCAGCGGGATCCAGAAGATCTTTCAGCGCATCCAAATCGGTTCGGCCTTCTTTTTCCGGCACCAGCACCAGGGGAGTGCCGGCGGAAAAACAGTAGGTGGCCAGCGTCCGCAAAGTCATAGGCCGGCAGGCGGCGGAAGCATAGGTAATGGTCCTCCGGCGATCCCGGCACATGGCGGCGGCTTCAGCGGCGGCGGTGGCGCCGTCATAGACGGAGGCGTTGGAAGCGTCCATGGCGGTCAGCTGGCAGATCATGGTTTGGTATTCAAAGATGGATTGCAGCACCCCCTGGCTGATTTCCGCCTGATAAGGGGTATAGGCGGTGAGAAATTCCTCCTTGGAGGTGACGCTCTTGACAATGGCGGGGATATAGTGGTCGTAAGCTCCGGCCCCCCGGAAGATGGAGGAAAAGACGGTGTTTTTGGCCGCCATGGCCTCCATCTTTCCCAGCGCTTCCATTTCACAGCAGCCCGATGGGATGTTCAGAGGCCGCCGGAGCAGCACTTCCTCCGGAAGCTGGCGGAACAGCTCCTCCACAGAGGAAAGTCCCATTCTTTCCAGCATCTGCTGACGCTGGGCGGGAGTGGAAGGAACATAGGAGCCCATTCAGCCCTCCTCCTTTGCAACCAATTCCTCATATTCTGCCGCTCCCAGCAGTTCCTCCTCCTGTGTGATCTCTCCAATCCGAACCAGCCAGGCGCCATAGGGTTTGTCATTGACCAGCTCCGGCTGATCCAGCAGCTTCTCGTTGATGGCAAGCACCGTTCCGGTGACGGGACTGTACACTTCGGAGACAGCCTTGACCGATTCGGCGTCACAGAAGCTCTCTCCCGCCGTCACAGCGTCTCCCTCCTGGGGCAGACCGATAAAGACCAGGTCCCCCAGCTGATGCTGAGCGTAATCAGTCAGCCCCACCTCCACGGAGCCATCCTCCAGTTTCCGGATCCATTCATGGGACTTGGTGTAAAGCAGATCAGTGGGATTTTTCATGTCATTTTACCTCCTGAGATAAAGATCTGTTATTCTTTCTGGAAAGAGCGCTTACCCTCTTTTATAAAACTGGGAACGGACCACCTGGGCATCGATCAGTTTGCCGCGGATCTCCACCTGGACCACGGCGTCCAGGGGTGCAGCTTCCTTCTCCACCAGGGCCATGGCGCAGGCGCAGCCCAGGGTGGGGCAGTGGGTGCCGCTGGTGGTGTGACCGATGAGCTTGCCTGCGGCGTAAACGGGGAAATTTTCCCGGGCGATTCCCCGGCCAAGCATTTTCAGCCCTACCCGCTTGATGGTGGGCGGCCCCATCTCCTCCATGGCTGTTTTGCCGATAAAGTCGTCTTTTTCCATCTTGACGAAGTATCCCAGGCCGGTTTGGCGGGGTGTGATGTCGTCGTTCATCTCATGGCCATACAGGGGCATCCCCGCTTCCAGCCGCAGGGTGTCCCGGGCTCCCAGACCGCAGGGGATCAGGCCCCGGTCCGCCCCGGCTTTGAGCAGCGTATCCCAGAGGCGGACGGCATCGGCGGGAGCGCAGTACAGCTCAAATCCATCCTCTCCGGTGTATCCGGTGCGGGAGATGAGGCAGTTGATTCCGGCCACCGAGCAGTCCCGGCAGAAGGAATAGTATTTTTTCGGGATATTGCTGTCCTTTGTAACCCGGGAGAGAATCAGCTGGGATTCCGGTCCCTGGAGGGCCAGCTGGGCCACCTGATCGGAAATATCCTGGAACTCCACCTCTCCAGACAGATGATCCTTCATCCACGCCACATCTTTCTGCCGGTTGGCGGCGTTGATGACCACCAGATAGCTGGTTTTCGGCTGGAGACAATAGACGATCAGATCATCCACCACTCCGCCCCGATCATTGCACATAGGGCTGTAGCGGACGTCTCCGGCGGCCATATTGGTGAAATCGTTGGTCAGCAGGCGCTGGAGATTTTGAAGGGCGTCCGGCCCGGAAAAGGTCACTTCTCCCATATGGGAGACATCAAAAAGACCGGCGGCAGTCCGCACCGCTTTGTGTTCGGTGATGACCCCGCTTTCATACTGCACCGGCAGCAGGTATCCGGCAAAGGGGACGATTTTGCCCCCCAGAGCCACATGACAGTCGTACAGGGGTGTTTTCAGTTCCATCAGGGATTCCTCCTTTTGGTGGTGAACAAAAAACAGAGACGCGCCAAATAAAAGCGCGTCTCTGTTTGGATACCTGAAAGATTCCCCGGCCTGAAGGGGTCGGGTTGCTTCATCGGTGCCAGGCGGCCTGGCTTTCCAGAGTTTCGTCCGGAACCGGTCCTTTTGCCTGAGAGTTTTTCCGCACATACCCCGTTGGCGCCTGTTTGACAACCAAGTTGCAGCAGGCCTCTCCCGGTCCCATCCTCCGACATATATGCAGGAGAATTCCTCCTGCTTGTAACTAAATTATAGCAAGATGGACAAAAAATGTCAACGTAAAAAGAAAAAAACAGCTTGTTGAACAAATAACAAGGGGTGAGGTATTGGCTGGATTCATCCGGGAAATGACGGATTCCCCTCAAAACGCTGGAGCCCCTGCAGGAAATCCAGATACTCCGAAATCTCCGGCAGCGTGTAGGGAGATTCTTCCGAAGAATGTTTTTCTTCCGGGACTTCGGATTCCGCTGTAACAGCGGGAGGTTCCGGATGGCCTTCCGGGGCAGGGGAGAGGATGGGTTCCTCCTCCATCCCGGGCCAAAACATTCCGCCAAATGGGGGGAGGGAACTGCGCTGCTGTTCCATACGCGGCGCTCCTTTCACAGGGGGTGGACTGGTTAGAGGAAAAAATGGTAAACCACCGCTTCATAGGGACGCAGTGTCAACTGATCGGAAGGGGCGGGAGAATCCTTGTAGTTGCCGATGAGAAGCCGGCTTCCTTCCGGAATGGTCCCCTGGGGCAGCTGAATTTCCGCCGGGGAACCAAAGAAGTTGAGGACCACCGCCAGCGCCTCCCCCTGATACCGGCGAAGATAGGCCCAGACAGCGGGATGTTCCTCGCAGACCGGGAGATAATCGCCGTAAACCATCACCTTGTATTCCTTCCGCAGAGCCAGCAGGCGGCGATAATAGTGGAAAATGCTGCCCGGATCCTTCCGGGCGGCTTCGGCGTTGATGACGGTATAGTTGGGATTGATCGGCAGCCAGGGCGTTCCGGTGGTAAAGCCTCCGTTGGGTTGATCGCTCCACTGCATGGGGGTGCGGGCGTTGTCCCGTCCCTTGGCATAGATGGATTCCATCACCTGCCGCGGGTCCTGGCCGAACACCTCCACCGCTTCCTTGTAGTGATTGAGAATCTCCACATCCCGGTAATCCTCAATGTGTTCCAAACGGATGTTGGTCATCCCCAGCTCCTCCCCCTGGTAGATATAGGGGGTGCCCTGGAGGGTGTGGAGGAAGGTGGCCAGCATTTTGGCGCTTTCCACCCGATAGCGGCCATCGTCACCATAGCGGCTGACCATCCGGGGCTGGTCGTGGTTATTGAGATACAGGCTGTTCCAGCAGCCTTCCGACAGTTCCCGCTGCCACCGGCCAAAGACCTCCTTCATTTCACTCAGACGCCAGGGGCGCAGGTTCCATTTGTCTCCCCCCACCGCGTCCAGATCCATATGTTCAAAGGTAAAAACCATGTTCAGTTCTTCCCGGTCCTCGTGGGTATACAGCCGGGCCTTTTGGGGGTCCACCGAAACCATCTCTCCCACCGTCATCAGACCATAGGGGCTCAGAACCCGATGGTTCAGCTCCTGAAGATACTCATGGACCCGGGGGCCGTTGGCGCAGTACGGGTGAGGAATCTGCATTTCACCCGGAGCCAAGCCGGGCAGGTCCGGCAAACCAGGGGTTTTGGAGATGAGATTGATGACATCCATGCGGAAGCCGTCGATCCCTTTTTTGGCCCAGAATTCCGCCAGCCGGTACACTTCCTCCCGGACGGCGGGGTTCTCCCAGTTGAGATCCGGCTGTTTTCTGGTAAAGAGATGCAGGTAATACTGTTCCCCCTCTGGTTCCCGTTCCCAGGCGGAAAAGCCGAAAAAGCTGCCCCAATTGTTGGGAGGACCGTTCTCCCTGCCGTCCCGGAAAAAGTAATAATCCCGGTAGGGACCCTGGGGGTCCTTGAGAGCAGCCTGGAACCAGGGGTGTTCGTCGCTGGTGTGGTTGACCACCAGATCCAGCATCAGCTTCAGTCCCCGGCGATGCATCTCCTCCAGCAGCAGGTCAAAGTCCTCCATGGTGCCGAACTCTGCCATGATTCCCTGATAATCGCTGATGTCATAGCCGTTGTCATCATTGGGGGAGGGATAGATGGGACAGAGCCAGATCACATCCACTCCCAGTTCCACCAGATAATCCAGCTTCTGAAGGATGCCCCGGAGATCTCCCACACCGTCGCCGTTTGCGTCCATAAAGCTGCGGGGATAGATCTGATACACTACCGCTTCCTTCCACCAGGCTTCTTTCATAAGATGATCCTACCTTTCCACGTGATTTCAGAATTGTTTGGTTTCTCAGGCCAGCAACGGCGTGGTTGGAGGAGAATGGCTGTTGGCAAAAGCAAGGGCAAAGCCGATATTTTCCTCCACCGTAGCCAGATCCAACCGGGCCAGCAGCCCCATCAGATAAATGTGGTAGTAGCAAAACTTGTCGATGGGCAACAGCTGATTATTATTGACATATTCCCGGTAAAGACGACGCCGGGCGCCCAAATCCATATAGGTGGAAACCAGCAGTTCTTCCTCTGTGAAAGTTTTGTGAAAATCCTTGGCGATGGCCCGATAGATTTCCACCACGGTGGGCACCTTGGAGGACTCCCACAGAGACATCTGGTCCTGATGGAAAAAAAGACTCTGGTTTCTGGGATTCTTCATAATGGTGCGATAAGCATAGATATACATGACGCAATAGCGCCAGTAAGTATTGCGATAGTCGTCAGGGTAGGAGTCGATAAAGTCCCGAAGGGTTTGAAAATACCGGTCAAAAAAGTGGGCCATAATCAGATGCTTGTTTTTGAAGTGATAGGTAATGGCGCCTTTGGTGATCCCCAATTGATCGGCAATCTTCTGAAAGGTGGTGTCGTCGTATCCGTAGTCCCGAAACATGGATTGAGCGACAGTAAGGATTTCATCTTTCAGGTTGCTGCGTTTTTCGTGGTTTCGATTCATTCTGAAGGTCCTTTCTGGTAAAAATACAGGCCGATTTTTTTTAGTTTAACATATTTTTCAGAAAAGGTAAACGATGCTGAAAACCTGGAGATAAAAACGGCTGAAAGAAAAAGCGGAGAAGGAAATTATACAAATTATATTTTGTATAATTGTCTATTTTTTGAAAAAATTGGAGATTAATATAATAATATCTATTTTTGTAGGATAAAAACCGTGATATATGTAGAAAAATATCAAATATTGTTTTATTTTTATCATTCTTTGTTGACTGTGTGACAAACTGGTGATAGTATTTACTATACAAAACGCAGCTTGTATAGTAAAATGAAGCTGCGCGCACTGAAAGGAGAATTTATCATGGCGGAAAACGCGCAGGTCCAGCGGACGGGCAACAAATGGTTGGCGCTGCTGGCGGTCACCTTGGCATTCACCTTCACCTTTGTCAGCAGGTACATCTGGAGCCCTCTGATGTCCGACGTCACAGCGGAATTTGGCATCACAGCGGTGCAGGCGGGACTGTATATGTCCGCCTTCTTCGCCGGCTATCTGATTACCCAGATCCCCGGCGGCATCATGGCGGACAAGCTCCAGCCCAAAGTGATTTTGATTGTATGCACCCTGCTGGGCGGCGTAATGACGGCGCTGATGTCCACCATCACAGGTTATGAGGCGGGCCTTTTCTTCCGGATTGTCACCGGCGTCAGCAGCGGCTGCGTCATGGCCAGCTGTTCCAAGGTGGTGGCACAGAACTTTGCTCCCCGGGAGCGGGCTTCCGCTATGGGCGTACTGCTTGCCTCTCCTCCCATCGGCATCACTCTGGCCAACTCTCTGGGCGCTCCGCTGAACGCTGCTTTGGGCTGGCGGAACACTTTCCTGGCGGTGAGCCTGGTGGCGGTGGTTGTGATTGTATGTCTGCTGCTGTTTGTCAAACCTGCGCCAAAGGTTTCCGCTCCGGCCGGCGGTCCTGCCAAAGCGGGGATGCTGGAGGGGCTGAAGGTCTTTTTCACCGATAAAGAACAGCTGCTGCTGGGCGTCGGCGGATTTATGTTCATGTTCGTTTCCGTGGGCTTTGCCACCTGGGCCAACACCTATGCCGGCACCCTGGGCTTCACCAAGGCGGAAGGCGGTTTGATTATTACCTGCTATTCAGTGGCGGGCGTTGTTGGCTCCTGCGTTTCCGGTTCCCTGGCCCAGAAGATGAAGATGAACCACAAAAGCTTCCTGTTGTTCTCCCTGACCGGCATGGGCGTGCTGACGCTGCTGTTCTCCTTCCAGCGGGGATACACCGGTCTCATCCTGGTGGGTATCATCTACGGCGCCTTCTCCTATCTGCCATCCACCCACTTCACCACTTTGGCGATGCAGCGGGCTGGTGACCGGTACAGCGCCACTGCGGTGTCCACCCAGAACCTGATTTTCCAGACTTCCAGCATGATCCAGCCTGCCATTGTGGGCGCGGTCATCGACGCCACCGGCAATTACAGCCTCATCTGGTATACCTTCCTGGGATGCCTGGTGCTGGCGGTGGTGTTCAGCGCGCTGATCCAGAAGGATTGAGAAGATTGGACAACAGCGTCCTCTGTTTTCTGTAACGATGAGTCCGGGACCCGGCTTTTCCACAAAAAGGGCGGGCCCCGGACCAGGAACGTTCTCCCACAGGGGAGATTTTACCACCAAGAAAGGCGGGGAACCATTCCATGAAAGAAAGACTCCAAAGAATTATCTCGCTGAAGGTCAACGGCAGAACCTATGAACTGAGCGTGGGGGACGGCCTGACCGATATGCCGGAGAGC
The DNA here is from genome assembly GCA_949298535.1 of uncultured Oscillospiraceae bacterium. Classification (GTDB taxonomy): domain Bacteria; phylum Bacillota; class Clostridia; order Oscillospirales; family Ruminococcaceae; genus Angelakisella. The sequence continues at coordinate 9,096 of CASFXA010000116.1, forward strand.
GAGACCCTGGCGGACACCCTTCGGGACCGGCTGGGCTTCACCGGCCTGAAAATCGGCTGCAACCAGGGCGCTTGCGGCTGCTGCACCGTGATTATGAACGGCAAGCCCATCACCTCCTGCATGACCCTCACCATGGACTGTGACGGAGGAGAAATCACCACCATCGAAGGCTTGGCAGACGCCGCTACCGGGGAGCTGAGCGGATTGCAGCAGGCGTTTCTGGATAACTGCGGCTATCAGTGCGGCTTCTGTATTCCCGGTATCATCATGACCGCCCAGGCGCTGCTGGACAAGAATCCTGATCCCACTGAAGAAGAGGTGCGGGAAGCCCTGGCGGGCAACTATTGCCGCTGCGGCACCCATTACACCGCGGTGGAATCCATCATGGCCTATGTGGAGCAGAGGAGGAACGGCAAATGAACAACGAATTCAGACATATCGGTAAGGAGAGCCACCGTCTGCTGGGCGAACAGATCGTCACCGGCAAAGCCATGTATACCGGAGATTTTAAACTTCCCGGAATGCAGTATGGAAAGATCCTCCGCAGCCCCCATCCCTTTGCCCGGATCGTCAGCATCGATGCGGAAGAAGCAAAAAAGCTCCCCGGTGTGACCGCTGTGGTCACCTGGAAGGATGTGGACCGGAACATCTACATCACCAACGGCTTTACCCCTCCCAAGCACTATCACATCATGGATGAATATGTCCGTTACATCGGCGACGCCGTAGCGCTGGTGGTGGCGGTGACCGAGGACATCGCCATGGAGGCCCTGGAGCTGATCAAGGTGGAGTATGAGGTGCTCAAGCCGGTCTTCACCATCGACGAGGCCCTGGCTCCGGATGCTCCTCAGCTGTATCCGGAGTTCCCCGGCAACATTGCTCCCCACAAGAACAATCTGAACTTTGAGGTGGGGGATATTGAAAAGGGCTTTGCCGAATCCGACGTGGTGGTGGAAGTGGACGCCGCTATGGACAACGGCCAGAATCCGCTGCCTGTAGAGGCCCCCATCATCATTGCCAGCTGGGAAGGGGAGACCGTCACCCTCATCGCTTCCGCCGCGGCCCCTGCCTACTGCCACCAGAACGTAGCCTCCTCCCTGGATGTTCCCTATGAATGTGTCCGTCTCATCGCGCCGGCGGTAGGCGGTTCCTTCGGCTCCAAGCTGTACAGCGGCAACGTTCAGGTGCTGGTTTACGCCGCTGTCATGGCAAAGGCAGCCCATTGCCCGGTGCTGTACGGTTATACCAAGGAGGAGCATTTTGCCGCCCATCAGAACCGGATGAGTACCAAAGCTCATATCAAGTTTGGTATGAAGAAGGACGGTCTGGCCAGCGCCATTGAGATGCGCCAGTACGCCGACGCCGGCTGCTGCGCCTCCACCCAGGAGTTTATGCTGGCGGTGGGCACCAACACCCTGCCCATCCTTTGCAAGACCGATAATAAGAAGTTTGACGCCGATGTAGTGGTCACAAACCATATCCCCTCCGGTTCCTTCCGAGGCTATGGCTACATGGAATCCACCGCCCTGCTGACCCAGGCCATCTTTGAGGCTTGCGAAAAGCTGAACATCGACCCCGTCACCTATTTTGAGAAAAACACCATGAAGCTGGGCGACCGGTATCACAACGCCATGGCCGGCCCGCACTTCTGGCAGAATAACATGGCCGCCGACTGGAGCCATCTGGTCACCGAGACCGCCAAGGCTTTCCGCTGGTCTGAGCGGTGGAAGGGCTGGGGCGTTCCCACCTGGGTTTCCGCCGACGGCAAGCGGGCCAGAGGCGTGGGCGTGGCAGGCGCCGGTCACTCCGATACCGGCGGCAAGCCTTCCAACGCCAACGTCACCATCACCGGTTTGGGCGCGGTGTATGTTTCCACCTGTATGGCGGAATTCGGCGCCGGTACCCGTGATATTCAGCTGAAGGTTGCGGCGGAAACCCTCAATGTTCCCCTGGACGCGGTTCGTCTCAGTCCTTCCGATACCGGCGTCACCCCGCCGGACTTTGGTTCCACCGGTTCCCGTTCCACCTATTGCGGCGGTATCGCTGTCAAACGGGCCTGTGAGGATGCTTTGGACAAGATCTTCACCCTGGCTGAGGAGAAGATCGGTATCCCCAAGAGCGACTGCGGTTTCCGGGACGGCTATGTTTACCGTCTGTCCAATCCTGAGGAGAAGTACGGCCTGTTCCCCCGCCTGATGGGCAAGGTGGACAGCATCACCGGCTGCGGCCACTTTGACGGCGTCCACAACAGCACCATCTTCCACCTGCAATTTGTGGAAGTGGAGGTGGACAAGGAGATGGGCACCTTCAAGATCATCGATCACTTCGGCGGGTCCGACGCAGGCGTGATCGTCAACCCCCTGCCGCTGCGCAATCAGGTCCAGTCCTTCTTCGCCGGTGTGGACATCGCCTGCATGGAGGAGACCGTTTGGGATCCCAACGATTACCGTGTTCTCAACCCCAGCAATATCGACTACAAGGTTCGTACCTTCAACGATGTGGTGCCCCATGACCACATCATTCTGGAATCCAACAAGGGCCGGGATACCGAATATCCCTTCGGCGCCTTCGGCGTGGGCGAACCGCTGCTGGCTCCCGGCGGTCCCGCAATCCGTCTGGCCATCTACAACGCCTGCGGCATCAAGCTCAACAGCTATCCCTTTACCCCCGCCAAGATCCTGGCGGCGCTCAAAGAGAAGGAGGGCAAATAAACGATGAAACATTTCCACTATACCGCCCCGGAGTCTGTCTCTGAGGTTTCCCGGATTCTGCAATCCGAAAATGCCGTCCTGGAGGCGGGAGGAACCGACCTGCTGGGGGTTCTCAAAGAGCGTCTGCTGCCCACCTATCCCGATAAGGTAGTGAGCCTGCGGAACGTCCCCGGTCTCCGTTTTATCCGCAAGGAAGCGGACGGTCTGCATATCGGCGCAATGACCACTTTGGATGAGATCGCCTCCTCCCCTGTGGTAAAAGAGGGATGGAACGCCCTGGCCGACGCTGCCTATTCTGTGGCCAGCCCCAATATCCGCACCCATGCCACCATCGGCGGCAACATCTGCCAGGACATCCGCTGCTGGTATTACCGCTATCCCAACAGCGTGGGGGGGCGGATCAACTGCGCCCGGAAGGAAGGCCACCTTTGCTCCGCCATGATGGGTGAAAATCGTTACCACTCCATCTTCGGCGCGGCCAAGGTCTGCCAGACCCCCTGCACCATGGAGTGCCCCGCCCATACTGACATCTCCGCCTACATGGAGATGATCCGGGAGGGGAACATCGACGGCGCCGCCCGGGTGATCCTGGAGGTCAACCCCATGCCCGCCATCACCAGCCGTGTCTGCGCCCACTTCTGCATGGAAGGCTGCAACCGCAATACCTATGACGAGAGCCTCAATGTGGGTTCGGTGGAGCGGTTCCTGGGCGATCATATTTTGGAACACAGTGATGAATATATGAAGGCCCCGGCACAGGAAAACGGCAAGAAGATCGCCATTGTGGGCTCCGGACCTGCCGGACTGACCGCCGCCTATTATCTGCGGCAGAGCGGCTACAGCGTCACCGTCTATGAGCGGCAGAAGCAGCCGGGCGGCTGCCTCACCTACGCCATTCCCGCCTATCGTCTGCCCAAGGATATTGTCAAGAAGTTCATTGCCGCCCTGGAAGCCATGGGCATCGTGTTCCGCTGCTCCACCCATGTGGGTGAGGACATCACCCTGGAGGAGATTTACCGCCAGCATGACAGCGTGATGCTGGATACCGGCACCTGGAAGCGGCCTCTCATCGGCCTGGCGGGGGAGGAGATGACCCGTTTCGGTCTGGAATTCCTCATTGACGTCAACTCCTACATTCTGGACAAGCCCGGTTCCAAAGTGGTGGTTGTGGGCGGCGGCAATGTGGCCATGGACGTGGCCATCACCGCCCGCCGTCTGGGTTCTGAAAGCGTCAAGATGGTCTGCCTGGAATCCCGGGAAGGAATGCCCGCCAACCAGGAGGAGATTGACCGTGCCCTGGAGGAGCAGGTGGAGATCATCAACGGCTGGGGTCCCAAGGCGATCCTGAAGGATGAAGAGGGCAAGGTCCGGGGCATCCAGTTCAAATCCTGTCCCCGTGTCCTGGATGATACCGGACGCTTTAACCCTGTCTATGACGAAGACAATGTCATGGAGCTGGACGCCGACATCATCCTCATGGCCATCGGTCAGCGGGCGGATCTGTCCTTCCTGGACGGCGCGTACAAGGTGGAGACGGAACGGGGCCGGATCAAAGCCACTGAAGGCAACAGCACCAGCGTTCCCGGCATCTTCGCCGGCGGCGACGTCACCACTGGTCCCGCAACTGTAGTCAAGGCTGTGGCCGCCGGTAAGGCCACTGCCCTGTCCATCAACCGCTATTGCGGCGGCCCTGAGCTGGAAGTGGAAAAGGTGGAGAAGGCACGTCCCCGGAAGGCCCTTGCCACCTTTGACAGCGTCTGCCACACCTGCCGCCAGGCGCAGAAGCAGCAGCTTCTGCCTCCGGAGGAGCGGGCGATGGATAAGGAGGATATGGCCGGCCTCACCGCTCCCGAGGCCAAGGCGGAAGCTGCCCGCTGCTTCAACTGCGGCTGTCTGGCGGTCAATCCCAGCGATATCGCCAATATGCTGCTGACCTATGACGCCATCATCCGCACCAGCCAGCGGACCCTCACTGCCGCCCAGCTGTTGACCACTGACACCAAGGTGAGCAAGGTGCTGCGGAAGGGCGAAGTGGTGCTGGAGCTGATTGTTCCCCCTGTGGCTCCCGGCACTGTGGCCAAGTACGACAAGTACCGCACCCGGAAGTCCATTGATTTCGCCATTCTGGCTATTGCCTCCCTGTATACGGTGGAGAACGGTGTGATCACCGACGCCCGCATCACCATGGGCGCCGTGGCTCCTGTTCCCATGCGGGCCACCAAGGCGGAACAGTACCTCATCGGCAAAAAGCCCGATGCTGAAATCGCTGCCAGGGCCGCGGAGCTGGCGCTGGAGGGCGCAATCCCCCTGGAGCGCAACGCCTACAAGATCGACATGGCGAAGGTGATGATCCGCCGTTCCCTGGAGCTGTAAATTTTAGCTTTCATTTCTTCGCATTTTAGAAAAATCCGCCGCCGGAAGGTTTGGGAGCCGACCAGCGGCGGGCCGGGGCCGGGCAGTATGGGGGCTGAAAAACGCCTGAAAGGGAAACCGTTTGAAGGGATTCTTCTCCGAAAGCGGTTTTCGGAACGCTGGTTTGGACTCGGTGAAGCGGGGAAGTCCATTTAGAGAGGAAACCGGTGCAGCGGTCCTTCAAAAGGAAGGACCTCCCCGGGAAGCAGCCGCGAAGACAGCTGCCTGCCGGGAAAGTCCTTCCGGTAAAAAGAACAGGAGTGTATGGAAGATGGCGACCAATCGGGAAAAAGTGTTGGAATTGGCTTCGGATAAAACCTTGGCCAGGGTGCCGGTGGAATATAACGGCGTTGGGGAGACAGTGGAACCTCATTGTGGCGATGTGATGCGCATTTACCTCCAGGTCAATCCCCGGCAAATGGTGGTGGACGCCGGTTTCACCATCAGCGAAGGGGCCTGCGCCCCGGTGGTGGCCAGCGCGGCTTTGGCGGCAAAACTGGCGCTGGACAAACCGGTACTGGCAGCTTATACTATAGGAAGGGAAGATCTGGAAAAGGAGCTGTCCGACGATGGCAAGCTGGATCAGGAGCATATTCACTGTGCCATCATGGGGGAACTGACCCTCAAGCGAGCAGTGCTGGACTATGTGGCCCGCCGGCAGAAATCGGTGGGATAAGGAGAAGCGCATCCTTTACCGGCGGCTTCGAAAGTATAAAAACAGTCCCCAAATAACGAAGCCCAGCACCACCAAAGACAGAAGGATACAGGCGGTAGGCAAGCTGACAACGGGAGCGTATTCCATAAAGTCCTCCTTTCCCGGAGCGTTTTCCGCAATCAAATTTCAAAATTACTGTTATTCTATGGCACGATCAGCAAAAGAGTTCCCAAGAAAGGAGCAGAGGATGGAAAATATCTATCAGAAATTGGCGTCTACTCTCAAAGCAAATCGAAAAATCGGCTTGCTCAGTGCCTATACCGCTGCGGAGGTCCACAAGGAACTGCTGGAGGAAGACGGCGGTCCCTGGGAACAACTGCTGACCCAGGCCTATGCCAAGGGAATCCCTTCTTTTGTCCGGGAAGGGGAGAATCTGACGGTAATCGAACCTTTCTCTCCGGAATCGCGGCTGGTGATTTTGGGAGGAGGCCATATCGCCTTGCCTCTGGTGGAGTTCGGCAGCAGGCTGGGCTTTTCCATCGTGGTGGTGGATGATCGTCCTTCCTTTGCCAATGAGGGAAGATTTCCCTCCGCACAGCAGGTGTGCTGCGGCAGTTTTGAGGATGTGATCCCCTCGCTGCGGCTCAATGCCTTTGATTATGTGGTGATCGTGACCAGAGGTCACCGTCATGATACCACCTGCCTGCGGATGATCCTCCAGGGGGAGGAGCCGGGATATATCGGTATGATCGGTTCCCGCCGCCGGGTGGCTGCCGTCAAGGAGCTGCTGGCCAAAGAGGGGATACGGGAGGACCGTTTGGCCCGGGTATGCACCCCCATCGGTCTTTCCATCGGCGCGGTGACGCCGGAGGAGATCGCTGTTTCCATTGTGGCGCAGCTGATCTGTTTTCGCCGTTTGGGCAGCGACCAGCCGGAACGGCATCGTCAGGTGGTCAACCGCTCTGATTTCGATCAGGAGGTACTGGATGAACTGGCCAGGGAGGACCGTGGTCCCATGGCGATGGCCACCATCCTCTCCTCCCAGGGTTCCGTCCCCAGAGGCGCGGGGGCCAAAATGCTCATCACCCCTTGGGGAACCACTGTGGGCAGCATTGGCGGAGGCTGCGCGGAAGCAGGTGTGATCCGGGAAGCGCTGGACCTGATTGGAACCGGCGGCTGGAAAATCTATCAGCTGGATCTCACCGGTTCCGCCGAGGATGAGGGAATGGTTTGCGGCGGCATCATGGAGGTGCTGCTGGAAGATGTTCCCCAGTGAGCAGCTGATTAAAAAAACGGCAAAGGTCCGTCCTTTTCCCGAAGAAGGGAAAGGGACGGACTTTTTATCTGTATGCTCAGGTCTTTTTCTGAAACTCATGCCGGCATCGGGGGCAGGTGACGATGATCTTTCCCCGGCCCCTGGGGATGCGGATTTTTTGGCTGCACTGAGGGCATTTAAAGTGGCGATAGGCCCGTTTCTCCTCCATAGAGGCGGAGAAGGACAGACCGTTCTGCTTCAGATCGATCCAGAGGCGGCGGCATTTTTGCCGGAAGGGATTCCAAAGGGAAAGAAACTTTTGATTTTCCGCCCAGCGCTTGGGGTGATTGCGGGAAAGGGTGCGGAACACCACTAAAAACAGCGCTGCCAGTTCCAGAGGATACCACCAGATCCAGCGGGTGAGCCCCAGCATCAGATTGGAAAAAAGGCTGACGCACAGCAGCGCCACTGTCAATTGATCCAGACCGTGGCGTCCCGCCATAAATTGTTGAAAGCGGATGAGCATCCGTTGTATCATGCAGGTTCCTCCTTGGAGTGCGGCTCATTTTGAGCCAGAATTTTTTGAAACTGGATGGTGAACATCACTACCGTCACTGTGGTTGCCAACAGATCCGCCACCGGTTCCGCCAGAAATACGGCAAACACTTTGTTTTCAAAGAAGAAGGGGAGAATGAGAATCAAAGGAATGAGAAGAATAATCTTCCGCAGCAGCGCCAGGAAAAGGGAGCTTTTCGCCTGCCCCACCGCAATGAAGGTTTGCTGACAGGCCAACTGCGCTCCCATGACGCAGCTGGCGCCCAGATAGATCCGCAGCGCCCAGGAGGCATATTCCACCAGCTGGGGATCGGAGGTGAACATGGAAACGAATACCTGAGGAATCGCTTCCATCAGCACCCAGAAGAACACGGTGTACCCGATAGCGTACCGCAGAAGCAGGCGGAAGGCCTGCCGGACACGACTGTTGTTTTGGGCTCCGTAATTATAGCTGATGATGGGCTGGGTTCCCTGGGTCAGCCCCATCAGCGGCAGCATCATAAACTGCATCATGCTGGCCAGAATGGTCATGGAACCCACGGCAAGATCTCCCCCATACCGCTGAAGGGAGGTATTGAACACCAGGTTCAGCAGACTCTCGGTGGACTGCATGATAAAGGGGGAAATGCCAAGAGCCAGCACAGCGGACAGGATTTTGGGGTCCGGCCGGAAATATTCTTTCCGCAGCCGCAGGGAGGATTTGGGCCCGGAGAGGAATTTCAGCACCCATATGGCGGATACCGCCTGGGAGAGGATAGTGGCCAGAGCCGCTCCCTGAACCCCCATTTCCAACGGAAAGATGAAAACCGGATCCAAAACAATATTGATAATGGCGCCGATGACGACGGTCATCATGCTGATGCGGGTCAGTCCCTGGGTGGAAATAAAGGTGTTCAGTCCCAGGGCCATCTGAACAAAGATGGTACCGCAGACATAGATGTTCATATACTGGACGGCATATTCAATGGTGTTTTCACTGGCGCCGAAAGCCATCAGCAGCGGGCGGCCAAAAACGAGAAAAAATGCCGTAAGAGCGATGGAAATTCCCAACAGCGTGGTGAAGCAGGTCCCCAGCACCCGCTCCGCGCCGTCATTGTCCTGCTGTCCCATTTTGATGGCGGCCCTGGGAGCGCCTCCCATGCCGATGAGAGAGCTGAAAGCGGTAATAAGCATAATTACCGGCATCGTGACTCCCACGCCGGTGAGGGCCGCCGCTCCTACTCCCGGAATATGGCCGATATAGATCCGGTCCACAATATTATAAAGCATATTGACCAGCTGCGCAAGAATGGAAGGCAGCGCCAAACGCAGCAGCAGGGGATGGATAGGGTCCCTTCCCAAATCATTGGTACGGGTGTTCATGATGAAGAAGCCGTCCTTTCACAAATAAAGAATATTCCGATATGCCGGAAAAAAGTCCGCCCGGGCCTCGTTGTCAGGTCCCGGGCGGCGCCTGTGGCAAGGCATTTTTCTTTCTGCTGGATTACTCTTTTTCCAGAATCGCCATAAATTCTTCGCCGGTGATGGTTTCCTTCTCCAGCAGATAAGCTGCCAGCTCATGAAGTTTGGACTGGTTTTCTTTGAGAATTTCAATGGCTTTATGATGGGCGGATTTAATCAGCTCCAACACCTCATCATCAATTTTGGCAGCGGTTTCAGGGGAACAGGTGAGGGAAGCATCCCCGCCCAGATACTGATTCTGCACTGTTTCCAGCCCCATCATGTCAAAATTTCTGCTCATGCCCAACCGGGTGACCATGGAGCGGGCGATTCGGGTGGCCTGTTCAATGTCGTTGGAGGCGCCGGAGGTAAAGGTGCCAAACACCAGTTCCTCCGCGGCACGTCCGCCGGTGAGGGTGGCGATCTTGTTATAGGCCTCTTCCCGGGTCATCAGCACCTTTTCCCCTTCCTCCACCTGCATGGTATACCCAAGGGCGCCGGAGGTGCGGGGAATAATGGTGATCTTGTGGACAGGGGCGGAATTGGTCTGCTTGGCCGCCACCAGGGCGTGACCGATCTCATGGTAAGCAACGATCTCCTTCTCCTTGGGAGAGATAACGGCGCTCTTACGCTGATAGCCGGCAATAACCACCTCCACGCTTTCCTCCAGGTCGTTTTGGCTTACCTTGTCCCGTCCCATACGGACAGCCCGCAGGGCGGCTTCATTGACAATGTTGGCCAGCTCCGCGCCGGAAGCGCCGGAGGTTGCGCGGGCAATGGCGTTGAAGTCGATGTCGGGTTCCATCTGCACATCCTTTGCGTGGACCTTCAGCACTGCTTCCCGTCCCGCCAAATCCGGAAGCTCCACGGGAATCCGCCGGTCAAACCGTCCGGGACGAAGCAGAGCGGGATCCAGGCTTTCGGGACGGTTGGTGGCGGCCAGAATCACCACGCCTTTGCGGCCATCGAAGCCATCCATTTCGGTGAGCAGCTGGTTGAGGGTTTGTTCCCGCTCGTCGTTACCGCCGACGCCGCTGCCGTCACGTTTTTTGCCGATGGTATCGATCTCGTCAATAAAGACGATGCAGGGGGCTTTTTCGTTGGCCTGTTTAAACAGATCCCGAACCTTGGCCGCGCCCATGCCCACGAACATTTCCACAAATTCGGAGCCGGAGATGGAGAAGAAGGGAACGTTGGCTTCCCCCGCCACCGCTTTGGCCAGCAGGGTCTTACCGGTTCCGGGAGGGCCCACCAGCAGCGCGCCTTTGGGAAGGGAGGCGCCGATGGAGGCGTATTTTTGCGGATTATGGAGAAAGTCCACAATCTCGCTCAAGGCTTCCTTGGCTTCATCCTCTCCGGCCACGTCCGCGAAGGTTTTGCCGGTTTGGGCCGCCACATAGATTTTAGCGTTGGATTTGCCGAAGGTCATGGCATTGGGGCCGCCGCCCATTCTTTTCTGCATCTGCCGCATCAGCAGTTGTCCAATGCCGATGAAAAGGATCATGGGGAAGATCCAGGTGAGGATGAAGTTGAGCAAGGGAGAATTTTCCTGGGGAACAATCTTATTGAAGCTGATGTTTTCATGTTCTCTCAGCCGCTCCGTCAGATCCGGGTCGTCCCAAGCGCCGGTGGAATAGACGCTTTCCTTGCCGTCCACTTCAGTGACAAACAGCAGTTCCTCTCCGTCCCGGCTCACCTGGGTCACATGACCGGCGTCCAGTTCGTTGAGAAAGGTGCTGTAGTCCACCGGCGTCACCCGGTTGCCCAACAGGGTAGGGAAAACCAGGGCATTGAGGAGCATCAGCACCAGCAGGGTGATACAGTAGTAATAAAGCAATGGTTTGCGGGGACTTTTTTCCTCGTGCATATAAGGTCACTCCTTTTTGGGATTGGATTCATCTTCACAGTTGTCCCGGGAAGCATCCTCCATACGGACCAGCAGCTCGTTCAGACAGCTCAGACCGTTCAGAATAGCCTCAATATTTTCCCGGGGTTCCTGGCGGATAATGGGTTCGTAACGCTTACGCAGAATGTCGGTGGTTTCTTCCACTGCGGTGCGGCCCGCGTCCGTCAGACGCATTTGCACCACCCGCTCATCCTCCAGGCTGCGGAACCGTTCGATTAAACCGCACTTTTCCAACCGTTTGCACATGACAGAACAGTTTCCCCCCGCCATGGTCATGGTTTTGCTGAGAGAACCAACCGTGGTGTCGGGGTGTTCGGCAATTTCCAGCAGCAGCCGCAGCTGCATCAGGGTTAAACCATACTGGTTGGAACTGTCGTGAAACACCCGCTCCATCTTTTCGTTGACCAGCCGGAGCTCGTCCCAAATGGTGTTTTTAAAATGGATAATCTCCAAAAGGATCACTCCTTTCCATCTATTATATATAACGCATATATAATATTTTGAAAATTAAATATTGTCAATGATATTTATGATGAATTTACATTTGCTTCACACTTTTTGAAGGTTCGGTTACAATTAGGTCCAAAACAGGTAAAAAAGAGGCTGGAATGATCCGCCGAAAGACCTCTCCATCTTCTATTGTATGGAGGGAAAGGATTGGTTATAATGAAAAAAACGCTTTTCCGGCGGGCGGAGCAAGAAGGGAGGAGTGTGTTTGCTGGAAGTTGTGTTTCATGAAAGCGCCGCAGGCAGCATGGCTATGGCGATGGAGAGGAAAAACGTGATAGGCGAAGCGGTCAGCGTGGCTTTTTGCGGCGATGGTCCCACACCATCCAGGCAGGAAATCGAGGAAATGGAGCGTCAAGCTCTGGAGAGAGAACGCAAAAATTGGGAGCAGGCAATCCCGCTGGAAGGAAGCCGGAAGGATATTGTTTTGTTTCCTTGCAATTTTAGCGTGGGGGAGATTGACGAAGGAGGCTTGGGACCAAAACGGGAAGAAGCGCTGCGAATGCTGATGGGGGTTTTTCCTCAGGGGGAAGAGGTTGTAAAGGAGCTGCTGGAAACAGGCAGAAAGAGTCTCAGGACTCTGCTTCACAGGGCCGGGGAGGAACCGGTGCGGATCTGGAGCAGCAGCGACCCCAATGAGACCTGCGGTTTGTACTGGCTGCTGGAACAGCTGCGGCCCATGGGCTTTGAGCAGCTGGATCTCACTTGGGTGCGGCTGCCGGATTTCGAGGAGCTGCCAGGGGGAACAGTGCAGCGGTACTCCAACTGGGGAGAGATGGAACCTCACCGATGGGGAGAAATGGCGGCCCTGGGAAAAAAGCTGCCGGCAAATCTGGCCCGTGGAATGGCGGACCACTGGTGTGTTCTCAAAAGGGAAAACGCGCCGCTCCGGGCTTTGCTCAATGGCTGTTTGGTGAGCGCGCCGGAAACCCTGTATGATCCCTTCCTTCTCCGGGAACTGGAACAACAGCCGCAGGAGTTTAGAGCGGCGTATTTGGTGGGAAAAGTGCTGGGAAAATACCGTCTGGGAATGGGGAACGCCTGGGTGTGGCTGCGGCTGAAACAGATGATAAGGGATGGCCGGCTTCAGCAGGTGACGGCAGCGGCGGAGGAGGATCCTGCCTACTACTGTATCCTGCGGAAATGCGGAGGCTGAGGGAAAGTCTCCGCTCCGGTAAAAAACACAAAACACACGCTGGAACCGGGCATAACCGGCGGTTCCAGCGTGTGTTTTTACTGGTGAAAAGGGGTTGGGCAGCAAAGAGAACTTACTGTACCAGAAAAAAGATCAGGGTGAGCAGCCCGTAGAACAGCGGCTGATGAATCAGATAGATCAGCAGAGTGTGACGGCCAATGAAGGCAAGCTGCGGCAGATGAGACTGATAAACAAAGGAGGGAAATTTGCCTGCCCGGATCCAGCGTCCGCAGAAGCTCCCGGCCAGAAAAAGAAAGATCCAGGGGATCAAGGGATAGTAATCGGCGGAGGAAAGGCCTTCCGCGGGGAATCCCACAAAAAATAGCAAAGGATGGCCATAGAGAAAATCCGGCATGGGGAGGGACAGCCCCAAAGCGGGCAGCCCAAATACGCCGCTGTACACATGAAAAGTCAGAAAGTACAGGGCCAAACAGCTCCACATTCCCGCCCCGGTGGGAATTTTGTCCAGGAGAGGACGAAGCAGGGGATAAAGCATCATGGATACGCCGAAAAAGTGAAGGATCCCAAAGAGAATCAGCTGACTGGGCATCACAAGCCAGGTCCCTATTGTCAGCGCCATGCCCCACAGGAAGGTTTTTACCCCCCGGCGCAGGTTGCTTCTGGTATAGAGGCAGGAGATGCCGGAAATAAAAATCAGAGAGCCGGTGCAGAGATTGCGCAGGTTGTTCATCCAGGGATCGAACATCCAGGGAATCCCCACCGGGAACAGCACCGCCAGATCGTACAGCAGGTGGTATAAGGCCACCAGCAGGATCAGTACGCCGCGCGCCTCGTCCATCAGATGGACCCGTTGGGGAGAGGAGGACAATGCCAAAGAAATCCCGCCTTTCTAAGGGCTCAGGCCGAAAAATGACGGAAAAGAAGGGGTCGGAAGGTGGGAAAGCGGGCTTGACCGGAGCTCCTTTTTTCCATAGACTTTTATTATAGTATAGGAAATGGGTGTTGTAAATACCGGGAAATTGCAATATACTATGGAATGGAAAGAACCGAACCCACCCTGATTTCCATATGCAAGGGTGGACAGAGGAGGCAATAGATTGAAGCTGGAAAGAAGAATTTGGGCGGAGGTAGATCTGGACGCCCTTGGTGATAATTATCGGGCCCTTCGTCGGGAAGGCAGCCTGTATATGGCTGTGGTGAAGGCAAACGCCTATGGTCATGGGGACATCCCGGTGGCCCGGGAGCTGGAGCGGCTGGGAGCCGATTGGTTTGGGGTAGCCACCGTCCAGGAAGGAATGTCCCTGAGAGAGGGGGGAGTCACCCGTCCCATTTTGATTTTAGGCTATACGCCGGTGGCTTATACCATTGCTTTGGATGAGTATGATTTGACCCAGGCGCTCTTTTCGGTGGAATATGGACAGGCATTGGAGTCCGCGGCGGAGGGATTGGGCGTCCGCATCAAATGTCACTTGAAAATTGATTCAGGAATGAATCGTTTGGGCTTCGACGCTCGCCGGGAAGACCTTGTCCAGCAGGTGAAATCCGCTTTGGGGCCGCATCTGGATCTGACAGGTACCTTCACTCATTTTGCCGTGGCGGATGAGCTGGCAGAAACTTCCTGCCGCTTTACTGAGGAGCAGTTTCATCGCTTTCAGCAGGCCTGCAGCCGCCTGGAGCAGGGAGGAATTTCTCTGGGGCTGCGCCACTGCGCCAATTCCGCCGCGTCCATTCGTTTCCCGGAGATGGCTTTGGATATGATTCGGGAAGGGATCGCTCAGTATGGATTGACGCCTTCCCGGGAAATGTCCCCCCTGCTGCCTTCCCTGCGTCCATTGCTTTCCCTTCATTCTACGGTGGCGATGGTGAAAACAGTGGAGCCGGGGGATACGGTCGGCTATGGCCGCTGCTTTACCGCGGAGGTCCCCAGGCGGATTGCCACTATCCCGGTGGGGTACGCCGACGGCTATGCCAGGGTGTTGGGAGGACAGTCGGAGGTGCTGATTCATGGCTGCCGGGCGCCGGTGATCGGCCGGGTTTGTATGGACCAGATGATGGTGGATGTCACCCATCTGCCCCAGGTCCGGATGGGGGATCAGGTGGTGTTGGTGGGCCGGGACGGCACAGAGGAGATTACCTTTGACCACCTGGCAGAGCTGGCGGGAACCATTTCCTATGAGGGGGTTTGCGCCATCGCGCCCCGGGTTCCGAGGCTTTATGTGCGAAACAAGAGCCGTTCCCGGGAGGAGCCGTCATTTTGATTATGACGCGGTGAAAAAACAAAAGCAGAAAGAAGACCAGAAAGACGGAAGGCTTGTTCCGTGATTCTGGTCTTTTGTTTTGATAGTATGGAGAGAACAGGAAGGGGGCAGCCTGCTTCCGAAGCGCCTTTACCGGTATTTACCGACGGCTCTGTTCTCCGTATCGGAAGGGAAAATCATCCAGGGGATCCGGTTCATAAAAAATAAAGTCGTCCACGTCTCCCTGGACAGAAAACCATTGGTCCTCCTCCAGTCCCATACCGGGATAACCGGAGGAATAAGAGTCAGGGCCATTTTGTGAACGGGAATCATGAAAACGTTCCATTCTATCGCTCCTTTCTCCTGGCGATTCCCCAGCGGGCAAGCCAGGACTAAAAAAATCTGTAGGCGCCGTTTTCAGGCGGCGTATCTTCTATTCTATGACGGCGGCGGAAAAAAGATACGGGAAAAATGGGGATGGGAAAATAATTTTGAACCAACACAAGAAACGGATGGAGCGGGGGGAACTTGACAATATCGAATATCGATGCTATGATATATCTATCATCGATATTGATATTCGATATTTATGAGGAAAGAAGGTGATGCCATGGCAAGGGAAAAATTTCAGACCCTCACCGAGCAGATGTTCTATATTCTTTTGGCCCTGGAGGAGGAATGTTGCGGGGTGGACGTAATGGAACGGGTGCAGCAAATGAGCGGCGGGAGGGTGCAAATCGGCCCCGGCACCCTCTATACCCTGCTGGATCGCTTTCTTCAGGAGGGGATGATTCGCCAGACCCGCAGCGAGGGGCGCAAGCGCAGTTATATCCTGACCGGAACCGGGCGGGAGATGCTGGAGGAGGAGGTCCGGCGCCTGGTACGACAGCTGGAGGACTTCAAACGAATTTACCGGAGAAAGGGGGAGCAGGAGAGATGAAAAAAAGGCGGGTTGAGTTATTTCAGTTCAATGATTTTGAAATGATTTCACAGCACCTTTCTCATATGGCGGAAAAAGGCTGGATGCTGGAGGAGACCGGCAGCTTTTTCTGGACCTATGGGAAAGGGACGCCATCCCACAGGCACTATACAGTGGTTTACAACCAGGATGCATCTGATTTCTCGCCCGGTCCCACAGATGAGCAGCAGACCTATCGTGACTATTGCCATGCCGCAGGGTGGGAATATGTCTGCAACTGGAACAAAAATGAAATTTTTGTAAGCGATCTGGCGGATCCTGTCCCCATTGAAAGTGACGAAAAAGTAAAGCTGGAAAATAGTTGGAACGGTCTCAAAAAGCTGGTTTTCCGCAATTACAGCCTGATTGCCGCTCTGATTCTGGTGCAGATGCTCTGTTTTGGCTGGCTTTACTGTGAATCTCCGGACCAGTATCTTACCAATGGGGCGCTGTTGGCTTCTTCCGTTCTATGGATCATGGTGCTGATTTATTTGCTTTTTGTGATGGCAGATACTGGGTTATGGTATCGATCCACGAAAAGAATTGTGGATGCGGGAGGACGCTGCCCGCAGGGAAACTATCGTCTCAGAAAGATGATGGCTTGGTGGATGATACTTTGCTCCGCTGGAGCAGTGTGCTTTACCCTGTTCTGGGCGCTGAGTCAGGAGAACAG
>CASFXA010000117.1 GCA_949298535.1 uncultured Oscillospiraceae bacterium
CGGGCGCTCCAATGTGGGCAAGTCGTCCCTGATCAACAAACTTTTTAATCAAAAATCCCTTGCCCGGGTGAGCGCCACGCCGGGGAAAACCGCCACCATCAACTTTTTCCGGGGCGGTCAGATGCGCTTTGTGGATCTGCCGGGTTATGGCTATGCCAAGGTTTCCCGTCAGGAGAAGATTCGGTGGGCTTCCCTGATCGAGGGATATTTTGCCCAGGATCGGGACATCCGCCTGGTATTCTCCCTGGTGGATATGCGCCATCCCCCCAGCAGCGACGATTTGATGATGATTGATTTCCTGATTGAAAGCGAGCTGCCCTTTGTAGTGGTTCTCACCAAGGCGGACAAGCTGAGCGCCGCCCAGCAGAAGAAACGGCTGGAGGAGCTGGAGCAGGAGCTGCCCTGTGGAGATCAGATCACGGTGATTCCCTTTTCAGCCGTCACCGGGATGGGAGTGGAGCCGATCCGTGAAATCATCAGCGAGATTGAGGCGGATCGTGATGAGGAGCCGTCTCAGGAGGACTGAGGGCGGAAATTCCCCGGCTGCCGGGGAGCAGAAAGGATGAGGACTCATGTTGAATGCACGTTGCCTGGGCGTCAACGCCGCAGGCCATCTGACCATCGGCGGCCGGGATACGGTGGAGCTGGCCCAAACCTATGGCACCCCTCTCTATGTGATGGATGAGAATGAGATCCGCGGCAACTGCCGCAGCTATCGTCACTCTATGGATAAATACTATGGCGGCAGGGGGATGGTGGCCTACGCCTCCAAGGCCTTCAACTGCAAGGCCATCTGCCGCATTGTGATGGAAGAGGGGCTGGGCCTGGATGTGGTTTCAGGGGGAGAGCTGTACACCGCCATGGCGGTGGGCTTCCCTGCCCAGCGGATTGTTTTCCATGGCAACAACAAGAGCCCCGAGGAGTTGGCCATGGCCATCAGCTACGGCGTAGGCCGCATCGTGGTGGACAATATGGTGGAGCTGCGCCTTGTCAGCCAATTGGCTCGGAGCAAAAAGGAAACAGCCCATATTATGCTGCGGATCAAACCGGGCATCGACGCCCACACCCATAACTTTGTCCGCACCGGCCAGATCGACAGCAAGTTCGGTTTTGCTCTGGAGACCGGGGAAGCCATGGAGGCGGCGAAGATGGCGCTGGCGGCTCCCGGTGTGGAGCTGCGGGGACTCCATTGCCACATCGGTTCTCAGATTTTCGATGTGGAGCCCTTTGAACTGGCGGCACAGGTGATGGCGGGTTTCATGGGAGAGATCCGGGATCAGACGGGGATTGTGCTGGGAGAACTGAATCTGGGAGGGGGTTTCGGCATCTGCTACACCAGCGATAACGATCCCCCCGCTTATGACAGTTATATGGAACGGGTGTCTCTGGCGGTGAAAAAGACCTGCCGGGAGCGGAAGCTGGACACCCCGTTCATTATCATTGAGCCGGGCCGTTCCATTGTGGGGCCAGCCGGTATCACCCTGTATCGGGTGGGAGCGGTCAAGGAAATCCCCGGAGTGCGCACCTATGTTTCGGTGGACGGTGGCATGACCGACAATCCCCGGTATATCCTCTATCAGTCTCAGTATACCTTTACTGTGGCCAGCCGGGCGGAGGAACCAAAGGTCCAGGGGGTGACCGTGGCGGGAAAATGCTGTGAATCCGGGGACCTGCTGGGGGAGAACGTGCCCCTTCAGGAGGTGCATCCGGGGGACATTCTGGCGGTGCTGGCCACAGGGGCCTATAATTATTCCATGGCCTCCAACTACAACCGCACCTGCCGGCCACCGGTGGTGCTGGTCAACGGGCAGGCAGCCAGGGTCATTATCCGTCGGGAGACCTATGAGGACCTGATCCGGGGGGATATGGACTGACGGAACAGCGCCGTGAAATTTTCGTGAACAAGAAGGAACAATCCTTTACTTTTACGCAATAAAATGCTAAACTGTAAAAGAGGTTATGGGCGCCGGTCCTGCCGGCGCCCAAAATTATCTGCTGCAGGGGTGTTACCATGAATTCCAAGCTGAAGGAATTGAATGTAGAGTATCTGTTCCGCGCCATCCTTTCCCTGGAAACGATGGAAGAATGTTATCGCTTTTTTGACGACCTGTGTACGGTGCCGGAGCTGAAAGCCCTGTCCCAGCGGCTCCAGGTGGCTAAGATGCTCAGCGAGCATAAGGTGTACAGCGATATTGTCAAGGAGACCGGCGCCAGCACCGCCACCATCAGCAGGGTGAACCGTTCCCTCAGTTATGGTTCCGACGGCTACAGCACGGTTTTTGAAAGGTTGGAGAAGGAAGATGCCGGGGTATGACCAGACCTTTGCGGCCTTTTATGACGGGCTGCAGGGGGCGGTGGATTACGGCGCCAAGGCGGATTTTTTTCTGGGGCTGATCGCAAAATACCGGGACCACTGTCAGCTGATGCTGGATCTGGCCTGCGGCACCGGTTCCCTTTCGGTGGAGCTGGCGGCGCGGGGCAGGGAGGTCATCGGGGTGGACGCCTCGCCGGAAATGCTTTCCCGGGCCCGGGAAAAGAGCGGAAACTGCCAGCCGCCGGTGCTGTACCTCTGCCAGGAGATGGAGGAATTGGACCTTTACGGGACGGTGGAGGCTGCCATTTGTATGCTGGACAGCCTCAATCATCTGGAAGGGGAGCAAGCGCTGGGGGAGGCCTTTCACCGCCTGCAATATTTTATCGAACCAGGGGGGCTGTTCCTTTTCGATATGAACACCCCTTATAAACATCGGGAGGTGTTGGGGGACAATACCTTTGTCTACGATACCGATGAGGTTTACTGCGTTTGGCAGAACACCTGGGACCCGGAGGAGGGGGCGGTGGACATCGATCTGGATTTTTTTGTGCCGGATGAGAAGGGCCGCTATCTGCGCCGGGAGGAGAGTTTTCGGGAGTACAGCTATCCGGTGGAAACGGTCCGCCGGCTGTTGGAGGAGAATCAGTTCCGCCTGTTGGAAGTGCAAGGGGATTACACCGGCGTGGCTCCCGGTCCGGAGGAGGAGCGGCTGGTGTATGTGGCGCAGCGGATCTGATCCGGGGAAAGCCCAACAAGCGGTTCCGGGGCCTGATGGCCCCTTTTTTCTTGAGCGGGGAACAGGCTTCCCCATAAGATCAAATAGAAAACTATGAAAGCGATGGAGTGTCAATATGGGGAAGATTATCAGAACCATTTCCGCTGACGGCGGAGCGGTTTGCTATGCTGTGGATACCACCGATATGGTGGGCAAAGCGGAACAGATTCATAAAACCAGCGCAGTGGTGACAGCGGCTTTGGGCCGGCTGTTGACCGCCGCCAGCATCATCGGTGCGGGCCTCAAGGGACAGAAGGATACCGTCACCCTGCGTCTCAATGGAAACGGCCCTGCGGGTCCGGTGATTGCAGTAGCGGACGCCACTGGCAACGTCAAAGGCTATGTGGCCAATCCTGTGGTGGAGCTTCCTTTGAATCAGTATGGCAAGCTGGACGTATCCGGCGCCGTAGGCAAGGAAGGTTCGCTGTATGTGATTAAGGATCTGGGCCTCAAGGAACCCTATATCGGGATGACCCCCATTGTCTCCGGAGAGATCGCCGAGGACATTACCCAGTATTTTGCCGTCAGCGAACAGATTCCAACTGTTTGCGCGCTGGGGGTGTTGGTCAACCCCGATTTGACGGTGCGGGCTGCGGGGGGCTGCATGGTGCAGCTGCTGCCCGGCGCTACCGAGGGGGACATCAGCCAGCTGGAGAAAAATTTCCAGCAAATGCCCCCGGTATCCAAAATGCTGGACGAGGGAATGACGCCGGAACAGATTGCCTTCCGGGCCCTGGAGGGAATGAATCCGGAACTGCTGGATGAGAGAACGGTGGAATATCGGTGCGATTGCAGCCGCAAGCGGGTGGGCAAGGCGCTGGAATCCCTGTCGGCCCAGGAGCTGCTGGATATGGCTCAGGAGGATGGCCAGGCGGAAGTTTGTTGCCATTTCTGCAACACCAAATATCACTTCACCAAAGAGGAGCTGTTGGAAATTTCCCGGCAAAAAAGTGTTGACAAATCTGCGGAGAATTGATATAATAGCAACTGTCGCCGGAACACTGGAAACGGTGGGAAGGAGAGGGAGGAAAGCCTGAAAGGTTCCTCCTGACAGTATGGCCCGGTAGTTCAGTTGGTTAGAACGCTAGCCTGTCACGCTAGAGGTCGTGGGTTCGAACCCCATCCGGGTCGCCATTTTTTTCTGGACCATTGGTCCCTTTGCCATGAACAGTGGCAATGTGCGGGTTTAGCTCATCTGGTAGAGCGCCACCTTGCCAAGGTGGAGGTAGCGAGTTCGAGCCTCGTAACCCGCTCCAGATGGCGCCATAGCCAAGCGGTAAGGCAGAGGTCTGCAAAACCTTTATCCCCGGTTCGATTCCGGGTGGCGCCTCCAAAAACCCCAACTGCAATAGCGGTTGGGGTTTTTCCATTTTACGTTTTTATCCGGATTAAAGCAGCGGCAGCGATTTTTTCACTGCCGCTGTTTGCTGTTTCGGAACACTTTTTCAGAAGGGGAAAGGGACGCCGAAGGTTCCGTCGGTCCCATCCTGAAACCAGGGAATCTCCGGGGGAAAAAAGGTAAAGAGAGAAAAAAGAAGGATCAGCAGCAGAAAACCGGCAATGGTCAGCGGAAGGGGAAGCCCCCGGCAATGCCGATACAGATGGCGTCCGAGCCACTGTCCGGCGAGGAGGGAAAGAAGCAGCACCAGAATATCCGCCCACAGCAGTTCCTTTCCCCATGCCTGGGTATAAAAGTAGTAAAGGAGGGGCATAGCCAGCAGCGCCCCTGTCAGGGCTGCCAATCCTCCGGCAAACCAGCGCTCCAAAGGAATTTCCCGGCCACCTGTCCTCAAAAGTGGATAGGCGCTCCACCACAGGATCATGGGCCAGAGAATCATTTTGCCATGTTCCCAGACGCTTTCATTGACAGGGGCCGCCAAGGCGGCCAAAAATGTTCTCCCCAAAGCGTCATAGGCGAAATGAAGCAGGCTCCCTGTGAGAAACAGCACTGGAATTCCCCACAGGATCCATCGCTCCTCCTGAGTATGATGGCGGCGGTTCATCATTTCCTCCTGTATGGATAATAGGATTCCCTGTTAGTGTATGTACCCACAGGCAAAAAAAATCCCCTTTTCCGCCTTTGTTGTGGGAAAAGCGTTTTGTTAAAAAAACCAGCCCGCTGCATCCCAATGGAATGAGGCGGACTGGTTCTGGTTTTGTTGTTCTGTTGGCGGAGAGCTGCCGCCTATCCCGGAGAGGGAATCAGCGGATTTCCATTCGTTTCATCATCCGAATGTCCCGCCCGGAGAAAACAAAGCTGGTGTAACCGCAGAGGATACGGGAGGCGATGCGCTGTTCATACTGTGAGGCCAGTTTGGCGGGCTCCAGGTTGGTGGTGATGATGGTGGCCCGCTCCCCCATGATGCGGTCGTTGATGATGTTATAGAGTACCGATTGGGTAAAGGCGGTGCTGAATTCGGAGCCCAGATCGTCGATGACCAGCAGATCCGCTTTCTCCACCGCGGAGAGGAATTCCCAGTCCTCCCGGGAGGGATTGCGGTTAAAACGGGTGCGCTCATAATGATCCACCGCGCCCTGAGCGGAGGTATAAACCGCCAACAGCCCCCGCTGGGCGATCCGTCCGGCCACGGCCAGGGCCAGGTGCGTTTTTCCCAACCCGGTTTTGCCGCAGAACAGCAGACTTTCCGCCTCCTCCTGCCGGCCAATTTTTTCGGCATATTCCATGCAGTGCATCAGAATATGCTCCATGGTTTTCCGGGGACTGCCTCCCTTGTCATCGCTTTGGGGATAATAGTCCAGCACAAAATTGTCAAAGGTATAGGCTTCCCCGCCGCCGGGAAGATTTTTCCCCGCCTGCTGCCGGTACAGCTTTTGCCAGCATTGGCAGCGATGCCCCCGGGCGAAGCCGGTGTCCTGGCACAAGGGACAGGAAAAAGGGGGCTCCAGATAATTTTCCGGCAGTCCCAGAGCGGTCAGCAGCCTTAGCTTCTCCTCCCTGAGGCGGTTGATGTCCTGCTGAAGGCGGACAATTTCCATTTGTCCGTCGGCGCTTACGGCAGCGGCAGCAATCTCCATTCCCCGGCGGGCGATCTCCTGATCCACTTGGTACAGCCTGGGTTCTTTGGTGTAGACCTCTTTCCGCCGCCGTTCCGCCTGTTCCAGGGCCCGCTGCCTGCTGGCAGCCAGTTGCTCCCGGGCGGCCTCCGCGGGGTCTCTCAGGTTCATATGATTTCCTCCTTTGGTGGGGTTTCAGTGAAGGGGAGCGCATCAGGGCTGCCGATTGGAGTTGCGTTCCATGATGGTTTGAATCGCTTCCAGATCGTAGGAAGGGGCGTCTGTTTCTCCGCCATTTGGCGCCGCGCCGCGCCGTTCCATCTCTGCCAGGGCCTGTTCCTTGGTGTGGATGCCCTGCTGATGCCATTGGGAAAGAATCTTGTTCAGGTATGGAAACGCCACCTTGCCGGTGTTGTCCACCGTGCGGTCATAGGCCAGTTTAATCAAGTCGGCGTCAAAGCCGTACTCCTGAAACCAACATTCGATAAAATCCTTTTCCTTCTTGGAAAGCTCCCTCTGGCTGATGCCGAACAGGGATTTAATCAGCCCTTCGTTGGAGGCGCGGCGGGACAGCTGGAGAATATGGGCCTCCGCTTTGTCATGGGTATCGATCCCCTGATCCACCCAGCCGGTAATGAGGCGCTCAATATACCGCATACTGGTTTTGCCGATACATTTGCAATATTCCACCGCCATCAGAATATAGTCCGGAGTCAGGTGAAAGTAGCTGTAAAGATAGGCCACCGCTTCGGTTTCCGCGGGGGAAAGCGGCCTGGCCAGACGCTGCTGCAATTCTTCCAGCAGCCAGGGGATGGAGGGATCCTGCTTGCACATTTCACTGATTTGGGAGGGGGACATTTTGTTCCGGGCCCGGACAGTGGTGATCTTCTGTTCCCCGTTGGCGATGGTTTCCGACAGGGTGGAAGCAGGCTGGGACGGCTGGGAAGAATGTGCGGGCGAGGAGGCGGAACAGGCTGCCGGACCGTCTGCGGAGGGGCGGAACAATCCCGCCTGCTGCCAATATTCCAGACAATCCTCCACCTGGGACGGGGTCAGCCCCAGCCGTTTGGCGATATACTGCACATCCACCGGATTGGGGGCGTCCCGGAGAGCCAGCAGCAGCACTTTCAGCTGCTGTTCGCTGCAAAATTTCAGATGCCTGTCGGCCACTGCTGTAGGCACCGGAAAAATACTGCCCCAGATGCCAAAGTCAATTTGATACTCCACTGGTTTTCCTCCCGCAGGACAACTAGATTCTTACCCGTTCAGTATAACACAACTGCCGTCTTTTGACCATAAGGGGCGGGCAGAAAAACCGAAGCGGGCACAAGGTACCTGAAAAAGGAATCCGGACCCCTTTCCCCTTGGGAATAAGATTTTTTAGTTGCCTGGACGATGGATGTGGTGTATAATAAGAACAAATCATCGCAATTTTGGAGGAGAACCAGAATATTATGAGTTATACCTACAAACCCAAGGGCGTATGTTCCCAGCTGATCCAGGTGGAGCTGGACCACGGAAAGATTCAATCGGTCCGTTTTACCGGCGGGTGCAACGGCAATACCCAAGGTGTGGCAGCTTTGGTGAAGGGAATGGATGCCCGGGAGGCTATCAGCCGCCTGAAGGGGATTCGCTGTGGTTTTAAATCCACATCCTGCCCGGATCAGCTGTCCAAGGCGTTGGAGGAGGCGCTGGCGCAGCAGTAAGGTGTGTTCCGGCAGGTGTGGCCGGAGAGGAGAGGGAGCAATCATGTTTTCTGCAGATGAGGACATCAAGATCTATCTGGGGGACGACGAGAGCGCTGCCCCTGTCAGCGAGGGAGAGCGCTCTGCTGAAGAGTTTATGCAGCATAAAAAAAACGGCAACCTGGATAAAACGAAGCAACTGGGGGAGCTGCTGGCCAGCACGCTGCTGGGAGATGCGCCCCGGTTTCGGGATGAGCCCTATGGCAGCCAAAAGTTGGTTTTGATCTCATTTTTGGCGTTGGACGCTCTGGAGGAGATTCCCAACCAGATGCTGCAAAAGTCCGCCCAGGCGGTGTTCCGTTCCACAGTGGAGCGGCGCAACCCGGAAATTCATCGGGTGATTGTGGATTCCACCGCCTACACGATGTATATTCTCAATGACCGGGAGCATCCCGAGGAGGGATGGGGCCGCACTCTGGCGGAGCTGTGCCAGGCGGATGACGATCAGGAACTGATTGCCAGCGGTAACCAGCTGTCGGCGGAATATCGCAAGCTGTTCCGGGACATGATTCGGAGCTATCATTTTGTATAAGAAAAGGCTGCTTCCTCTGCGCAGCCAGTGACAGACCGGTGGGGCGATTGCTCCACCGGTTTCGCTTTTGCTGGTCCGCTTCACCGCAACCTCCCTGTACTGCCGGGGAATGTAAAAATAGCGTTTGTTTTCAGCAGGGGACGCGGCGAAGGATGGGGCCAAAAGAAAAGGCTCAGGCATATTCCGGTGAAAAAAGCATCGTCTGTTTGCCATCAGCGGGGCAAAGGGCGGGAAAAACTTTGAGTGCTTGCCGGCAAAATGGTTTACGCAGACCGCCAGGATTTGCGGGAACCTGGACTTTCCAGCAGCGGAATGGAGGCGACAGGGGGCGGACTCCATGGAGCTTTCGCCTGAGCAGTGATGCGCTGCCTTTCATAGAATAGCGGAGGGCCGTCTATCCCCTCAGGCTGAAAGGGCCGTAGAGGTACATCTGATGAAAACCAGACGGTTTTTTTAGCAGTTGACAAAGGCTTTCCAAAAGCATCTGGGACAGGGCGAAGCCAAAAATAGGAAAAAATTTGTTTACAAGAATTTTGCTTGCAGTTTTTTGGATGATATGCTATTATTTCGGTGTTGAAGTTGAGCAACATGACGAAAGGAGTGTTTCTAATGGAAACGTTACGCAACAAAAAAGGTTTTATTTGTGATATGGACGGTGTCATTTATCATGGCAATCGCCTTCTCCCCGGCGTGCGGGAATTTGTGCAGTGGCTTTGTGCAGAGGATAAGCGTTTTCTGTTTCTGACCAATTCCAGCGAGCGCTCCCCCCGGGAACTGCAGCAGAAGCTGGCCCGGATGGGTCTGGAGGTGGATGAAAGCCATTTCTATACCAGCGCTTTGGCCACCGCCCGTTTCATCAGTACACAGGCTCCAGGATGCAGCGCCTATGTGGTAGGCGGACCTGGTCTTCTCAACGCGTTGTACGAGGCGGGCATCACCATGAATGATGTCAATCCGGATTATGTGGTGGTGGGGGAGACCCAGAACTATCACTATGACAATATTGTCAAGGCGGTGGAGCTGGTGCGGAAGGGGGCGCGTCTCATCGGCACCAACACCGATTTGACCGGTCCCACCGAAAACGGTATCGTTCCCGCCTGTCGTGCCCTGGTGGCGCCCATTGAGCTGGCCACCGGAAAATCCGCCTATTTTGTGGGAAAACCCAACCCGTTGATGATGCGTACCGGGCTGCGGATGCTGGGAGTTCATTCCGCCGAAGCGGCAATGGTGGGGGACCGGATGGATACCGATATGATTGCCGGAATTGAAACTGGTTTGGATACTGTTCTGGTCCTTTCCGGTGTCACCAGCCGGGAGGAGATTGAGGGTTATCCCTACCGGCCTCGCCTGGTGCTGGACGGAGTGGGAGACATTCCTCCCAAAACCGGAGAAAGAACCGAGGAGTTCACCGCCGTTTGACCTGCCGGAAGGACGATCCCCTCTTGGTTCCAATTCCGCTTTCTCCCATTGGTTTATCAGGGAGAAAGAAAGCATTAAGCGCAGAGAAGAAAAGTTTCCCGGCGCCGGATCTGGCCCGGGAGATGTTGATTGACAGTTTTGTGGCTTTATTCCTCAATTTAAAGTGAAAAGAAATCCAGCAGGGCGCCCTTATCTTCCGAGGATGAGGGCGCCCTGCGATATATTTGTTAGGCTTGAAGTTCTCTCTCAGGGTCAAGAGCTTATTTTGGGTTCAGGCTGAGGGATGGGGTCCGTTTGCTTCTTCTTCTTTATCCCCAGCGGACAAGGGAAGTTCCCCGATTGCGGGTGTCCACCGGCAGCGGTTCAGATCTACCCGGCCACTGGGCAAAAAAGGAACGCCCTCTTTTTGAAGCAGCGCAACTTGTTCCGGCCAGTGGGGAGCAGTGTGACCATCAGCGGCTACTACCCGGTGGCAGGGCAGTTCCAAAAAGGAGGGAGCCCGGCTCATCGCCTGCCCCACCATCCTCGCCCGTTGGGGATAGCCCAACAAAGCGGCCAGCTGTCCATAGCTGACCACCTTTCCCTTGGGGATCAGGGCTGTCAGCTGGTAGACCTGCCAAAAGAAGTCCTCCCGAGCCATGACGACGCCTCCTTTCGCTGCTTTTGCCGCATGGGGAACAAGGTTTGCCAATCAGAAAAAAACGAGAGTCTTTCGCTGTTTTGAAAGCGCTGTTTGATCAGATGCTCAGGTCTCTGGAAGGCTCCTGAGGGACCGGTGAAAAAATCATCCTGTTTCAGAAGGAGCAGGGGATGGGCCCGGCTCCGAAAAACGGTGTTGCTTTTTTGTCCGCTCAGGGTATCATATCACAGCGGGGAAAATACTGCAAGACGCCTCAAAGGAACACAGGGAGCTTTCCGCTTGCCGCGAAAGGCTCCCTGTATTCTTGTATGAGATCAATGTTAAGAGGAACTCAGCTCAAGTAGTCGATGATGCTGTCGCCAATGGCGTTGGCAGTATCAAAAATACCCTGTTTGCTGCACATATTGTCGTACTCCTGAGGATGGCTGATAAAGCCCATCTCCAGCAGTACAGCGGGGGAAAGGGTGCTGAGGGTAACGCGGAAATAGTTCCATTTTTCCCCCCGGTCCGTGCGCCCGGTGCCTGCCGCTACATAGCTGGAAAGGATGTCAGCGAAATTTTTGGACCGGCTTTCATAATAATAGGCTTCCACACCGGTGGCCCTCAGGCCGTTGCCCGCCACGCTGTTGCAATGGAGGGAGAGGAACAGATCCGCCTTTTCATCCTGGGAAGGCTGCATCCGATCCACAGCGCTGCTCTTGGAGTCCTTTTGTTCCGGCAGCAGCACTGTAGCTCCCAAAGATTCCAGCCGTTTTTTCACTGCCAGGGCAGTGGCATAGGTGATGTCCTTTTCCACCGGACCCATCAGCCGGGCGGTTCCCAAAGCGCCGGGGTCAGTGCCGCCATGTCCGGCATCCAGCCCCACAATAATTCCTTCCAGGGGCAGGTTGGGATTGCCGCTCAGTTCCGGTTTGTATTTGCAGTAAAGGGTGGTTACACCGTCGTCGTATTCCAGCACATAGCCCCAAAGGGTTTGATTGGGATCGATGGTAAATTCCAGAATCACGCTGTCCGTTCCCAGGGAGATGGAAACATCGGTGAAAAGATTGCTGTTTGCCAGAGGAATACTGCTGATGCCGGCAGTGTTGTGAAGCTCCACATGAAGCACACCGTTCCGCTGCCAGGTGGTGGCGATGGGATTTCCGGTGCCGTGGAAGATGTACCGTTCCCCGTAGATAGTGCTGCTGAAGGTGACGTCGGACACCTGGTTGTGGGCGGAACCTACGGCGTAAGGGAGAACGTTTTCCTTTACGACCCAGCCGCCCATGGCCAGTTCATACCGTTCCTCGTTTTGTCCCACCACCTCGGCCACAGCGCCGATTTTGGCGGTGGTTACGAAATTGGCGGTGGTGGTGCCATCCTCAAAGACGGGAACAGAGGTGTCCCGCATCTGGATGAGGAGCGTTTCCCCCTGAGGATAGGCGTAGAGGCTTTCCGCCGAGGTAAAGCTCTGGGTGGAACCCTTCCAGGTCATGGTGTAAGTAACTGCTCCCAGCTGCACCAGATCGTTGACAGCTCCAATGCGAACGTCCCCTTTGAAGCGGGCGGGGACTCCTTCCACTGCGGTGGCGGCCACCTGCTCCAGCTGGACTGTCGCTCCGGCGACGGAGGCTACCACCTGAGCGCCGGAGGGAGCGACGCAGCTGAGGGTGACGGTGGAACCTGCCTCATGGGCGCTTTTGTAGGAAGGGAACATGGAGGTGACCGTATTGGTTGTGGCCACCGTTCCGGCGGCGCTTTTGGTGATGACCACCGTCTCCTCTTGTCCGCCCTGGGCAAAAGTGAAGATATTTTCGCCGTCTGAAAGGGTGACATAAACCCCGAAGCTGCCGAAAATACCGCGGCCAGTCACCTCTTCCCCGTTGAGGGTCAGGGTTTGATTGGGGTCGCTGGTGCCTGTGATATAGTAGGCGCTGGAGGTGGTGGAAAAATCTTCGGAAGGATCGGTGATGGACAGCTCACGGGGCACATAGGTGTCCACATGGCTGGTGATTGCGTCAAAATCGTTGTATTGCCGCAGCTGGGCTGAGGCGATGACGGTGGGGGTGGCAAGTGAGGAGGCCAGCACAGTGGCCAGGACCACAGACAGGGTTCGACAGAAAAATGGTTTCAAACAAAGACCTCCTATGGCAGGCAGATCAAAACAGATCCGACAAAATTCGTTCTTTTTTATCAGTCTACCACAAAAAGTGACCGGTAATTGTGAAGAAAGATTGAATTCTGAAAATTTATTTATGAATGTTCAGGAGGATGAAGAAGGAAAAACGGAAAAAAGACCGGGAAAAAGAGGGGAGGGGAAAGGAATTCTGAGAGGAGAGGAAAAAGAGTTCATGTGGCGGCGGCGTGTCATCTTTCCGCTGTTTTGCCCCGGAAACTGTTTCAGAACAAAAACCCGGTCCGCACATCGTCCTTTTGACGGGCAGACCGGGTTTTCCGGGCGTTTTTTCTTTTATCCCAGGCAGGGGGCCTTGGGATTCTCAATCAAATGAGGAAAAAAGTGGTCAACAGCGGCGGTGAGGGGATTGCTGCCGCAGGGGACGGTTTGATAAAAGCCGAAAGCCTTCATGCCCTCCTCGCAGGAGGCGGGGACCACCGGGATGCCCACCGCCTGCAGCATGGGCAGATCGTTGTAATAATCCCCCAGGGCCAGGGTGTTTTCCAAGGAAAAGCCCAGCCTTTTCGCCACCTCCCGAAGGGCGTTGCCCTTGCTGACGCCGTCGGCGTTCACCTCCAGGAAGTTTGCGCTGGAGTAAGCCAGCTCCAGTCCATACTGCCGGATAAAATCCTGTTCCCGCAGTCGGGCCAGCATGGCGGGAATGCAGCCGGAGATCATAAATTTGGTGACGGCATAGGGAGTGGGATCAAAGTCCGGAGAGACGATCTCAAACTCCCTGGGCCCCTCCCGGTCCATGTCCCGCAGCTCCTCCTGGAAGTAGGGACGATTTTCCTCGTTGAGATAGAAGTAGGATTTGCGGTCACTGTAAAAATAATAGCGGAGCCGATGTTCCAGACACCAGCGCCACAGCCCGGCTACCGCCGCCACAGGCAGGGGGCGGACCCATAGGGGACGCTCCTGCTGAAAATCATACAATACGCTGCCATTGGCGGTGATAACCGGCAGCTGGATTCCCGCCAGCTGCACATATTCCCGGGTGACGCATTGATGCCGCCCGGTGGCGATCAGCACAGGGATTCCTTTTTCCATCAGCCTGCTGATGGTTTGACGGTCCTGCAGTCCCATCTGGCGATTACCGTCCAGCAGGCTGCCATCCAGATCGGTGACTACACACTCCAGCCTTTCTTTTCCCACCAAAACGCCCCCTCTTTCTCCAATCATTTCAGTTCCACGACTGTCACGCCGGCCTCGCCCTCCCCGTAAACACCGGGACGGAAGGATTTGACGCTGCGGTGTTTCCGCAGATGGTTCTGCACGGCGGTACGCAGCACGCCGGTGCCCTTGCCATGGATGATGGTGACGGTATTCAGCCCCATCATCAGGGACTGGTCGATGAACCGATCCACCTCCATGATTCCCTCGTCGGAGGCCATTCCACGGATGTCCAGCTCTGTTTTGGCGCTGGCCACCGATTTGCTCTGGCTGGGCTGGATGCGGCGGTGGTTGTTGAAGGTCACCTTTCTGCCGTTATCCTCCACCAGACGCAGCCGGTCCTTCTTTACCTTGGTTTTCAGAATCCCCGCCTGAACCAAATAGTTTCCGCCACTGTCAGGGCCGGAGATGACGGTTCCTTCAGTATTGATGTCGGTGATGAGTACCGTGTCGCCGGATTTGATGGCCCTGGGGGGCGTGTACTTTTCTTCCCGCCGGGCAGCCACAGGGTCCGCCAGATCCCGGAGCTTTTCCACCCGTCCCTTGTAGCCGCTGCGCACTTTGCCCACCTGCTGGGAGAAGTCCTCCTTGTCCTTCTGCTTTTTCAGCTCCTCCAGCTCGTTAAGCAGGGCATCGGTCTGGCTCTTGACCCGCTCCACCAGGGTTTGGGCTTCCTCCCGGGCTTTGGCCATCTGGGCGTCCATTTCCTTTTGCAGCCGCTTTTTCTCCTGTTCCAGCTGCTGCCGGATATATTCTGCCTGCTGCCGGTTGGACATGGCGGCAGACTGCTCTTTTTCCAACTGCTGACGGGTAGCTTCCAGCTGGTCCACAACATCCTCAAAGCGGGCGTTGTCGGTATTCACCAGCTCCCGGGCCCGGTCAATGACTGCTTCCGGAAGGCCGAGGCGCTGGCTGATGGCGAAGGCGTTGCTGCGCCCTGGCACTCCGATGAGCAGCCGGTAGGTGGGAGAAAGGGTCTCCACATCAAATTCACAACTGCCGTTTTCCACCCCGGGAGTGGTCAGGGCGTACATTTTGATTTCGGCATAGTGGGTGGTGGCAGCTACCAGGGCCCCCTTCTGCCGCAGATTTTCGATGATGGATACCGCCAGGGCGGCTCCCTCCACCGGGTCGGTTCCGGCCCCCAGCTCATCCACCAGCACCAGGCTGTTTTGGTCGGCGGCGGCCAGAATGGTGATGATATTGGTGATGTGAGCGGAGAAGGTAGACAGGCTTTGTTCGATGCTCTGTTCATCCCCAATGTCCGCCAGCACCCGGTCAAAGACAGGCACACAGCTGTTGTCCGACACCGGCAGCAGCATCCCGCAGGAGGCCATCAGGGCCAGCAGTCCCAAGGTTTTGAGGGCGACGGTTTTGCCGCCGGTGTTGGGGCCGGTGATAACCAGCGTATCGAAACGGTCCCCCAGGGTGATGTCCACCGGCACCACCTTCTTTTTATCGATGAGAGGATGGCGGGCCTTGTTAAGACGGATGATCCGCTCCCTGCTGATCTGAGGGACCGAGGCTTTCATTTCATCCGCCAAACGGGATTTGGCAAAGAGCAGATCCAGCTCCACCAGGGCCTCAAAGCTGTCGGCGGTGGGCCCCGCGATATTCCCCACCATGCCTGAAAGCTCCAGCAGAATCCGGTCAATCTCCTGGCGCTCCTGGCCTTCCAGCATCCGGATTTCGTTGTTGGCGTCCACCACCGCCACCGGTTCAATGAAAACGGTGGCTCCGCTGGAGGAAACGTCGTGAACAAGGCCCTTCATTTCATTTTTACATTCCGCCTTCACCGGCACCACAAACCGGCCGTCCCGAAGGGTGACAATGTTTTCCTGAAGGATCTTGGCGTATTGGGGGGAACGGATGATATTGTCCAGCTGCTCCCGGATCTTCAGCTGGGTGCGGCGGATTTTGCGCCGGATGTCCCCCAGCTCGCGGGAGGCCTCGTCCGCCAGCTCATCCTCTGACAGAATGGCCCGGTCCAGCTCCTGCTCCAGGCTGCGGCAGGGGGTGAGGGCGTAGAACAGGTCGTCCACATGGGTGGAACCTTCATGCTGTCCCCGCCAATCTTTGACATTGCGGATGACCTTCAGCACCCGCCCCACCTGAATCAGCTCAGGGATGGACAGCCGTCCGCCCCGCTGAGCCCGCCAGAGGGCATCCCGGCAGTCATGGATGCCTCCCAGGCCGGGGGTGCCGTAGCGGACGGAAAGGCTGTTGATGTCGGCGGTCTGGGCGATGGCTTCGTTTACATCCCGCCAGTCGGTCAAAGGGGTCAGCTCCCGGGCTCTGGCGGCGGAGGTTTCGCTGGTGGTTTTGGCCGCCAGCAGTTCCAGCACTTTATCCAGTTCCAGGGCGCGCATATGTTTATCCAGTGCCATGAGGCGCCTCCTTTTCAGGGTTCATGGGGGCCTGCTCCCGGAAAGAGGATGGGGGACAGACCGTTTGATAAAAATGAAGAGCCGGAAGCATCCGCTCCACCTGGGCCAACAGGTAGCTTTCGCACACCCGGCCCAGCTCCGCCGTTCCCTGGTCGGACAGCCGGAAGCGGAACAACCGGTCAAAATCGCTGTAAATGATGTGGCGCATCGCCTGAAACACCCCGGGGCTCAGGGGAATGGGATCGGGAATGTCCGGGGTGCGGCAATGGGGGCAGCAGATGACTCCCAGCTGAGGGGAAAACAGGACGCCGTTCTCTGCTGTGCCGCCGCAATGGCAGCAGGCCACCAGATCCGGCATATAGCCGGACATGGACAGGCAGCGCAGCTCGAACAGAGGCTTGAGAAGCTGTGGGGGCATTTTGTCCCGCTCCAGTTGAAACAGAGAGTTGAGCAGCAGCCGCAGGTAGCCCTCATCGCAGTCCAGCTCCGGCACCAGTTCGCAGCAGAGCTGACAGAAATATGTAGCCAGGGAGAGCTTTCCCAGATCCTGGCGCACACGGAAGAATACCATTTCGCTTTCCGCCCGGTCCACCGAAGTGCGGTCCCGGTTTTGGAACAGCTGAAAATGAGAATAACACAAAAATTCTGTGGAGGCAAGAAGACTGCCCCGAAGCCTGCCTGCTCCCCGGGCATAAGCGGTGAGAACCCCTTTGTCCCGGGTCAGCAGGGTCAGCAGCCGATCATGCTCCGCCAGCTTTTTCTCCCGAATGACCACAGCGTCGGTGCTCAGCTGCATGATTCTCCTCCTCTCCCGGTGCTGTCCCGGTGCTGTTTTCCCCTTTGCTGCCCCGATAGAGGAGGTAATCCTCCACCCGGCCACTGTGCCAAAACCGTTCCCAGGCCTGTTCTTTCTCCTCCATCTCAAGCGCTCCCTTCACACAGGTTTGTGTGATTTAATGTGTGCGCAGGAGCGGTGGATATGAATGGAAATGAGCGGGGAAACTGGCAAAACTTTAGCTCTTGACAAAAGGCGGCGGGGAAAAATGCGCCAAAAATCCGCCGCTGATCTCCGGCAGGTGGACCAAAGTTGGAATAGGATTTTGCTGCTGAAGGGGTCAAAGTCATGTCCAACAGGCCTCCGGCCGCGGTGGGCTGAAAAATCGCTGTTCCAGTGCCCGCTTTTTATCAGATGGGAACGGACCAATATGATAAAAGCGCCGCTTTTTCCGCAGGGATGATTCCTGTCATCCCCCCAGGAGGACCACAGATTTTCCCTGTGGCAGCAGGCTGACAGAGCCGGCGGCAGCTGCGCCTTTTTCCTCTCCTGCAGATGCAGGAGGCAGGGCGGGAAACAGACGAAATGAAGCTGCTGCGGGCCAGGAGTTTGGATCAAAGTTCTCTCAGGGGAAGTTTTCCCGGAGCCTGCAAATGGTCCCTTTTCCCGGCGCTGTCCCAGGGCTAATTGAAGCCGAAATTGCGGATAAAGCGCTCCTGATTGCGCCAATCCTCTTTGACCTTCACCCAGCACTGGAGATTGACTTTGATTCCCAGAAAGGCCTCCATATCCTGACGGGCCTGGGAGGCGATGGTTTTGAGCATCTGGCCGCCCTTGCCGATGACCATCCCCTTGTGGCTCTGACGTTCACAGTAGATGACCGCCTGGATGTCCACCAGGTTTTGATGTTCCCGCTCCTTCATCTCCTCGATGGTGACGGCGATGCCGTGAGGCACCTCCTCCTGCATATTCAGCAGCACCTTTTCCCGGATGATTTCGGCGCAGATGACCCGCTCCGGCTGATCGGTGAGGGTGTCGTCGGGGAAAAAGTGGGGACCGGGCTGAGCGGCGTCCAAAAACAGCTTCATCAGCTCCTCCACCCCGTCGCCGTTGAGGGCGCTGATGGGGACGATGGCCTCAAAGGGATAGGCCTCGCTCAAAAGCTGCATTTTGGGGATCATCTCCTCCTTGTTTTGGAGCAGATCAATTTTGTTGAGAACCGCCACCGCAGGCAAACGCTGACGGCGGAAATCCTCCACCAGCTCCATTTCCGCCTTGGTGAGGGCGCCGGTGGGTTCCACCACCAGCACTGCCAGGTCCACATCCGCCACCGAATCGGTGATCTCCTTGAGCATATGCTGGCTCAGAGCGGTTTTGGGCTTGTGGATGCCGGGGGTGTCCAGAAACACCAGTTGGGTTTCACCCTTGGTCAGCACGCCGGTGATCCGGGTGCGGGTAGTTTGAGGCTTGTTGGTGACGATGGCCACCTTCTCGCCGATCAGGCGGTTGAGCAGGGAGCTTTTGCCCACATTGGGCTTGCCCACCAGGGCGATAAAGGCGGATTTTTCTTCTTCCGCCGGATTCATGTGATGGATGGAGTGATTGGTCAAAGCGCTTCTCCTTTTCATGTTGTGTTTATGGGTGTTTCCTCACCTGTTTGGAGCAGGGGAGAAAGACGAACAGCGCAGACAGGACGGCGGCCCCCGCCAGCGGCAGGATCCGTGCCGGGGAGGAGAAAATCAGGGCGGCGAGAGCTTTTGGACGGCCCTGACAGCCAAACATCAGCACCCCAATGACAGCGGCGATGAAAGCCGCCAGCAGCACGCCTCCGGCAGCGGCGTCCTTTGCGGCTCCGGCCAGGGGATGGGGCTTTTGGCAACACAAATCCACCGCCAGCTCCACCGCCGTGTTCAGCAGCTCCGCCGAAAGCACCAGAGCGCAGCACAGCAGCAAAATGGCAGTTTCTACCCGGGACAGCTCCAGGGCCAGGGCTCCGGCTGTCACCCACAGGGCGATGATCAGCTCCAAACGGAAATTCCGCTGGGTTTTCAGACAAAGCAAAAGCCCCCTGACGGCACACCGGAAGCTGTTCAGCAGGCTTTGCAGATGAGAAAAGCTCATCCTTATTGTTCCTTTTTTACCACATAGGTCACATCCCGGGTCAGCCCCAGACGGGAGAGAATTTCCTCCTCCTTTTCCCGCATCAGGGTAGCCTCCAGGCCGCCGTTTTCGTGGTCATAGCCCAGGAGATGAAGCATGGAGTGGACGGTGAGAAAACCGATTTCCCGCTGGAGGGTATGTCCGTAAAGCTCCGCCTGGCTGACGGCCTTTTCCACCGAAATAACGATGTCTCCCAGCATTTTGGCGCCGGTTTCATGGTTTACATCATAATTGCCGTTTTCTCCCAGGGGGAAGGAAAGGACGTCGGTTTCGATGTCCTTATTCCGGTACTGAGCATTGAGTTTTTTGATCTCCTCGTTGTTGATGAAACTGACGCTCACCTCGGCGCTGCCCTCAAAATTCTCCGCGTCCAGTACGGCGGTGCAGCAGCGGCGGATCAGCAAACGGATTCCGGAGGGAATTTTCACGTCTTTTTGCCGGTTGGAAATTTGTACCTTCAGCTTGTCCATTATTTCTTCGTCCTCCTCGCGGTGTCGCTGTAATATTTTTCATATGCCCGAACGATGTCCTGCACCAATTTGTGGCGCACCACATCCTTTTCACTGAACTGGGTGATGGCGATGTCGTCGATGCCCCGCAGCACCTTGGCGGCCTCCACCAGGCCGGAACGCTTGTCCGCCGGCAGGTCGATCTGGGTGACGTCGCCGGTGATGACGATTTTGGAGTTAAAGCCCAGACGGGTGA
Organism: uncultured Oscillospiraceae bacterium; assembly: GCA_949298535.1. Lineage (GTDB taxonomy): Bacteria > Bacillota > Clostridia > Oscillospirales > Ruminococcaceae > Angelakisella. Next base: position 19,796 of record CASFXA010000117.1, read on the forward strand.
GGAACATTTTCATCTGTTCCTGAGTGGTGTTCTGGGCTTCGTCCAGAATGATGAAGCTGTCGTCCAGGGTCCGGCCCCGCATATAGGCCAGGGGGGCAACCTCGATGTTTCCCCGTTCCAGATACTTCTGAAAATTCTCGGTGCCCAGCATATCAAACAGGGCGTCGTAGAGAGGGCGGAGGTAGGGGTCCACCTTGTTTTGCAGATCTCCGGGAAGAAATCCCAGCTTTTCCCCTGCCTCCACCGCCGGGCGGGTGAGGATGATCCGGTTGACCTCATGGGCCCGGAAGGCCTTCACCGCCATGGCCACCGCCAGGTAGGTTTTGCCGGTACCGGCGGGGCCAATCCCCAAAACAATGGTATTTTTGCGGATATTGTCAATATAGTTCTGCTGTCCCAGGGTTTTGGCCTTCAGGGGACGGCCCTTGGAGGTGATGCAGATGACGTCCTTATTGAGGGCGGCAGCCTCCTCCTCCCGTCCATCCTCCACCAGGGACATGACATAGCGGATGTTTTGATCGTTCAGGGGCTCTCCCTGCTCCACGATGGACAGGAGGCTCTGGATGCACTTTTCCGCCAGCAGGACGTTTTCCGCCTCTCCGCTGAGCTTGATGTCGGTGCCCCGGAACAGGATGGTTACGCCGTACTGCTGTTCCACTAGGCGGATGTTCTCGTCGCAGTTGCCAAAAAGAGTGAGGGCGTGTTCCATGCGTTCAATATTGATGATTTGTTCGATCAAGGAAGAAAAACCTCGTTTTCTGGATTGATTTGGTTTTCATCGGAAATCCGGGAAAATCAGCCCCGGAAAGCGGCGGCTGAAGGAGCGGGGAGCCGGTTGGGCATCCTTTCCTTCAGGGCGGACGAAACCACAATCAGTATAGCACATTCCTTGAAAAAAAACTAGCGATTTTTCCTAAAATCTATTCCACATTTTTGAGAAGTATTTCTTTCTCTTCCCCGATCTCCCGTTCCACCAGATAGTCGGCAAAGAGAAGAAACCGGTCCTCCAGCTCCTGACCAGTCACTTCCCGACGAATGATCTCCTGGGAGGCCAATTTTTTTTCTTCCTGGCGGGTCAATTCCTCCAGAGCAAGCTCCATCGCCTCCAGCGGGGAATAGGTGGTTTGCCGCTCCTCCAGAATCAGGTAGTTTTCCCGGAGAATGTATACGGGGAACAAATTCCCCAACAAAGGAACCGGTTCGATGACAGCTTCCCGTTTCCACCGGCCCTCAGAGGGCGCGGCGCCGTCCAGGGAAAAGCTGTGGCCCCACAGCACCAGGCTGCGGCGGGTTTCTACTTTTTGGCAGAGAAAGTCCGTTTGGGTCAAGGGGATAGTCACCGCCAGGGTATCCTCCACCCGGGCGGTGATTTTCGCCCGGGAGCGGACGGTGCGGTTTTTGCCGTTGCCGTCCTCCATGATGCCGCTTACCAGCAGCTCTCCCTCGGCGACGGCGTCTCCTACATCCACCACCGCCTGCCCCTCATAGACGTCCATAGCGGTGATGTAACCGGCGGAGGAGGAAACGATGTTGGAAGGGGTGGTCACATCCAGGATCTCCGGGGGCAGCACCCGCTCCCGCACCCGGATGGAGGCGGTGGAGCCCTTGAGGTTTACCGCCACCCAGGAAAGATCCTCCAGGCGGAGCATCATCTGCCGCTCCACATTCCGGACATCCACCCTTTCCCGAAAGGTTCCCCGGTGTACCCCCAGCTCCTGAAGAGCCGAGAGAATCTCCTCTGTGGAAAGACGGTGGTTGCCGGTGACCTGGATGTTCCAGATCATGGTGCTGCTGAGCGTCAGCACAGCCCCCGCGATGGCGGCTCCGGCCAGCAATCCCGCCCGGCGCCGGCTGCGTTCCAGCCAATAGGGCAGCCCCTGACGTCGGTGAATGGCGAGCAGCAGGCCGGATTTCCGGGCCAGTTCCGGCAGCCGTTTGGCGCCTGCGGCGGTGGTTCTGGCCTGAAAGGCGCCTTCCAGCCGCCTGCCGTTCCAAAGGGGAACTCCGCATTTTCCACAGAGGTTGATAAAACGTTCCGGGTATCCGCCCTGCACCTCAAACAGGACTGACCCCCGCAGCAGACGCAGCAGCGGCAGAAGCACAGTGATTCCTCCTTGCGTTTTTTGGTTGCCGGACCTGGCGCTACAGCATTTCCACCGATGCAATCCGCCCGGAAACGATGGCGCTGCCCTCCCGAAAGGCTCGCAGTTCCAGACCGCTTCCGGTAAAACGGAGAATGAGTTTCCCTCCGCTGAGGCGGATGCAGCGGTCAGAATATTCCAGGATACCGCGGCAGCCGTCCACCACCGCCTGGCGGTTCTCCAGCAGTTCCACCCGCAGGGCAGGCAAAAGGGCGGAGGCGCTGCCGGTGACCTGTTCCTCCAGGGAGTGCAGGCGGGCGGCGGGGGACGGGGACTGTTTATGTGGGGACATGGGTATCTCACCTCCCACCCTATTTTTATGCGCCCTCCCCGCTGGGCATGAATGGGGACATGAGCGGGAGAAACGGCACATAGGATACAGGGAAGGAGGGAGGCAGATGAAAGAGAAATCCCCAGTGGATTGGCAGCTGATTCTGGCGGCGGCAGGCGTGGCTTTGACAGGGGCGGGATTATTGACAGGAGCCGGACCGGTGGCCCAAGGGGTCCGCCAGGGACTGGATGCCTGCGGAAATATCCTGATCCCCTCATTGTTTCCATTTTTGGCGTTGTCTCTCTTTGTATCCACCACCAGGATCGGACAGTTCCTTTCCCGCCCTGCCGGCTGGCTGGCGGCCCGCCTTTACGGGGCGCCAAAAGAGGTGGGACCGGCGCTGCTGATGAGCGTCATCGGCGGCTATCCCGCCGGCGCCCGGGCCCTTTCGGCTTTGGAGCGGGAGGGCTGTATCTCCTCCGATACCGCCGCCGACGCGCTGTGTTTCTGTGTCAACAGCGGTCCGGCTTTTTTGGTGTCCGTGGTGGGCCGCGGGATCTTTGGCAGCCCCTGGACAGGCGCATTTTTGTTTCTTTGCCAGCTGGCGGCGGGATTTCTTACAGGACGGCTGCTTTTGAGGAAAAATCGGGTGTCTTTCCGGGAAACAGGTCAACAAATCCGCAGTTTCCAGCCCATCCCTCTGGCGTTGGTGGGATCGGTGACAGGGGCCGCGACAGGGATGCTGAATATCTGCGCTTTTGTGCTTCTTTGTTCCGGCATCAGCAGCCTGCTTGCTGCCTGGGGCGTTACCGCTTTTTGGGGGAAGCTGCTGAGGGAGATCACCGGGGGTTTTCTTTCCGGGGAGGGGGCCCAGACGCTGCTGACCGGCGCCCTGGAGATCTGCGGCGGCTGCGCTATGGCGGGAAAGCTGGAGGAAAAACAGGCGGCGCTGGTGCTTCCCTTTCTCCTTTCTTTCGGAGGGCTGTCGGTGATCTGCCAGGTGATGGCCTGTTTTGAGGAGGGACTGAAAAAGCCGGGACTGTTCCTTCGGTCCCGCTTGCTTCACGGCCTGCTTACCCAGCTGTTGGC
>CASFXA010000118.1 GCA_949298535.1 uncultured Oscillospiraceae bacterium
GACCAATGCATCAGGGAGCCGCTGAAGGTTGCAGAACAGGATCACCAGGCAGGCCAAGACATAGAAGATAGCCATAAAGGGTACCACCACGGTGCTGATCTTTGCAATCCGTTTTAAGCCGCCGATGATCACCAGGGCGGAAGCCAGGGTCACCAGCAAACCGGTGATGATGACGCTCCAGGAGTATTCCATGCCGAAGATGGTGACGGTGTTCTGCATATTGGGATCAAAGAAGCTCTGAGCGGCGCTGGAAATGCTGTTGACCTGGGTAAAAGTGCCGATGCCCAGCAGGCCCACGCAGGCGCCGAAGATGGCAAACAGCACAGCCAGGATCTTCACAATGGTGCCAAACACCTTCCGGGTGCCTGCGTGTTTGAAGCGGCGCACCTTTTCTCCCAGTCCGTCCAAGATATAATAGAAAGGTCCGCCCAGCACATGGCCGTCAGCGTCGATCTTCCGGTACTTGATGGCCAGCAGGCCTTCAGAGTATTTGGTGGCCATACCGAACAGAGCGGCCACCCACATCCAGAACAAAGCGCCGGGACCGCCGGCCACCAAAGCGGTGGCCACACCCACAATGTTGCCGGTGCCAATGGTGGCGGACATAGCGGTACACAGTGCGCCGAAGCTGCTGACTTCACCGGCTCCCCCTTCTTCGTTTTTCACCATATATTTCAGCGCCAAGGGCAGATGCCGGATCTGCAGCGCTCCCACCCGGATGGTGAGGTAAATCCCGGTGGCCAGGATGAGGACGATCAGCGGGACGCCCCACACAAAATCGTCGATGTCAGATAGGATGCTTTGAAATAATTCCATGATATTTCTCCCTTCTGCCGTGTTTTTTCTATCAGACGAATTTCATTTTAACAGAATATTCACGAAATTACAACTACTTCTGCGAAAAAAGCAACCCTTTAGGAAGTCCCAACAGGAAATCAATTTAAATTCCTGAAAAAAAGATAAAAAAAGGGGTTGACAAATGCAGGGTGGCAGGCTATAATATAAAAGCTGTCTGCGACGGCAGTAAAAAATGGAGAAGTCGCCTAGCCCGGTTTATGGCGCACGACTGGAACTCGTGTATGCGTTGATAGCGCATCGAGGGTTCGAATCCCTCCTTCTCCGCCAAGAAAGACTCGGTAGTTACCGGGTCTTTTTTCATTTTCTTTTGACTTTTCCGTTTTGCTGGACATTCCTTCCTCGTTCTGTTATACTGAAAGTGCGGAACGGGGAAGGCACCCATTGCAAAAAACAGCATCCGCAAAACCATTGCAACAAAGGGGGAGGCACCCATGAGAAAAAACGTAGCTGTTGTAGATGAATTGGGCCATGAATATGAAGCGACCTATCCCAAACGGGCAAAAGGTCTTGTAAAAAGCGGCAGGGCGCGCTTTGTAGATGCCAACCGAATCTGCCTGCTGCGTCCGCCTCAGATAGATTTGGAGGACGAATCAATGGAACAAAATTCTACTGCATTGACTGCAAGGGAGATTTTCGATCAAATCGTAAAACTGCAAGGGGATTTGAAAAACATCCGGGAAACCACCGAACTGATCCAGACCATTCGGGACACCAACCAGTCCAACGGAAACGACAGCGTGGAACTGGACACCCAGGTGGTGGTTGCCAAAATCGACGCTTTGGTGGATGTCTTTGAGTCCAGGGAAGGCACCTATCAGCAGATGCTGAGCGTGTACGAGAAAATGTACGATGACTTGACCGGTAAGTCTGCCGAGCAAGAATAACAGCAAAAAAGGGGAGGACTGCAACGTCCTCCCTGATTTTTATTTTGCAAGGCTGGCGCTGTCCGGTTCGTTGGAGGGGCGGGAAACCGGATTCAACCGGCAGAGCACCGGCTTGCCGGATTTGCCGCTGATCAGCCGGTAAGAAAACCAGAGATAAGCGCCTAAGTACAACAGGGTGAGGAATTGAACCGTCAGCCCGCTGTTTCCAAAAAGGAACCAGCCGTAGGTGATGGTGCTGATGGTGAGGGTCACGGCGGGGAATACCCAGCAGCTGCGGTCGGTGAGCATCACCAGAAACAGCAGTAAATCTAAAA
>CASFXA010000119.1 GCA_949298535.1 uncultured Oscillospiraceae bacterium
TTGCAGACCGGTTCCCCGGCCCGCAGCGCCCGGATCCCCTCCGGCAGCACCGGATTGAGACGGACGGGAATCTCATTCAAAGGGAATCCATCGTCGGTGAGCTTGATGTCAAAGGACTCACAGCCGCTTTCATACCCCAGGGACAGGGGCAGGGCAAAGGTCATATAGATCCGGGGATTAAAGCCCTCCGTGTACCACACCGGAATATCTGTCCGGGCAAAGGCTCTGGAAAGGCAGCGGGTGATGTCCAGATGGGAAATGTACCGTGCCCGGTCCCGCTTCTCAAAAAAGATCCGCACCAGCTTCAAAAACAGACACCTCCCACCAGTTTGTTGGCCCCGCAGCCGGCGCACCGCTCCCGGCAGTTGGGGATGGCCACGCTCTCATGGGCCTTTCGGTTTTCCCGGGCCAGAAACTCCTTGGTAATGCCGTAATCCAAATGGTCCCAGGGCATCCTTTCCTCATAATCCCGGCGGCGGCAGACGTAGAAGTCCATATCCAAGCCGAACTTGTCCATAGCCTGCTGCCAGCGGGCGGCGTCGAAGTGGGTCTCCCAACCCTCCAGGTTGCCGCCCTGGCGCCAGACCTCCTCCACCACCTGGCAGAGGCGGCGGTCCCCCCGGGCCAGCACCGCTTCCAGGCGGCTGGTGATGGCGTCGTGGTAGTTGACCCGGATCTTCCGGCTGGTGACAGAATGAACCAGGTGCCGCTGTTTTTCCCTGAAGCTCTCCAGGCTGTCCTGGGGCTCGAACTGGAAGGGGGTGAAGGGCTTGGGCACAAAGCAGGCGACACTGACCGTGACATTTACCGACTTGCCCTTTTGGCGGGTGGGCAGGGAATAATACAGATCCACCACCTTCTGGGCCAGGGTGATAATGGCGGTGATGTCCTCCATCGTTTCAGTGGGCAGGCCCATCATGAAGTACAGCTTGACAGCGGTATATCCACCCTCAAAGGCCATGCGGCAGGTATTCATCACCTCGTCCTCGGTGACATTTTTGTTGATAGCGTCCCGCAGCCGCTGGCTTCCCGCCTCCGGGGCGAAGGTAAGGCCGCTTTTGCGCACCTTCTGCACCATTTCCAGCAGCTTGGGGGAGAAGTTGTCCACCCGCAGGGAGGGCAGGGAGATATTCACCCGTTCCCCATCGGTCCAGGAAAGCATCCCTTCCATCAGCTGTTCCAGACCGCTGTGGTCGCTGGTGCTCAGGGAGGTGAGGGACACCTCATTGTAACCGGTGCTGCGGCAGAGGGTATGAGCCTGCTCACTGATGAGATCGGGATTTTTCTCCCGGAGAGGCCGGTAGATATAACCTGCCTGACAGAACCGGCAGCCCCGGATACAGCCCCGGAGCACTTCGGTCATAGCCCGGTCGTGGACAATATCCACAAAGGGGACCACAAAGCTGTCGGGATCATAAACCTTGTCCAGATCCCGGATGATCCGCTTTTTCACCACAGCGGGAGCGCCCTCCAAGGGGGTCACTTCCTTCACCTGGCCATCCTCCTCATAGGAGACCTGATAAAAGGAGGGGACATAAACGCCTCCCAGCTGAGCGGCCCGGCGGAGAAACTCCCGGCGGTCCACCCCTTCCCGGCGGCAGGAGCGGTAGAGGGCGTTCAGCTCCAGCACCACTTCCTCCCCTTCTCCCAGAACGAACAGGTCGAAAAAGTCGGCAATAGGCTCCGGATTGCAGGCGCAGGGGCCGCCGCCAATGACCAAGGGGTACTCCCAGCCATTTCCCCGGTCCGCGGTACGCACCGGCACCCCGCCCAGGCGCAGCATATTAAGGATGGTGGTATAACACATCTCATATT
>CASFXA010000120.1 GCA_949298535.1 uncultured Oscillospiraceae bacterium
GATTTTTATCCCCCGACCCGCGCCCACAGGGGCGCGAAACCGGGGGTATCGCCGCTGGTTTCTCCAGGAACCAGCGGCGTATCCAGGGGGTATGGGATACCCCCTGGAAGCGTGTCGAACTTTTTCGACACGCTCAGGCCCCGGAGCCAAAGGCTCCGGGGCCTCTCTTTCATTTTTCCCCCGCGGCGGCAGTTCATCTGCCGCCGCCCTGTTTTGTCTGTGCCAATGCCCGCCTGGAAGGAGAAGAAACGGAAGCGGGAAAAAACAAAGATTCAGGCCAAGCTGTTCTCCCTGCAGGTAAAACCGTCTGGGGACCCCGGGAAGCTGAATTTCCCCGGAAATTTTTCCCTTTGACAGCCTCATCTGCCGGGAAGGATCCCGTCTCCAGGTTTAAAGGAGCGTTTTGAGAAAAACTCGCCCGGGGAACTTACGGACTGGTTGCCGCAGGCTGCCGGAAGGCGGGCTCCCTTGGGGAAGGGTGCGGGGAAAAGGATGGTTCCGAAGGGGGGAGCGCCGGACCGCTGGGGGAACGTTTCCCCGGACGTCGGCCCCGGAGGAGCGCCTGAAGCGGTTCCCAGGTCCCTGGCCGGGGCGGATGCCGGAGAAAATAATCCTGGGAGGAAAAGCCAGGCCGGCCCTTCCCCGGGGGAACGGGTCCGTAACTGCCGTCAGCAAGCAGGCGGCGGGCTTTCACCGTATCCAGAGATAAAATCTCCAGATAGCGGCTCAGCCACCTGCGGAGGGAAGGATCCTCCACCGGCAGGGCGATTTCCACCCGGCGGGTTTGATTCCGGGTCATCAGGTCCGCGGAGGAGAGAAAGATTTTCCGGGACTCCCCGTCGCCGAAGGCGTAAACTCTGGAGTGCTCCAAAAACCGCCCCACAATGCTGGTGACGGCGATCCGGTCCGTTTTGCCGGGGACGCCGGGAAGAAGACAGCAGATTCCCCTGACAATCAGTTCCACCCGCACCCCTGCCTGAGAGGCCTGGGCGAGCTTGTCAATGAGTTCCCGTTCGGTGACGGAATTGACCTTGAAAACGATGTGCCCCTGACTGCCCCGGGCGATCTCCTGGTCCATCAGCTCCAGCAAGGCCGGTTTGAGAGTTCTGGGGGCTACCAGCAGCTTCTCATAAGTACCGCAAAAACGTTCCCGGCGCATCTGCTGAAAGAAGGTTTGGGCGTCCCGGGCCACCGCCGGGTCCGAGGTCAGAAGGCTGAAATCGGTGTAGAGCTTGGCGGTTTTTTCGTTGTAGTTGCCGGTTCCCACCTGAGTGACAAAGCGGAGGGAGCCGTTTTCCTCCCGCCTGGTAATCAGACACAGCTTGCCGTGGCATTTGTACTGGCGGAAGCCGTAGATCACCTGACAGCCAGCCCGTTCCAGCTCCCGGGCCCAGTGGAGATTGTTTTGCTCGTCAAAGCGGGCCCGCAGTTCCACCGCCACTGTCACCTGTTTTCCACGGCGGGCGGCCTGCTGCAGGCAGCGGGCGACGGCGGAATTTTTGGCCAGACGATAAACGGTCATCTCCACCGACACCACCTGGGGATCCTCCGCCGCCTGGGACAGCAGCGCCAAAAAGGGCTCCATGGTGTGATAGGGATAGAACAGCAGCAGGTCCCGCTTCTGGATTTGGGGCCACAAAGGCTGCCGGCGGTCCAGCTCCAGGGGCCACTGGGGCGCAAAGGCGGGATAGCGCAGCAGCCGTCCTCGTTCCCCCGGAGGGGTGACCGCTTCCAGCCTCAGAGGGCACAGGCCGGGACAAAGCTGAGCCTCTTTCAGATGAAGCCTTTTCCCCAACAGGGAGAGGAGACGGGGAGCGTCCCCCTGAGCCTCCAGCCAGAGGGGAGGAAGGGTCTGCCGGCGGCGCAGCAGCAGCGCCACCTGCCGGGGAAGGGCGAGGGATTTTTCCTGCCGGGGCTTCTGGGGCAATGCCGGTTCTGCGCTGCGGATGGCCCGCAGCAGGCAGCGCTCCCCCATCCGCCAGCGGGGAAACAGGCGGTGAAGCTGGTTCAGCGCCAGTTCCTCGGTCCGCAGCAACCGGCCCGGGCGGGAAAGGGGGAGAAGAGCGGGGACGGCAGAGGGAATTTCCACAATGCCGATGGCCTGACGGCCGTTGCGTTCCAGCAGCGCGGCGGCATAAAGAGCTTTGTTTTCCAGATGGGGCAGGGGCCGCGTCCCTGAAATGATTTGAGGGGAAAGGCGGGGGAGCATCTGCTTCTTATACAGGTCCAGCGCCTGCTCCTTTTCCTTTCCCGAAAGGCGGTCCCACAGCAGGGGAGCGATCCCCTTTTCCTCCAGCTCAGCGGCCACCTGGCTGTAGACGGCATCCCGGCGCAGGCACAGCTCCCTGGCGGTTGAGAAGATCAGTTCCAGCTGCTGCCCGGGGGTTTTGCCGCTTTTGTTATCCCGCTTCCAGGGGAAAGCCTTGTCCAGGGCCAGCAGACGGCCTGCCCGGACCATGAGAAACTCCTCCAGGTTCCGGTTGAAAATGGCCACGAAGTTCAGCCGCTCCAGCAAGGGGGTCCCGGAATCCGCAGCTTCCTCCAACACCCTGGCGTTAAAGCGCAGCCAGCTTAGCTCCCGGTTTTGGGTATAACTCAGCTCTCGCTGGAAAGCAGCTTTCGGCATAAATATCCCTCCCGAACGCCATATTTACTGATATACAGCTGGTGGACGCACAGCCTGCGGCACAGTTCCGCCATCATCAGCGCCCCCGGCAGAATGGTGTGAACCCGGTCCGGGCAGCACCGAAGCACCAGACGCCGGGCTTCGGATTCCCGCCTGGCCAGCAGCTGCACCGTATCCTCCAATTCCTCCAGGGTGAGAAAGCGGTGCGCCTCTTCCCGGTTCAGGCGGCGGTTGGCAATTTTCAGCACCGCCCGGGCGGTACCGCCGATTCCGCAGACCGATGGGGAGGGAGAGGGAAGCGGGGTCCGGTCCAGCTGCTTGCAAATTTGCCGCTGCAATTTTTCCAATTCCTTTTTTCCCGGCCAGAGGCCGGAGACAAACCGTTCAAACAGATTCAGGGACCCCAGCGGCAGGCTTTGGGCCAGGCAGACAGCGCCCTGGCGGACCGAAACGATCTCGGTGGAGCCGCCGCCGATGTCGAACAGAGCGCCGTCCTGGATACCGCTGTCCAAAATGGCTCCGTCGTAATCCAGCCGGGCCTCCAGCTCCCCGGAGATGACGTCCACTTCAAGCCCGGTGCGCTGGCGGATGACGGCCACAGCCTCGGCGGTGTTGCCGATGTTCCGCAGGGAAGCGGTGGCGAAAACCGCCATGGCGGGCAGATGCAGCTGTTCCAGCAGCCACTGAAATTCCTTCAGCACCTGGCAGGCTCTGTTGATGCCCTCCGCAGACAGCAGCCCTTCCTCCACATAGCTGGCAAGCCCCGCCATTCGTTTTTCAGAAAAGAGGGGGCGAAAACGGCTCCCTTCCGCTTCATACACCGACATCCGCACTGTGTTGGAGCCCAGATCGGTCAGTGGAATTTTCAAACTGGTTCCTCCCTTATGGTTCAAATCCCGCCCGGCGTCAGCCTGTTGGCGGTCTTTCTTTATTTTGAGCCATCTTTCGGCGGGAAAAACACCTTGATCCGGTCAAATCCCGGTAAAATTTTCTTGTTCCGTTTCAAGGAAGTTTCTTTCATGGGCAGGGTACGGGCCTCCGGGAAAAATACCTTTCCTTTCAGCCCCCGGGAGAAGGGTCCTTTGGGGCAGGGCCCTGTTGCAGGCGGTTCCGCCGGGACCAAAAATGTCTTTCTGCCCGTCCCGGAAGCCTGCCGGGCTGGTTCGGGGATTTCGTCCGGTTGCGGCGGAGATAAGCGAAGGGGCGCCCCCATACCTCAGGTATGGGGGCGCCCCTTCGGGCTTATTCTGTTTGCCGTGACCCTGAATGACAGGGGAAAAGCGCGCGGATGGGAGCCTGGCTGCTCCAAAATTTCCGTTTCAACAGGAGACCCCTTCCGCAGCTCTTTCCGAAGAAAAATCAGTAACCGATGTAGTTGCTGGGATTTTGGTAAACGCCCTTGTAGATCACCTCAAAATGGCAGTGGGGACCGGTGGCGTTGCCGGTGCGTCCCACCAGGGCGATCAGCTCCCCCTGGGAGACCTGTTGTCCCTCCTCCACCAGGACGCTGCTGCAATGGGCGTAACGGGTTTGATAGCCGCCGCCATGATCGATGATGATATTTTTGCCATAAGGCCAAACCGATGCTGGCTGAGCGTAGGTGACAATGCCGTCCGCCGCCGCGTAGATGTCGGTTCCCACATCGGCGGTGATGTCTACGCCGTTGTGGCCATAGTAGCCCCAATAGCCGCAGTAGATATAGCCTCCGTCCACCGGCCAGATGAAGTCCCCGGAAAAGTTTTCGTCCAGCAGGGATTCCTCCGGCTCTTCCTCAGCCTCCGGTTCCTCCTGGGGGGAAACGGTCTGCGTTTGAGGGGAATTGTCCAAAGAGGCAGCGTCAGCTTGTTCAGGCTGCTGAGAAGAGGAGGGCTGACTCTCCTCCGTTTCCTCAGACGTCATCTCTTCCGGAGGAAGCTCCTCTGGAGTGGAGGAAGAGTTTTCCTCCGTCCCTTCCGGCGGGGAAACGGACGGCTCCTCCTGCAGCGTCTGTTCCGGCTGCTCCTGGTCAGGCTCCTCCGGAGGAATTTGTTCCTGCGTCTCCCCCGAAGAATTTTCTTCCTGCTCCTCTCCGGAGAGATTCTCCGGAAGGTCTTCAGCGGGGGTTTCCTCCTGGGTAGGCTCCTCTGTTGTCTCCATTCCCAGCGCTTCCAGCGCCTCCTCCTCCAGGGCCAGCTGCTCCTCATCGCTGATGCTCCGGTCATCCACTGCTGACAGCACCCGGGAGCGCGGCTGCACCTGATACGAAGACTGCTCCAGCTGCTGGAAATATTCCGCCGGAGGCTCCCAGGCGCTTTGGGGAGCGCCGCTGGTGGCCGCTACCGCCGCAGGAGCCAGAGCGGCGGACAGCACCAACCCCACTGAGGTGACCCCCATCGCCAGGGCGACAGCCAGAATTTGCTTGCCCCGTCCCAGGGAGGTGCTGTGCAGCACCAGCTTGAGCCGCCGCTGCAGACTGCGCCGGTCCATGGCGAAGCCTGCGGTGAGGGCGGTTGGGGAGGAATTGCCGGCGGCCAGCTCCAGCAGCATATGGCCGTAGCTTTTGCGCCGTTTGGAATCCATGAAACGGGTCACCCGCTGGTCGCAGCAGATTTCACAGGCATAATCCAGATCCCGGGCCAGGGCATACGCCACAGGGTTCCACCACTGGAAGCAGCTGACCCCCAGGGCCAAGGCCTTGAACCAGTGATCCCGGTACCGAAGATGGGTCAGCTCGTGGGCAAAAATCAGCTCCAGCTGAGCCCGGGAAAAGTCCTCGTGGGGCAGATAGACCACCGGCTTGAAAAAACCGATCACCAGGGGCGTTCCCACGCCGGGACAAAGGCGGGTTTCCACCTTGCCGGAGAGACCGGCTCCTTCCGCGGCCCGGTCAAAAAGGCCCTGGGCCCGTTTGCCGCAGGGGACGGAATGTTCCGCCAGATACCGCCGTACCCGGCGGTAATCCATCCGCCGCACCAGGACGGCGAACAAAGCGCCCCCCAGCCACAGCGCCAGCAGCGGCAGAGCCGCGGACAGACGCAGCTGCCGCGAGGAAGGCAGCACCGTGGAGAAGAGGAGAACTTGTCCCGACGCGGCTCCCTCTCCGGCGGCGGAAAGGGCGGGAGCAGCCTGAACAGCTGCTGTCAGAGGGGGGGCGGCCTCCTGGGAGGCCGCTGTCACCAGCAGGGTATCCAAAGGCATCCGGAACCCCTCCGGCAGGGGAAAGGCCGCCGGCAGCAAAAACAGCAGCAGCACCGGCAGCCAGATGTAACAGCCGAAAGCGGGGGAGAGGCGATCCCCCACGCTTTTTTTCAGCGCGAAGACCGCCAGGGCGGCCAGGGTGCCGGCCAGAGTCATGGCCAACAGGGCGGCGAACAGTCCGGTCATAGTTCCCCTCCCTCCTGTTGGTCAAACCAGCGGCGCAGTTCCCGGGCCTCCTCCGAGGTGAGGGGCTGGGCGGCGCAGAGGGCGGACAATAAGCTGGCGGTGGATCCCCCGTGAATCTGTTCCAGGAACTCCCTGGTTTCCATGGCTTTATATTGTTCCTCAGTCACCCGGGGGGAGTAGGTGTTCTGCCGCCGCTGTTTGGATACGGTGACAAAGCCCTTTTCCTCCAGGCGGGAAAGAAAGGTCAGCAGCGTGGTGGGTTTCCAGCCCTCGTCAGGCAGCTGTTCCATCAGCTGGGAAGCGGTCAGGGGCTCCCCGCTGCGCCAGATCAGCCGCATGATTTTCATTTCAGACTGGGATATTTTCATGGTGAAACCTCCGGAAAATACATTCTACATCATGTAGTGAAGTCAACGCCCCTTATTCTACACGACGTAAAAGATTCTGTCAACCTTTTCATCCTTTCTTCACGAAATGTTTACATTGAAAACATTTGATCCGCCGCTCTCTGGAGGGAGCTGCTGAAAAAAAGGCCCGCCGGAAGCAAGAACTTCCCACGGGCCTTTGAGCAAACCAATGTTGTTTTTTGAAAAGAAAGAAACGCCGGACAATACGTTTTTTACTCCTCCGGATCCACCTCGGCGTTGATGTCCACCGGAGCGACCCCCAGTTTTTTGGGAGGGGCGACCTTGCCTCCATTTTTCCGCAGCTTGTCGGCGTTTTCCATCACCTGCCGGGCGATCTCTTCACAAAGAGCGGGATTCTCCCGGAGCATCGCTTTGATGTTGTCCCGGCCCTGGCCCAGACGGTTGTCCTTGTAGGAGAACCAGGAACCGCTCTTGTTGACAATATCCAGCCGGATGGCCAGATCCAGCACTTCTCCCTCCCGGGAGATGCCCTCGCCGTACATAATGTCAAATTCCGCCTCTTTGAAGGGTGGAGCCACCTTGTTTTTGACCACCTTGACCCGGGTGCGGTTGCCGATCACTTCGCCCCCCACCTTGATCTGTTCAGTGCGGCGGACGTCCAGGCGCACCGAGGAATAAAACTTCAGGGCGCGGCCGCCGGGAGTGGTTTCGGGATTGCCGTAAACCACGCCGATTTTTTCCCGGAGCTGGTTGATGAAGATGACCACGGCGTTGGATTTGCCGATGGCTCCGGTGAGCTTCCGCAAAGCCTGAGACATCAGGCGGGCCTGGAGCCCCACATGGGTTTCGCCCATCTCCCCTTCGATCTCCGCTTTGGTGACCATGGCCGCCACCGAGTCCACCACCACGACATCCACTGCGCCGGAACGGACCAGGGCCTCGCAGATTTCCAGGGCCTGTTCGCCGGTATCCGGCTGGGACACCAGCAGGGAATCGATGTCCACCCCCAGGGCCTTGGCGTATACCGGGTCCAGAGCGTGTTCCACGTCGATGAACACCGCCTCGCCCCCCAGCTTCTGGGCCTCCGCCACCACATGGAGGGCGACGGTGGTTTTACCGGAGCTTTCAGGCCCGTAAATCTCGATGATGCGCCCCCGGGGAACACCGCCGATCCCCAGGGCGATGTCCAGGGAAAGGGAGCCGGTGGGGATGGCCTCCACGTTCATGGTGGTGTTCTGGCCCAGCTTCATCACCGCCCCCTTGCCAAATTGCTTTTCAATCTGGCTCAGGGCTGTTTCCAATGCTTTTTTCTTATCGTCCGCCATCTTGTGTCCTCCTGCGTTTGTATCTTGCGAAAAGGCGGCAGCGCCCCCTTTGCTGTCTTCATTATAGACGATCAGATGCCGGATTTCAACAGAAAAAGGGAGAAAAAAGAATATTTGTTCGCGCTTTTTTTGTCAGAAAATTTTCTCCCCATCCAGGCAGCAAAAGTTCTCTGAAATGGCACTGTAAAAACAGAGGATGAGGGCGGGGTCGCCAGGGCTGTTCCGGGAAAATGCCGTCCGCTTCTGGCCGAAGGACAAAAAGCCCTGCGCTGGGGATATTGGATCCAGCCCGGTTCCAGGAGGGAGCGGATGGATTTCCCCGGGGAGAAAAAGGAAGAAAAGATCCGTTGGCTTTTTCAGGGAGACTTTCCCCCTGGGGCAAGGGACCAAAGGAAGTTCCGAAACCGGAGGGGTTCCCATGGTATCTTCTTCGCTGCCTTGGGGGAAGGAGAGCGTCACCGCCGGTTTTGCCAGGAAGGAGCCTCCTGCGGGAGCTTTCCGCTGGCCGGATGGGATTTTCAGTGTCCTGACGAGAGGCGGAACAGCGCCTGTCTTTCTCCCGCTCCGGGTCTTTGAGCCTTTGTTCCCTGAGGAGCGCTTTCTTTTGCCGTTTCAGACTGAACATAAAGGGATAAGGAGGTTTTACGGATGAAGACGTTTTACAGGAGCCTTTTGCTGAGTGTGGCGGCGATCATTTTTCTGACAGGGTGGGCTGGAAGGGGAAATTCCCTGAGACAGGCTCCTTCCGGCGCGGAGAGCAGCGTTTCCCCCCTTCCTTCTGAGGAGACCGCCGCTGTGGCAGGGACGGTGGTGAGAACCCAGGTTCAGGGGGATCGGGGCTCCATTACGATGAGG
>CASFXA010000121.1 GCA_949298535.1 uncultured Oscillospiraceae bacterium
CTTCAGCAGCCATTTTTGTAAAACGCCCCAGCAGAGCGGGATGGAAGCAAGCAGGCATATCGCTATCAGCAGCAAAAGGATTTGCATGGAATCAAGCACTTCCCACAGGGAAAGGAAGGGAAAGGCATAAACAATCGTTCCTTTCATTTCCGAGAGGGGAAGGGAAATAAGCTCAAATGCTCTGCCGTCTTCGGTTTTCCCATTTTCAGAGAAAGGAACGCGGTCAAAGGGTACTGCATCAGAGCACGGCGTACCGTCCTCCAGGGCGTAGAAAATGCAGCTGTTGGGCTCCAGTCCGGTAAATGATTGGCGGGTAGGGTCGATCATCGCGGCCAGCACCGTCTGCCGGTATGGGCGCGCATATAAGAATACAATGCGATCCGAAAGCCTGAGCGGCACCCATTGGAACGTATTCTGTCCGTTTTCCGCAAAGCGCGCCAGGGCGCTTCGGACTGCCGCAATATCCTGATAGGAATACGGCGAGGAGGATTCTTCTGCCCAAACGTGGTAGGAAAAATCCCATTGCTCTGAAAGAATAAAAAAGGCGCCGATCAGCTCTTCGCTTCTGGAGATCAGGCGGCATTTGTCGGCGAGAAGCACAGCGGACGCATAGGCTTCCGTCTTTGTTTTGGCATACACAATCCCGTTAAAGTTACTGTCGATAATGGCAGAATCCGACAGGAAGGTGGACGTCGTTTCCATCGCCGTATTCATTTGCTCACAGTAAATAGAAAGGGTGTGGCGGTTTGCCGTGCGTATGGTTTCCGTTTGTTCCTGTATGGTGTACCAATTGAGCAAAACAACTGATACAATGAGGGAAACAGCCAGCAGGGACATGGCCAGCCGCAAGTTGACCCGGATAGATAAGCCGTTCTCCTTCCTGTTTCTGTTCCACTTCTTCACAAATCGCACCCCCTTGCCTTTGTTTAGTATACCACACATCCGATTTCGTGACAATAAGCCAGAAAAATGACAATCCTATGCCGGTTTTTTGACAATCTTCCTGGGGTTCCCCGTCAATTAGGAGATTTTGTGACAAAACTATGAAGAAAAAATAGTAGAGAAGAAGGAGAAAACTTTTGTAAAATATAGCCAATGAACATCCGAAGCAACAAGGATGAAAGGAGCGGACACATATGAAAAAAGATCTGAAACGGGCAAGCGCCGTCCTGCTTTCCGCCGCCATGCTGGCTCTCACCATGACGGCCTGCAGTGGGAGCGGCACTTCCGGCGAAAGCGCCTCCAACGCAGGCGCTTCCAACACGGCCGGCAACAGCCAGGCAGAAAATGCCGGGAGCAGCGCATCCGACGGCGAGATCACGAAGCTGAAGGTGCTGGGGTTCCAATACACGGCAACCTCAGACGACTGTGCAGCCATTGCGGAGGAGATCAACAAGATCACCCGCGACGCCATCGGGGTGGAGGTTGAGCTTACCATGTTTGGGGACGGGGAGAAATTGAACCTGGCCCTGAATTCCGGCGAGACGTGGGATCTTGTAAACTTCCATGCGTTTACGGGCGGCCTCCCCACTCTGGTGAATACCGGCCTGGTCCAGCCCATCGACGATTTGGTGGAGCAGTATGGACAGGACATGGTGGAGACGCTGGGAGAAGAGTATTTGGTCCTTGGAAAAGTGGGCGACCACCTCTATTCTGTTCCCAGCCTCACGCAGGTGACCTCCAACGCGTACGGCCTGTTTATGAGAAAAGACATTTTGGACGAATTGAACCTGAAAGCCGAGG
>CASFXA010000122.1 GCA_949298535.1 uncultured Oscillospiraceae bacterium
GGACCGGCAACTGTATAACTGAACAGATCCTTCTCACCGGTGATGCCCACCGGCGCCACCGCCTGCTCCCCCTCTCCCGGGGTGAGGTTGAAACGGGCGGCAAAAGCCGTCACCGTCATGGTTTGACAGATCAGCACTGCCGCGGCCAGCATCGCCAGCCCCTTACGCATTTTATTCATGGAAAAAGCCTCCTTTGCTGCGGAATATCAGCTCTTTTGGTTCGTTCAATCATAATAACGAAACAAAATCCCGTTTTATTGGCTGGAATCCTGCATTTTTTTATGAACTTTTTGTTTCCAACTGCCAAAAAACTTCTCTTTTGCTGCGCTCATCCAAACAGTGGCGAAAAAAGAGGATTTTCCTGCATCTTTCTCCCTCCGGCGAAAAAAATTCTTTCATTTCAGCCGGATGGGCACCTCCCCCGCCAGGGCCACCTCCTCCGGCGTCACCTGACACTGGCGGGCCAGCAGCAGCACCCCCGCTTTTCTGGCTTCTCCCAGGGCCGAACCGAACTCCGGCTGTGTGTCGTCATTGGGGCAAAATTCCTTCATTCCCTCCATCTGGATGACAAACACCACAGCACACCGTTCTCCGGACAGGGCCGCCCGGGTCAATTCCCGGACATGACGCAGTCCCCGGAGCGTCGGGGCATCGGGAAAACGGCAGAGGCCTCCCTCTTCCAGGGTCACCCCCTTCACCTCCATCAGAGTCCGCCCGCCGTCAGCGTCGCCGGTGACAAAATCCAGACGGCTTTCTCCAAAGGCCACCTCCCGCCGGAAGGACAGAATCTCCCGTCCAGGCAGCGTCAGCTTTCCGTTTCTCAGGCTTTCTTCCACGATGCGGTTGGGGGCCTGGCTGTCGATGTTCACCAGCAGTCCCTCCTTATCCACCGTCACCAGGGTATACCGGGTCTTTCTTCCCGGTTCCGGATGCCAGGTGAGCCACACCCGCCGCCCCGGCAGCAGCAGCTCCCCACAGCGGCCCGTGTTGGGCACATGGGCAATCACTTCCTCCTGGTCCACCAGACAGTGGGCGATAAACCGATTGGGACGGCGCAAAAAAATTCCCTGCCGGACATTGTAATAGTGCATCTTTCTTCCTCCCGTCGCCTTTTGGGACGCTTCCACCCCTCCCTCTCCCGGAGAAGGGGGCTTTTGCTGTTCTTCATCATAATGCTTCCGGTCCTTTTTTGCAACTTCCTCCCCTTTTCAGGGGAAACTGAGAAGTGCCGGAACACAATTGTGAACCTTTTTTGAATAATTAGCACTCTATATTGACGAGTGCTAATTTTCGTGATAAGATGGCATCGTGGACCAAAAGTCCCCTGCCGGAAGGATCCTTCCGGCGGAACACGACGCTTCACCGCTGGACGCAAGGTCCGGCGGTTTCTGACATGAAGAAGGAGGAATGAAGCATGAATCCTCAGAAATTTACCCAAAAATCTCTGGAGGCCATCCAACAGGCCCAGGATCTGGCTCTTTCCAAAGGGAGTATGCAGATCCAGCAGGAGCATCTGCTGGCGGCCCTGCTGCGGCAGGAAAACGGTCTGATCCCCCAGCTGTTCACCAAGATGGGGGTGGAGCCCCAGGCTTTCAATCAGGAGCTGGACCAGGCCATTGGCCGTATTCCGTCGGTGTCCGGTCCTGGCCGGGAGAGCGGCAAAATTTATGTGGCCCAGGATGTGGATCAGGTACTCAATGACGCCGAAAATCAGGCTGCCCGGATGAAGGACGACTATGTTTCGGTGGAGCATATCTTCCTGGCTCTCATCGCCAATCCCAACAGCGGCGTCAAAAAGCTGCTGGGGCTGTACGGTATCGATCAAAACCGCTTTCTCACCGCCCTTTCCACCGTCCGGGGCGGCGCCCGGGTGACCAACGAAAATCCCGAGGACACCTACGACGTGCTGGCCAAATATGGTCAGGATCTGGTGGAGCGGGCACGGAATCACAAGCTGGACCCGGTCATTGGCCGTGACAGCGAAATCCGCAACGTCATCCGGATCCTTTCCCGTAAAACCAAGAACAACCCCGTCCTCATCGGCGAACCCGGCGTTGGTAAAACCGCCATCGCCGAAGGACTGGCTCAGCGGATCGTCCGGGGGGATGTCCCGTCCAACCTCAAGGAGCGGAAGATCTTTTCCCTGGACATGGGAGCCCTCATCGCCGGCGCCAAATACCGGGGCGAGTTTGAGGAGCGGCTGAAGGCGGTGCTGGAGGAGGTGCGCCGCAGCGAAGGCAAGATCATCCTCTTCATTGATGAGCTGCACACCATTGTGGGAGCGGGCAAAACCGAAGGCTCCATGGACGCCGGCAACCTGCTCAAACCCATGCTGGCCCGGGGCGAGCTGCACTGCATCGGCGCCACCACCCTCAACGAATATCGGCAATATATTGAAAAGGACGCCGCCCTGGAGCGGCGGTTCCAGCCGGTGATGGTGGAGGAGCCCTCGGTGGAGGATACCATTTCCATCCTTCGTGGACTCAAGGAGCGGTACGAGGTGTACCACGGCGTCAAGATTCAGGACCAGGCCCTCATCGCCGCCGCCACCCTGTCCAACCGCTATATCAGTGACCGGTTCCTGCCGGATAAGGCCATCGACCTGGTGGATGAAGCCTGCGCCATGGT
>CASFXA010000123.1 GCA_949298535.1 uncultured Oscillospiraceae bacterium
TCCCGGGGGGCTGCTGGCTATGGAGATCGGTGAAGATCAGGGGGACGCCGTGGCTGCTCTCGTCCGGCAAGCGGGTTTCGACCAGGTGACGGTACATCCCGATCCGGCGGGGCATGACCGGGTGGTAACAGGCGTTCGGGGAGAATGGTAAAAGGATTTTCTCCGGCGGAAAACTATTTGGGACCCTGCTATATTTTAGAGCGCATCGCTTACCGGCAGCCTTTTTCCGGGGCGGAGGGGAAAAGATGGAAAAAGAAAATTTCCCCAATGGCAATCTGTATTCGTTTCAGCATAATCCTCTGCCCATTGAAAATTCCCCGGACCCCGCTCCTGAAACTGAATCATAAAAAAACGACGGTTTCCTCTCCGCTTAAGCTGTACAAAACGGTTTGTCCGGCTCCGGAATCAAAAGAAACTGTCGTTTTTATTTTTTCTCTTTTTTCAGAGAACAAAGGCAAAAGGGATGTTGAAAGATGTTGGGCGCTGTTTTTTCCAACCTTCCGGCAGATAAAAATCGGCTTTTCGGCCCCGCCGGACCGCCGCTTTTCCCGGCAATTTCATCACGCCGGAAAAGAGCGGCATCCCTGTTAAAACCACAAAGGAAAAGCCATCCGGCGCTTTTCGGGAGGGAAAGCAAAAGCTCACCTTTCTCCCGGCCCTCTGTCCTGAAAATCCTCCGGAAGCTGTCAGAACTCCAACGGCTCCCCCGAATCCATCTCCCCATCCAACGTCCCGTCAGGGCCCTTATCCCATCCGGGATCCCCGGAAAACAGCTGCCAAAATCGCTTGGCCGGCGCGGAACAATAACTGTCCTTCCTCCGCACCAGCGCAATCTGGGTCATCAGCTGGGAACTGCCCACCTTACGGCAAACCAGGCTACCGTCGTCCATCACCGGGACAACAGATTGAGGAGTAAGCGCCACTCCCAAGCCGGCCAGCGCCCACATCAAACAGGTGCGGGCGTCATCGTTTTTGCACATCACATGGGGCGACAAGTTCTGGTTCTGAAAGGCTGCCGTCAGCAAATGTTCAAATCTTCTGTAGTAAATCAGCGGCAACGCCGCCAGGCTCTGCAATGTCACCGGTCCTTCCGGAAGCTGCTGAAAGTACTCCGCTTTGGCTGCGACAACCATGGGCTCCTCTTTCAGGCAGATACATTCCAGCCCGTCTTCCCGAAAAGGCGTGCGCACCATCGCCAGCTCAATTTCTCCCCTTTGCAGTCTTTCCAGCAGCTCAAAGGTGTTCCCTTCCCGCAGCTCAAAACAAACTTGGGGGTAACGCTGATGGTACAAGGGCAGACGCTCCTGCAGCAGAGCCGCGCCGCAGGAGGAGATGGTTCCCAAACTCAGCAGGCCATGGAGTTCATCTGAGAACTCCTGCAGTTCCCGGATGGTGGAATCGGTCAGATCCACAATGGAGAGGGCCCGGCGATACAGAAGTTGTCCCGCGTCAGTCAGACGGATCCGCCGCGCTCCCCGGTCCATCAGCCGAACTCCCAGTTCCTTTTCCAGCAATCGGATCTGCGTGCTGAGAGGCGGCTGGGAAATCTTCAGTTTTTGGGCGGCGGCAGATATGTTTCCCGCCTCCGCTACTGCTAAAAAATACTCCAACTGTTTGATATTCATAGCGAAAGCTCCCGCTCTCAAACGCCGCCAAAGTGGAATATGACGCCTACCACCGCGGAGGCGGCAATGGCAACCACCGGATGAGGATTGAACTTTTTCATTCCAACGTAAATCAGCAGCGCCAAGACAATCCCTTTCCAATTAAAAAGATCCAGCACCCCTCCGGTAGTCTGAAACAGCTCCAGCTGAAACAGGGCAATTTTGAAGACCCCAAAACCGGCTGCGGCAATCAGGCCCACCGACGCGGGGCGCAAGCCATAGAAGGCGCCTTTGACCAAGACGTTTTCATTAAAAGCGCTTAAAAAGCGTGCAATAATAATGATAATGATGATTGACGGCGCCACCAGCCCCAACGTTGCAATCACAGCGCCAGATACCCCCGCGGTAGTAAAACCCACATAAGTTGCCATATTGACGCCAATGGGGCCGGGCGTGGATTCTGAGATGGCTACCATATCCGCCAGCTGGCCATGGGTGAACCAACCGGTGGAATTGGAAATATCATACAGGAAAGGCAGCGTAGCCAGGCCGCCGCCAATGGCAAACAGTCCGGCCTTGAAAAACTCATAAAACAGCTGAAGAAAAATCATTTCTTCTCCCCTCCTTTTTCTCCCACTTTCAGCACCACGCGCACAAAAATACCCGCCACAGCCGAAACAATCACAAACAAAATGGGAGAGGCGGAAAAGATCACAGAACCTAAGAAAACCAGCAGGAAAATCACCATCGTGGGGGCGTCCACCACCGCCTTTTTCCAAAGTTTCACCACTGCGTTAAAAATCAAAACGCAAACACAAACCCGGATTCCCGCAAAAGCATTCTGTACCACTGCCAATTCCGCAAAATTGCTGATGAAGGCCGCAATGATGGTAATAATAATCAGAGAGGGAAACACCACACCCAAAGTGGCGATGGTTCCGCCCAGCGTCCCCTTGTTTTTATAGCCGATAAAGGTGGCTGTATTGACCGCAATGATGCCAGGGGTGCACTGACCCACAGCATAGTAATCCATCAGTTCCCCTTCCGTCGCCCAGCCTCGTTTCTCCACCAATTCCCGCTGCAAAATAGGCAGCATCGCATAACCGCCGCCGAAGGTGAGGCCCCCGATCCGGGCAAAGGTCAGGAACAGGTCCAGATATTCATTCATCTTGTTCGCTTTCCTCCTTGTTCTTTCCGGGATCATTTTCTCTGTACATCGGATCTCAATTCTATATTGATTTAATATCAATCAATCGTTTTCTATATTAAATCAATATATTTTATTTGCTATCATATCGGGATTTTCTCTTTCTGTCAAGACTGGATGGAAAAAATGTCCTTTCATCTCAAAATTTTTTGGGGAAAACACAGGGCAAAATCAATCTCCCGCACCGGATGGATCCCTTACAGCAGTTCTCCGCCTTATCCCTGAGGAAATCAGTCTGTGTCGCCAGCTTTGCCGGAAGCATCTTTCATCCTGGAAAACCCTCCCTGACCAGCAGAAAAAAGAAGCCTGCCAGAACCGGGAAGGGGGCGGCGCTTACCCAGGGCAAAAACTTGTATTGCGCCTGTTTCCCCGTTCTGTCTGTTCACCTTTTATTCACCCGGAAGAACACTGTTGGGAAACGGCAGAATAAAAACGCCCCCTTTCCCCCCACGGTGACCGTAAAAAAACAGAGCCGAAGCCATCTCAGCCTCGGCCCTGAAAGAATTCAATTAGGGGAGCAGTATCTTTTCCTGTCCTTTGGGGAGCGTTCTTTCCCTCTCACGGAGCCCATCTCATCGCCGACTATAAACCTCCTCCGGCGCTTTCCTGGGCCTGGGTGGAGTCTCCTCCTGCGGATAACCCAGCGGAGCCACTGCCACTACCGTCTCATTTTCCGGCAGCTGCAACAGCTGCGCCATCTTGTCCGCATGAAACGCCCCAATCCAGCAGCTTCCCAAGCCCTGTTCCACCGCTTCCAGCATCATAAAGGAAAGGGCAATGGTGCAGTCCATAGGTTCCGCCAGCTGTCCACAGGACATGGCTCTCGGGGTCTCCGTCATCACCATCACCAGCACCACCGGCGCCTGTCCCACAAAAGCCTGGCCACAGCAGGCTTCCGGCATCCCCTGCCGCAGCGTCTCATCTGTCACGGCAATGAACCGCCAGTGCTGCTGATTTCTGGCGGAAGGGGCCAATCTGCCCGCCTCCAGCACCCGGGCCAGCTTCTCCTCCTCCACAGGGCGATCCTGATATTTCCGCACACTTCTTCTGGCGCAAATCGCTTCCATCACTGTCATCTGTTCCACGCTCCTATTCTCTCCCGGGGACAAAAATAAAGTCAACGCTTCCCTGTTCTCAGCCTTCTTTTGCAGAACAAAGGCGTTTTTCCCCTGATTTTATTTGCCGGTCATTCCACTCATTGCAATCGCAGCAGAATTTCAACGGAGGGGCCCTTTTGAAGCCCCTCCGCTTTATTGCCTGAGCAGCTCTCAGCCCATGCCCAGAACCCTGTTATACATCTCCATGTACTTCTTGGCGCTTTGCTGCCAGGAGAAATCACACTCCATTGCATGACAAACCGCATTCTGCCACAGATCATGATTCCGGTACAAACCGACTGCACGCTGCACAGCGCCCAGCATATCGTGGGCATTGTAGGTCTTGAAGGTGTAGCCGTTGCCGTTCTCTCCACCCAAATCCTGAATGGAATCCTTGAGGCCGCCGGTTTCCCGGATGATGGGAATGGTACCATAGCGCAGGGCCACCATCTGGGCGAGACCACAAGGCTCGCTCTTGGAGGGCATCAGCAGGATGTCGGCGCCGGCATAGATCTTCCGCGCCAGATCCGGGACAAAGCCCCTGCGCACCGCTACCGTGCCGGGATAACGACCCGCCATCTCCGCAAAGAAGTTCTCATAAATATAATCGCCGGTGCCCAGCACCACAAACTGGATTCCTTCCGCGATCATCGCGTCGAAGATGTACCGCACCAGATCCAGACCCTTCATTCCCACCAGACGGCTGACCATCGCCACCAGCGGCTTGTCGGGATCCACATTCAGGCCCATCTGCTTTTGCAGCTCCGCTTTATTGACCCCTTTATCGGCCACTGTCTCCACGGTATAGTTCTTGTAGATCTCCGGATCGGTGGCGGGATCATAGCTCTTGACGTCAATTCCGTTGAGGATGCCGCAGAGTTTATACCGCTTTTCCCGAAGGATCCGGTCCAGCCCAAAGCCGAACCAGCTGTCCAAAATCTCCTCCGCGTAAGTAGGGCTGACGGTGGAAACCACGTCGCTCTGGTCGATGGCTCCCTTCATCATGTTGACATTGTGGTCATACTCCACGATCGGCAGCGCATAATCCGGCAGGCCCGCAATATCAGTGGCAATCTCCATGCCATATTTACCCTGATAGGCGATGTTGTGGATGGTAAATACTGTGCGGATGCCCCGGAATTTCTCAATGCTCCGATAGTAAACATTGAGGAACACCGGCACCATGGCAGTCTGCCAGTCGTTGCAGTTGATGATGTCCGGATCATAGTCGATTTTGGTGAGCATCTCCAGGATAGCCTTGGAGAAGAAGACAAAACGCTCGGCGTCGTCATAGAAGCCGTAGATGCCGGAACGCTTGAAATAGTATTCATTGTCCAGCAGATAATACTTTACATTGTTGGCTTCCGCCTCAAACAGACCGCAATACTGATTCCGCCAGGCCAGAGGGACATTAAAATGGGTGACATAGCGCATTTTTTCCCGAAGCTCCGCCTTGATGTCCCCATACAGCGGCATCACCACACGGCACTCCGCGCCTTCTTTTTTCAGCGCTCCAGGCAGGGAACCTGCTACATCGGCCAAACCGCCGGAAGCAATAAAGGGAAGCGCCTCGCTGGCCGCATACAAAATTTTCATTTCATCGCTCCTTTTTCCACCGCTGTGCATCGGTTTTCAAACCGGCTCCGGAGCCTCCCTGCCGCGCACAGATCCCGGCGGGGAAAAACTTCCGGAGCCATGAACGGTCCCCCAGGATCAGATCTGCTGACCCTTGGGTACATACAGCGGATAGGTGAGGTAGCCTGCCAACCTTCTGCCGTCTTTAATCAGAACATCCTTGTCCGTAATGACATAGTCCAATTGAGCGCCATCCTCAATGGTGGTGCCCTGCATGATGATACTGTTGCGGATAACGGTGCCCTTCCCCACTTTTACACCGCGGAAAATGATGGAATTTTCCACCTGTCCCTCGATGATGCAGCCATCGGCCACCAGAGAATTGGCCACCTTGGCCTGGAGACCATATTTCGCAGGAACCTCATCCCGAACCTTGGTGTAGATAGGACGCTGAACGTCAAACAGCTCCTTGCGGACCTCTGCCTTCAGCAGCTCCATATTGGCCTGGAAAAAGCTCTCCATATTATGGATGCGGTCACAGAAGCCGTCAAAACGGTAGCAGGCCACCCGGCCATTCTCCGCCTCCTCAGCAATCACGTCCCGATAGAAATCGGTCTTATTCTGAGCCACGGCGTTCGTGACCCTGTGAATCAGCAGGTCCTTGTTGACAATGGCGATGTTCATGTAGATCTCCTGGTCCCCCTGAACGTCAGGATTCCAGTAGATGTCCCGGAGCATATTGTTCTTGCCCACAGCCAGCACCGCGTTGTCCTTCTCCCCGTCCTCGATCTCCCGGACGGTGTAGGCCACTGTGATGCCCGCACCGCTTTCAATATGGCTCTTGAGCATATCCCGGAAATCAAAATTGCACACCAGGTCGCAGTCGCAAAGGGCGATGTAAGGGGTCTTTGCAGACTGGATGTAGCCCAGGATACCGGCCAGGGCGTTCAGACGTCCATGATAAATGCCCGTTCCGGTGCGGGAATAGGGAGGCAGCAGGGTCAGGCCGCCAATTTTACGGGCCAGATCCCATTCACGGCCGGCCCCCAGATGATCCATCAGAGAATGATAGTTGCTCTTGGTGATAATTCCCACATCCTTGATGCCGGAATTGACCATATTGGACAGGGCAAAGTCCACCAGGCGGTATCTGCCGCCAAAGGGTACGGAACCCATGGTGCGGTGCAGGGTCAGTTCAGAAAGGGCGTCATCGTGCATATTGGAGAAAACGATACCAAGCATCTTCGCGTCAGCCATCCTTCTCCACCTCCTCTTCTTCCGCAGCGTCGGGAATGTCTTTGTCGATCATGCCTTTGGGGGGAACCACAGCGTTTTTGCCGATCTCCACATCGGCGGCCACCACAGCCACGCCCCAGGCGGTCTTGTCGTCGCAATGCTCCGGACTGGCTCCCACTTTGGCGCCCTCGCCGATCACCGCGTTTTCCGCCACAATGGCGTATTCCACCACGGCGCCCTTCTTGATGACAGTGCCGGGCATTACGATGGAATAACGAACCGTGGCGCCTTCCTCTACAGTCACGCCGGCAAAGAGGATGGAAAAGTCCACATCGCCTTCAATGACGCAGCCTTCAGTGACCATGGAATTCTCCACCTTGGCTTTATCGGAAACATAATGAGGGGGCATAACCGGGTTTCTGGAATAGATCTTCCAGCTGGGGTCGTACAGGTTCAGCTGAGTTTTGGGGTCCAGCAGGTCCATATTGGCTTCCCAAAGGCTGTCAATGGTACCCACGTCCTTCCAGTAGCCGGCGAAGGCATAGGTAAACAGGCGCTCGCCATTGTTCAGCATATTGGGGATGATGTTTTTGCCGAAGTCATTGCTGGATTTGGGATCCTTCTCATCCGCCACCAGATACTCCCGCAGCTTCTTCCATTTGAAGATGTAGATTCCCATGGAAGCCAGATTGCTCTTGGGCTTTTTGGGCTTCTCCTCAAACTCATAGACGCTGCCATCAGGATTGGTGTTCATGATGCCGAAGCGGGAGGCTTCCTCCATAGGCACTTCGATGACGGCAATGGTGCAGTCCGCGTCATTTTCCTTGTGCTGGCGGAGCATGGCATTGTAGTCCATCTTGTAAATATGGTCGCCGGAAAGGATCAGCACATTTTCAGGATCATACCGCTCGATAAAAGGAATGTTCTGATAGATGGCGTTGGCCGTACCGGTGTACCAGTCGGAGCCGGAGCTTTTCTGATAGGGCGGCAGGGCGAATACGCCGCCGTCATTGTGGTCCAGATCCCAGGGCTGGCCGTTGCCCAGGTACTCGTTGAGGATCAGCGGCTGATACTGAGTCAGCACGCCCACGGTATCGATGCCGGAATTGACGCAGTTGGATAGCGGGAAATCGATGATGCGATACTTTCCTCCGTAGGGCACCGCCGGTTTCGCCAGTTTTTGTGTCAGCGCATAGAGTCTGCTGCCCTGGCCTCCGGCCAGAAGCATCGCGACCCATTCTTTCTTCTTCGCCATGACTGGTTCCCCCTCATTATCAAAGGTAGTTTTATTTACAAATCCAGCCGTTTTCTCCCCGCCAGAGGGAGAGAACGTCCGCTTTTGTCCCATTGGTCGGTCAGACAGTCTCCTTCTTCTTCCGTCCCCCGGTTTTGGCGCCGGCGGAGGACTTGGCTTTTTTCCCGGGCGCGGCTTTCGCCTTCCTGACAGCAGCTTTTTCCCCTGTCTTTTCCGGCTTGACCGCCTTGCGCTTGCGCAGCTTGAAGTAAACGGTGGACAAAGGCGCCAGCTTCAGCGTAACCACCCGTTTATACTCTCCGCAGGACCCCTTGCGGCTCATAACTCTGGTACCGTTTGTGACGCCGCTGCCGCCGTAACGGGGATCATCGGAACTGAAGACCTCGTAGATGCTGGAACAATCGTCCGGAACCCCCACGATATAGTTGTCCCAGGGCACCGGCGCAAAGTTACACACCACCATCACCTGCTCGCCCTTCTCATCCATCCGCAGATAGGCCAAAACATTGTGATTGTTGTCGTCGGCATTGAGCCACCGATAGCCGTCCCAGCTGTCCTCAATCTGCCAGAAGGCCGGATTGTCCAGATAAAAATGGTTGACATCCCGGGTGAAATCCTTCATCTGACGGTGATTGTCATACTGGAGCAGCAGCCAATCCAGCTGCTTCTGATAATCCCACTCGATGAACTGGCCGAACTCGCTTCCCATAAAGAGGAGCTTTTTGCCGGGGCTGCTCATCATATAGCCCAAAAACGCCCGGAGGCCGGCAAATTTCTGCTCATAGTTGCCCGGCATCTTGTTAATCAAAGAGCCCTTGCCATGAACCACCTCGTCATGGGAGATGGGAAGAATAAAATTCTCCGAAAAGGCGTACACCATGCTGAAGGTGAGCTTGTCATGATTGTAGCTGCGGAAATAGGGATCCATGGCCATATAGCGCAGCACATCGTTCATCCAGCCCATATTCCACTTATAGGTGAAGCCCAGGCCGCCTACATAATCCGGCTTGGTCACCATGGGCCAGGCGGTGGATTCTTCAGCGATCATCAGCACGCCGGGATGCTCGGTGAGAATGGCGCTGTTCAGTTTGCGCAGCAGCGCCACTGCCTCCAGATTTTCATTCCCGCCATGAACATTGGGCATCCACTGACCGTCTCTGCGGCCATAGTCCAGATACAGCATCGAAGCCACAGCGTCCACCCGGATGCCGTCCACATGATACTCCTCCACCCAGAACATGGCGCTGGAAACCAGGAAGCTGATGACCTCGCACCGACCATAGTCGAAGGCTCTGGTGCCCCATTCATAATGCTCCCGCTTCCGGGCATCGGCATACTCATAGCAAAAACCGCCGTCAAACTCGTACAGCCCGCTTTCATCCTTGGGGAAATGGGCGGGAACCCAGTCCATAATGACCCCAATGCCCTGCTGATGGCACAGATCCACAAAGGCCATAAAATCTTCCGGTTTTCCATAACGGGAGGTGGGAGCAAAATATCCCGTCACCTGATAGCCCCAGGAGCCATCAAAGGGATATTCCGTCACCGGCATGATCTCAATATGGGTATATCCCATCTCTTTGACATAAGGCACCAGTTCCTCCGCCAGCTTGCGGTAGTTGAAATGGTTGCCGTCCTCATAGGTCTTCCAGGAACCCAGATGGACCTCATAAATATTCATTGGCTGGCGGAAATGATTTCCGCTGTCCCGCTGACTGCGCCAGGCATCGTCCTGCCACTGATACTGCCCCAAACGATACAGCTTGGAAGCCGTCCCGGGACGGGTTTCGGTATGGAACGCATAAGGGTCGGCCTTATGAAGTTTCCTGCCGTCCGCCGCGGTGATGAGATATTTATAAGAATCAAATTCCTTTGCCCCTGTCACTGTGCCGCGCCACAAGCCCTGTTCATTGACGCGCTCCAGCAGATCCTCCTGGCCATCCCAGTTGTTGAAATCGCCCACGACTGCCACCGCCTGCGCGTTGGGCGCCCAGACGCAAAACTCCACTGTGGTCTCATCCAGCCAATGAGCGCCCATCATCTGATAGGCCTTGTAGTTGGTTCCCTGGTGAAACAGATACGCCGGAAAGAGTTCTTTTTGGTCTTTCTGGTCCTTTTGTGACTTCTGCTCCATTCCACATCCCTCCTCTTTTATACATTTTATCATCAACGTTTTTATATTGCAAGTATTGATTGGTGATTATTTTGAAAAGGACTTTATCAACAAAGTTTATTTTTATCTATTTTACACAGATTTGACTGACATTCTTCACTGGCTCTACAAACACTTTTTGGTACAAGCATTCCATTTCATCACAGGCTATGCACCAAAAAGAAAAATTAGAACCCCTTCTCCCCAATCCCTTCTTTCCAGCGTTTCTCCGCTTTTTTCCTTTTGGGGAAAAATGATGGAAAGTTTCCTTCTTCTGTGATAGAATAAATCCATTCTCATCGCCCCAAACCTTCGCCCATCGCCGCCCGGCGGCAGAAAGGAAGACTATGTTCGCTGATCTCCATCTCCATTCCTGCTATTCTGACGGCACCCAAACACCGGAACAAATCGCCGCCACCGCCAAAGCGCGGGGATTCTCCCTCATCGCCCTGGCCGATCATAACACCTGCGCCGGTTATCCTTCCCTGCGTCAGGCCTGCGAACTGCTGGATTTGGATTGCCTGCCCGGGATGGAGCTGGACTGTCGGTATGACCGATATGAACTGCACATCCTGGCCTACGG
>CASFXA010000124.1 GCA_949298535.1 uncultured Oscillospiraceae bacterium
GCAAAGAGGCTCAGCAGAGCCACCAGGGACAGCAGCACCAGGGGGTTGAAAAAACGCCTTTTCATCAGAACACTTCCTTTTTTAATGTGGTATTTTTCGCTCTTTATGATATAAATATACCACATTTTAAGAATTTGTCAATTCCCTCTTTGGGATCTTTTGTTTCAAATAAGTCCCCGTTTTCCCTTTCTCTGCTAAAAAAACTCCCGTTCACTTTTCATCGTGAACAGGAGTTTTTATTTTCGTCCGATGGCTGTGGGATTTCCTTTTGCCCCAGGCGGTCCGGCCTCAAAGGCAGGCTGGCTTCCTCCGGTTTCCGTGCCGGGGCGGCTTTCCCCTCCATTGTTTTCCGGGGAACACCCCTCAGCACTCAAATTCCACAACCTTTTTCAGGCGCTCCGGAACCTCTCCTTCGCAGCGGAGGGGGAAATCGCCCCATTGGGTATGGAGGAGGGGCGCCGGTACCTTATAGAGAAAGAACACCACTCTGGAAGGCTTCTCCTGCCGCGGAGGGCAGTCAAAAGTTTCGCAAACCTTCCCCGTCCCAGCCGGGTCCAGATACTGCTCCAGATAAGGACACTGCCAATTCTCGCGGCTGACCCCTTCCTGGGGAACATAGATGGCATCCCAACGGATCTCTCCCGGGGAACAATCCAGCAGCATCTCGATCAAATACCATTCCTCATTGTAATCATAACAGCCATACCAGGAAACCGCCGTTTTCTCTTCCACCCCAAGCATCCCCTTCCGCTCTGCTTCGGCCACGCTTGATTGCCGCTGTCCCAGAGTTTTGCCTTCCGCACAGGAATATCCTCCACGCCGGCCGGCGCAATAATCCTCCGGGCACATCCCCATAACGGCTGTATTTTTCCCGGCCAAACATTCCGTGCCGCCCTCTTCACGCTGTTTCAATGACGATTTTGCCGTCCTTCACCACCGCCTTCATCAGGGCGGGATGATCCTCCGGGTGCTCTGCCAGCATCAGGCAGATGGGATCCTCCACCGTCCGCCGCAGTTCCCTGCGGATGTCCCGGGCGCCGTTGCGGTGGCCGTAGGCTTCGGCGGCGATCAGCTCCAGGGCTTCATCGGAGCAATCGAAGTGAACTCCCCGCTCCAGCAAGCCCGGCTTCAGCTCGTCTGCCATCAGCCTGGCGATCTTTCTGAAGTCCTCCTGATCCAGGGGCCGGAACACCACGATCTCATCCACACGGGCCAGGAATTCCGGACGGAGGAACTCCCGCAGAGCGGTGAGCGCCTTGTCCCTGGCGGCGTCATAGGGCTGCTTGTTGAAGCCCATGGCCCCATCCTTCCGCTGGCTTCCGGCGTTGGAGGTCATGATGATGATGGTGTTTTCAAAGGAGACGTCCCGTCCCTGGGCGTCGGTGATGTGGCCCTCGTCCAGAATTTGCAGCAGGATGTTCATCACGTCGGGATGAGCCTTTTCGATCTCATCCAGCAGCACGATGGAATAGGGGCGGCGGCGGACCTTCTCGGTCAGCTGGCCCGCCTCGTCGTAGCCCACATAGCCGGGAGGGGAGCCGATGATCCGGGAGACGGAGTGCTTCTCCATAAACTCCGACATATCCAGACGGATCAGAGGTTCCACATTGTCAAAGAGCTGCTGGCTGAGGACCTTCACCAGCTCGGTTTTTCCCACGCCGGTGGGGCCCACAAAGATGAAGGAGGCGGGGCGCTTTTTGGGGCTGATCCGCACCCGGCTGCGGCGGACCGCCGCGGAAACGGTGTCGATGGCCTCCTTCTGGCCGATGATCTTTTTGGACAGGTTCTCCTCCAGGTCCGCCACCCGGCGCACCTCTGTCTCCTTGATTTTGCTGGCGGGAATCCCCGTCCACAGCTCAATCACCCGGGCGAAATCGTCCTCGGTGACAGGATGGTTCAGGGCGGTTTTGGACAGCTCCTCCAGCTGCTGTTCCATCTGAGCCGCCTGGGCCTTCATCCCCGCCAGGGCCTCATAATCCACCTCGGTCTGTTTTTCGGTGTCGGCGATCTTCTGGTCCAGCTCCACCTTTTCCTTGTACAGCCGGTCATACTCCGCCAGCTCCTTGTTCGCCAGGGAGGCACAGGAGCAGGCCTCGTCCAGCAGGTCGATGGCCTTGTCCGGCAGGAACCGGTCGTTGATATACCGCTCCGCCAGCACCACCGCACGCTCGGTCATCTGGTCGCTCACCGCCACCCGATGGTAGCTCTCATAATATTTCCGCACGCCCTTGAGGATCTGAATGGCGTCGCTGATGGTGGGCTCCGCCACCTTCACCGTCTGGAAGCGGCGCTCCAGAGCGGCATCCTTTTCAATGTTCTTCCGATACTCGTTGAAGGTGGTGGCGCCGATGACCTGAATCTCTCCCCGGGAGAGGGCGGGCTTGAGGATATTGGCGGCGTTCATGGAGCCCTCGCTGTCCCCCACCCCCACCAGGGTGTGAACCTCGTCGATGAAGAGGATGGCTTTGCCGTGCTTCTTCACATCCTCCACCAGGCCCTTGACCCGGCTTTCAAACTGCCCCCGGAACTGGGTTCCGGCCACCAGGCCGGTGAGATCCAGCAGGAAGATCTCCTTGTCCGCCAGCTTGGCGGGAACCTGTCCCGCCACAATCCGCTGAGCGATTCCCTCGGCAATGGCGGTTTTGCCCACCCCCGGCTCGCCGATGAGGCAGGGATTATTTTTGGTGCGGCGGTTGAGGATCTGGATGACCCGGTAAATCTCCTCCTCCCGGCCAATGACCGGGTCCATCCGTCCCTGGGCGGCCTTGTCGTTGAGGTTTTCGCAGAAGCCCTCCAGAAACTTGTAACGGGGCCGCTGGGGCTCCTTCTGATCCCGGGAGCCCTCTTTTTTCTGTTTCTCTTCCCGGCGGCGGATGGCATTGTCGTCGGAATTTTTCTGCTCCCCGGCGTTAAAAATATTTTGCAGGAAAGGGAAAGGCATGGCGCCCCCCTGCTCAAAGAGGCCGTTGCCGTCCTCCCCCATCAGCTCCATCATCTGGTCGCTGGCATTGTCGATGTCCTCGTCGGTCAGACCCATCCGCTCCATCATGTCGTCCACCGGCTTCAGGCCCAGCTCCCGGGCGCATTTGAGACAAAGGCCCTCGTTGATGGTCTGGCCATTTTCCATCCGGGTCATATAAATCACAGCCAGGCGCTTGTGACAACGGCTGCAAAGCATATTACTGTTCATCTGTTCCTCCCATCGCCTTTCCGGTTTTGCCTCCGGAAAAGCCTGTTGTATTCCGGGGCGGCCCGCCGCCGGTACCGGAATTTAGGATTGCCCGCACAGGCGGCCCTATGTCTGTCAAAGAAAGGAGCTTTTCCCCTCCGGAAAAAGTTTCCCTGGCCGCGTCAAAGGCCTTTGCTTGGCCGGCCTTCGTTGTGCCTATTATAACCGGGGGCTGTGAATTTTTCATGAACAACAGGGAAAATTTGGCGTTCTCTCCCCAAAAGGGAAAGCCCTGACTGCCTCTTCCCCGGCAGCCTTTCTAAAAGGGCAGGGGCCAGCCGGCAATCCACTGAATGAGAACCGTGTCCTCCAGCACCTGATAGTTGAGAAACTCCAGGGAGCCCTTGGTCAGCCCCACAATGAGCATCAGCAGCAGCACGGCGATATAGCCTTGGATGGCGGCTTTGACCACGCCAACCCCCAGCCCCAGCAGTTGGTTGAGCTGTCCCACCACCGGGATATGGTTGACCCCCCGTCCCAGGGAAACCAAAAAACGGAACACCAGGGAAATGATGGAGAAAATCACCAGAAAGCAGACCGCCTGGATAAGAAACAGCATCACCGGGGCCATCACCGTATCCACCACCGCTTCCGCCAGAGTGGATCCGCCCCCCGCCAGGGTATCCAGCACCTTCTGGGCGGAATCCACCAGGCTTTCCCCTTCTCCCAGGGGCATCTGTGTAATACCCACCTGCTCCAATGCCTCATGGATCGCCTCCAGGGCCTCGTCTCCCAGCTGGGCCAGCTGACTGAGCTGCTCCGTCGATTCCGGGGAAACGCCCCCCACCTGCTGAGGAAGCTGTTGGGCCACGCCGGAGATGAGGCTTTCCCGCAGCAAAACCTCATAGATCCACCGGCTGATGGGGGCGCTGAGGATGGCCGCTCCCACATAGCCGGCCACCACTCCGATGAGGCTCAGCAGCGCCGCCACGAAGCCCTGCCGCCAGCAGTTCCACACCACTGCAATCAGGCACAGCCCCAGCAGCAGGTCCCATATGATCGCTACATTCATTTCCAAAGGTCCTCCTTTTTCCAAAGATGCTCCCGCCCGGGTCGAAGGAGGAGCCAATATTTCCCGCGCCGGCGCCGGTCAGGAAGAGACGCCCATCCCCTCTGCCAGGCTGCGGTTTCAGGCGTAAAGTATGGTCAAAAATGGGGGAAACTCCCGCCCTCCCCAAAGGGCGTTTTCCTTCCCGAGAGGGGAAGCAGAACGGCTGCGTGGGGAATTTTCCCTCTTTCCACACATCCCGTTCTCCGTCACAGCCCCTCGTAAATGAGGCCCTCCTCCGCAATGCCGTAAAGATGATTTCCCACCCCCGCCACATAGAACAGCTCCTGCCCTTCCCTGGGCTTGAGCTGGGAAAGGCTTTGATCCCCCAGGTACAGCTGATTCTCGGTCAGCAGCAGCAAATGACCGCTGTCGTGCTGCAACGAGAAGATCTTCTCCCCCAGGCGGACAGAACCGGTCTGCCGAAGCATTTCGTCATAGGCTGTCACCAAGGCTCCTTCCGCCGCCCGATAATCTCCGCTGGCCAGATAAATGAAGCCGTTGGGGGAGTTCTCAAAGTTGGTCAGATCGGCGGGGACATCCGCCCTGGCCATCTCCACGCCGTTTTTGTCGTAAACGCGGAGGGAGCGGTCAGTGATTACCTGGAGCCTGCCGGAGAGATTCCAGCAAAGGGAGAGCACCAGCTCATCGGGCAGCTCCACATAGCCCGCTTCCTCATCCTTATTAAAATGGTGGAAATGCAGCTGGCTGACCAAATTCCCGTCCGCCACCTGCACCCCGGCGGCGCAGAACATCTCGCCGTTTTGATCCAGGGCCAGCTGATACAGATGGCACTTGCCGGTGGTCCACCGGTACATCTCCTCACACTGGGCGTTATAAACCGTCACCCGGCCCAGACTGCCCTGGTCGCTGTCCGCCACAGCGAAGGCTCCCGTCTCGCAGATGGCCCCGGCGGTGATCTTCCCCTGGGTGGTCAGCTGATACAGCTCCTCCGACTTATTGTCCACCCGCAGGCCGTTGCCTCCCGCGTCAAAGGTGAGGAGCTTGCCGCCGGCAGCGTGGGTGACGGGAATGTTGTAGCTGTTGAGGAAGGTGGCAAGCCGCGCCCCCCTGGAGTTGTAAACATAGTTGCCGGAGGTGGTGATGACCGCCACATCCTTCCCCAGGGGCAGCAGCTTTTCCACATTCATGTCGTCCACCGCCACAGGAAAGCCGCTCCCCGGCTTGAGGGAGGAGAAAAAGTTCTGGGCCCTGCTGGTGAAATCCAGCTGATAAGCCACGCTCCAGATGAGGAACAGAGACAGGGCGATGGCCCCGAAGATCATCAGCATGGTGGTGCGCCGGAACGCCCGCTTGATCCGCCGGCGTTTCCGCAGCTTGTCAAATTCCGTAGCTTTGCCCATGGGCCCTCGCCTCCTTTCTTCCTGTCATGGATGTTTCCGTTCTTCCTCTCCCAGGGCCCGCTCCAGCTCTTCCCGGCTGTAAAACACCCGGTCCAGATACAGCCCCCAGGGAGAGGCGGTTTTACCCGCCAGCGTCCGGTCCCGGGACCGGAGCAGCGGCTCCATCTCCTCCGGCTGCCGCCTTCCGGCGCATACCTCCAGAAGGGTGCCGGTGATGATCCGCACCATATTATATAAAAATCCGTCCCCTGTCACCGACAGGGTGATGAGATCGCCCTCCCGGACAGCCCGGCACCGGTAAACCGTCCGCACATGGTCCTCCACGCTGTCCCCGGCGGAACAGAAGGCGGAATAATCCCAGGTCCCCTCCAGGCGGCGGGCGGCGTCGTTCATCCGCCCAAGGTCCAGGGGCCGGGGCACATGAAGGGCCAATCCTTCCTCAAAGGGGCTGCGCTCCCGGCTGTTCCAGATGCGGTAAAGGTACCGCTTGCCCACGCTGTCGTACCGGGGGTGAAAGTCCTCCGGCGCTTCCCGGCAGTCCAGCACCACAATATCCATGGGCAGATTCACATTCAGCGCCCGGATGATGTTGTCGCAGGGGATGGTCTCCCGGCATTTGAGGCTGAGGACAAACCCCCGGGCGTGAACTCCGGAATCGGTGCGGGAGCAGCCCTTGATGTCATACCGGGCGCCGAAAACCGCCTCCACCGCGTCCTGAAAGGCGGCGCAGACGGTGGGCAGATTTTTCTGGACCTGGAAACCCCGGTAGGCGGTGCCCTTATAGGCTATTGTAATCATCAGATTTCTCATCATTGGTCGAAAAACCTCACAGCACCGGGGGGAATAAAACATTGAGGACCAAAATCAGGGCGAACATCCCCGCCATCACCGCCGACGCCGCCACGTCCAAACCGGACAGCCGCAGCTGCTTCATCCGGGTCCGCCCCTCGCCGCCCCGATAGCAGCGGCACTCCATGGCCAGGGCCAGATCGTCGGCCCGGCGGAAGGAGGATACAAAGAGGGGAATCAGAATGGGGATCAGGGCCTTGGCCCGCTGGGTCAGCCCGCCGCTCTCCAGGTCGGCCCCTCTGGCCTTCTGGGCAGACATGATCTTGTCCGTCTCCTCAATGAGGGTGGGGATGAAGCGCAGGGCGATGGTCATCATCATCGCCAGCTCATGGACCGGCATCTTCACCCGCTTCAGGGGGCTGAGCAGACGCTCGATGCCGTCGGTGAGGGCGATGGGGCTGGTGGTATAGGTCAGCAGGGTGGTGCCGGCGATGAGGCAGATGATCCGTCCGCTCATCAGCACCGCCGTCAGCAGGCCCTCCCGGGTCACCCGGATAAAGGCCCAGCGGAACAGCTCCTGGCCGTCCACAAAGAACATATTCAGCACTGCCGTGAAAATGACGATGGGAACAATGGGCTTCAGGCTCTTGAGGATCATTTTCAGGGGAATCCGGCTGATGAGGTAGCTCAGCAGCACAAACACCGCCCCCGCAATGAGGCCCGGGATATTATTTGCCACAAACAGCACCACAATATAAACCAGGGAAAGGATAATTTTGGTCCGGGGGTCCAGCCGGTGGACCGGGGATTTGCCCGGGAAGTACTGACCGATGGTGATGTCTTTGATCATTTGCCTTTCCCTCCCTTCTCCAGCTTGCCCAGCAGCTCCCGCACCGCCTGGTCCACGGTATAAACATTGGGGGAAACGGGGGCTCCCCGGCGGGAGAGCTCCAGGAACACCCGGGACACCTGGGGGATGGCAAGGCCCATGGCGGAAAGCTCCTCCGCCCGGCTGAAAATCCCCTCCACCGTGTCATAGGCAAAGAGATGGCTGTGGTTCATCACCAGGGCCCGATTGGCGTACCGGGCAATATCCTCCATGCTGTGGGAAACCAGCAGAATGGTGTTTTTCTTCTCCTCATGGTACTCCCGGATCTCACCCAGGATCTGGTCCCGGCCCTTGGGGTCCAGGCCAGCGGTGGGCTCGTCCAGAATCAGCACCTCCGGGTCCATGGCCAGCACGCCGGCGATGGCCACCCGGCGCTTCTGACCGCCGGAAAGCTCAAAGGGGCTCTTTTGCAGCTGCTCCTCGGTCAGTCCCACAAAACGGGCGGACTGATGGACCCGGCGGTTGATTTCATCGGGGTTCAGGCCCATGTTGCCGGGGCCGAAGGCGATGTCGCTGTACACCGTCTCCCCAAACAGCTGGTACTCCGGATACTGGAACACCAGTCCCACCTGGAAGCGGAACTGCCGCAGCTTGGTTTTGTCGGCCCAGATGTCCTGGCCGCCCACCAGCACCTTGCCGGAGGTGGGCTGCAAGAGGCCGTTGAAGTGCTGAATGAGGGTGGATTTGCCGGAACCGGTGTGGCCAATGACCCCCACATAGGTTCCCTTCTCGATGGCCAGGGAAACCCGGTCCACCGCCGTCTTCTCAAAGGGAGTGCCCTTGGAATAGGTATAGGTCAGCTCCTGTGTCTCAATAGCGTTCATGCCCGGCTCACCCCTTTCTCCGCCAGAAGCTTCATCAGCTCCTCCACACATTCTTCCTCTGTGATAACGTCTTTACGCACCTCATAGCCCGCCTGGCGCAGCTCGTACATCAGCTCCGTCACCTGGGGTACATCCAGGCCCACGGATTTGAGCAGCTCCACCTTGGAAAACACCTGGTTGGGCAGTCCCTCCAGAATCAGGTTGCCCTTGTCCATCACCAGCACCCGGTCGCACTGGGCCGCCTCATCCATATAGTGGGTAATGAGGATGACGGTAATGCCATATTCCTTGTTCAGCTGCCGCAGGGTGGTCATCACTTCCCGCCGGCCCTTGGGGTCCAGCATGGCGGTGGGCTCGTCCAGCACGATGCACTTGGGCCGCATGGCGATAACACCGGCGATGGCGATCCGCTGCTTCTGACCGCCGGAAAGCTGATGGGGAGCGTGCTCCCGGTATTCGTACATTCCCACCGATTTCAGCGCTTCGTCCACCCGGCGGCGGATCTCCGAAGGCTCCACCCCCATGTTTTCCAGGGCAAAGGCCACATCTTCCTCCACCACGGTGGCGACGATCTGGTTGTCGGGGTTCTGGAACACCATGCCCACCGTCTGGCGGATATCGTACAGGTGGTCCTCATCGGCGGTATCCATGCCGTCCACCAGCACCCGGCCCATCCGGGGCAGCAAAACGGCGTTAAAATGCTTGGCCAGGGTGGATTTGCCGGAACCGTTGTGGCCCAGCACCGCCAGGAATTCCCCCCGGCGCACCAGGATGTCCACCCCGTCCACCACATAGCGGAAGGGTTCCTCCTCGTCATAGGAAAAGTAGATCCCGGAACCGGTAATGATGCTTTCCAATCTGCAAACCTTCTCTCTGATGAAAAATCTGTCGGCCGGGGCTTTCCCCCGGTCCGGCGACGTTGAGGAAACAAGGTCATGCCGGAAAAATCCGGCATGCTTCCGGAGGGTATCCCATCCCCCAGGTTCGCGCTCCCATGGGCGCGGGTTGTACGTTAAAATCAGACGCTTGTCCTGATTTTGATCTGAATGGAACCGGTACTCACCGGCAGGCCGCACCTGTAAACTGTATTGCTGGAAAAAGGACAGGCCGTCCCCTTCCCCCTCAGAGGGAAACCTTCTCCCCGCCATACCACAGCGCGGTGGAGCCGCAGGGGAGCACCATGCCGGAGCGCTTCACCGGCAGGCCGATCTCGGAGGAATAGGTGGCGCCGCCATATTTCTTTCCCACAGTAGAGCCCAGTATATACTCCATCACCGAGGGAGAAAGGCCGGTGGTGTAGCTGTTGACGGCGAAAAAGAGGGGCTTTTCTGTCAGCGCTCCGGCGCACAGCTGCACCAGGTCATAGACACAGTCCTCCAGCTTCCACACCTCGCCCCCGGGG
>CASFXA010000125.1 GCA_949298535.1 uncultured Oscillospiraceae bacterium
CCGGGGCATCTGGCCGGTGCAGGGGAATACCGCCCAGGTGTGGGCTGGGATGGTGCGGGTGGTGAAGCCGTCTGGAATTTCCCTGGCAGGGTCGTAGTTGTCGGCGATGAGATATTCAAACTCGTTGCCGCTCATCTTCTCGTCCAGATTAACGCCGTACATCCCGCACACCGTCTTCCCGCCTCCG
The DNA here is from genome assembly GCA_949298535.1 of uncultured Oscillospiraceae bacterium. Classification (GTDB taxonomy): domain Bacteria; phylum Bacillota; class Clostridia; order Oscillospirales; family Ruminococcaceae; genus Angelakisella. The sequence goes on from CASFXA010000125.1 coordinate 188, forward strand.
GAGGCAAAATGCTCTTTCCAGAATTCAGGAATCTGTGCGGCAGCCTCCTCATACCGGAATGTCTTTGCCCGGCACAGCACCGTAAAAGCCTCTTTCTTCATGATCCTGCAATCCATATCCTGACCGCCTTCCAATGTCACTTTGATCCGAAGCGGAGCAAAGGAGCGTACCGCGCCTCCGCTTTTCCGCAGTGCGGCAGGGGTGAAACCATGGAATCGGGCAAAAGCCTTGGTGAAGCTGTCCGGAGAATCGTAGCCGGATTCCAGCGCAATGTCGATGATCTTCCGGTCCGTCGTGAGGACCTCCAGCCCGGCGACGGAGAGCCGGCGCTGGCGGATGTAGTCTCCCACCGTCATGCCGCACAGCATGGAAAAGCCCTTCTGAAAATAAAAGGGGGACAGGGCCGCCTGCCGCGCGATCTCCTGGATGGTCAACTCCTCCCGGAGATGTTCCTCCATATACCGGATCGCCTGATGGATACTTGTTACCCAATCCATTGGTCACACCCTCCTTCCGGATCCAATATACCGCAGCCGGGAGATCCTTGCCCGACTTTTTCTGTCTTCATTTGTCCGCCGGCTCTCTGCTGCCGGTCAGCGCCAGCCTACCGCCGAAGAATAAACTCCTGCACAGGACAGCCAAATTCTTCCGTCAGCCTTCCCTCCCCAAAGCCCAGATGCCGGTAAAAGGCCCGGGCAGCGGTTCCCCTGGGGTCTCCCTCCCGGTAGGTGGAGACGGCGACATCCCTGCCGGGATCCATCTGTGAAAGCATCAGCTCCACCATCTTTTCCCCGATATGCCTCCTCCTGTGGGAGGGGGATACCGCCAGAAAGCACAGCAGTCCTGCCGCTTTGTCGAACAAAAGGGCCCCCGCCACCCGGCCTTCCTCCACGGCACAGATGGCGGATCCTTCTTCCATCAAGGGCAGAACCGCCCTCCTGTGTTCCTCCAAAGCCTCCCGGGTTTCCAGCCCCGGAAAGGTATTTTTCACCTGTTCCACCAATTCCATCCAGGGCCCCAGATCCTGGGGCTGCGCGAATCTTATTTCCATCCTGTCCTCCTCACCAAGCAATAAAGGATATTTTCCCCCTGTCTGCGGGATCCTTTTTCCCCGGCAGGCAACCGCTCCGCCGCCGGAATCTGATCGGCCGGGTCAGCAATCCGGGGCCGGCCTGGCCGCCTCCTTCTCCCGGGACAGGGTTTCCTCCAGCTGCTCCAGAAACAGCTCCGCCACCTTGGAGAAGATCCGGGATTTTTTCCAGACCAAATACATCCCCAGCTCCAGTCTCGGTTTGAGCGGACGAAAGCAAAGATTCCCTCCGGTGGTATTGATGAGCTTGTCCAGGGTCAAAGCGTATCCCATCCCCTCGTCCACCATCAGGGAAGCGTTATAGATGAGGTTATAGGTGGCGACTGTGCACAGCTGTGAAGGATCCTTCCCCAGCCAGCGATAAAGTTCGCTTTTATTGTCCACCTGCCGGGACAGAATCAGCGGCTTGTCCCACAGGTCCTCCGGAGACAGGGCCTCCTTCCGGGCCAGGGGACTGCTGCACCGCATCAAAACTCCCCACAAATCCTTCATCGGAAGCTCCATATAGTTGTATTTTCTCTTATCCATATCCCCCAGCAGAACGCCGAAATCCAGCAGCCCCTTGTCCAATCCCTCGCAGACATCCACGGCGTCGCCGCTGACAACGTGGAAGGAGATTCCCGGATAATGTTCCAGAAGGTCCCTGGCCGCCCTGGCGATCTGCCGCACGCCGTCGGTCTCACCGGTGCCGATGTAGAGATCCCCGGTGATTTCCTCTTCAGACTGCTTCATCTCCTTCTCGGTCCGCCCCACCAGCTCCAAAATTTCTTCCGCCCGCCTGCGCAGCAAAACGCCGTCTCTGGTGAGGGTAATTTTTCTGTTTCCCCGGACCATCAGCTGCTTGCCCAGCTCCTCCTCCAGCTCCTTCAGCTGCCGGGACAGGGTGGGTTGGGTCAGATGCAGCGATTGGGCCGCCGCCGAAATGTTCTGTTCCCGGGCCACCGCCAGAAAATATTGCAGCACTCTCAATTCCATCCCATCCAAACCTCCCGCTTTTGTGACATTCACACTTTCCTTCTGAAACGTCTCTGAACCCGCCGGAACAGGTTCCCCCGCGCCTCTGTGGACAATCGGTTCTTCCTCTTTTCCCCAAAGGCCAGCCTGTCGGTCTTATTTTATCACGGATTATCTATAGTTTTCAAGCATATGAAATTATTCTTTATAGGTATTTGTTATTAAAATTCAGAGGTGTTACAATAAAATCACAGAATCCGAAGGAGGGCGCAGCCTGCTGCGAAACGGCTCCTCCACAGCCTTTGGGAGGGGGCCGGAAATATCCGGCGGAATTTCCCCCAGGCGCCAGGAGAACGCCCCCGGCAGGGAATCTTTTTTGAATCTCCATCATCAGCAAGGAGGATCCGTGATGTGTAAAAAAGTTTTGGTCATCTCCACCAGTCTCCGGTCCGGCAGCAATTCCGGTCTGTTGGCTGAGCGCTTCGCCCAGGGCGCCCGGGACGGGGGAAATCAGGTGGAAATCATTTCCCTTCAGGGGAAGCGCCTTGCCTTCTGCAACGGCTGCATGGCCTGTCTCCAAAGGCCAACCTGCGTCATCCGGGACGACGCCAACGCCATCGTGGAAAAAATGAGAAGGGCGGATGTCCTCTGCTTTGCCACGCCGGTGTACTATTATGAGATGTCCGGCCAGATGAAAACCCTGCTGGACCGGGCCAATCCCCTCTATTCCGCCCCCTGTGCCTTCCGGGAGGTCTATCTGCTCACCGCCTCCGCCGAGGCATCAGACGCCGCTTCAGACGGACCCATCAAGGGGTTGGAAGGTTGGGTGGCCTGTTTTGAACAGGCGAGGCTGGCCGGCGTTGTGCGGGGAGGGGGCGCGGACAAGCCGGGAGAGATGTCTCAAATGACCCGCAAGTTGGAGCAAGCCTATGAACTGGGAAAAAATGTTTGAGGAGGATGAAGCAGATGACTTCCAGCCATCAGGGATATTCTTTTCCGCTGCGGGAGACCGTCTCCCGGGAGAAGATCTCTTTTCACAATCGCTATGGTATCCAGCTGGCGGGGGATTTGTACCTGCCGAGGAACGCCTCCGGCAATCTGGCCGCTGTGGCGGTGGCGGGGCCCTTTGGCGCGGTGAAGGAACAGTGCGCCGGGCTTTATGCCCAGGAGCTGGCTGGCCGCGGATTCGCCGCTCTGGCCTTCGATCCCTCCTTTATCGGGGAGAGCGGCGGTCAGGCCAGAAATGTCGCTTCTCCGGACATCAATACCGAGGACTTCTGCGCCGCGGTGGACTTTCTTTCCACCCGGGATTTTCTGGACCCGGAAAGGATCGGCATCCTGGGGATCTGCGGATGGGGCGGCATGGCCCTGAACGCCGCCGCTATGGACACCCGCATCAAAGCTGTTGTCTCCTCCACCATGTACGACATGACCCGAGTAACTGCCAAAGGATACTTTGACGGGCAGGACAACGCCGAAGCCCGGTATCAAACCAAAAAACTTCTCTGCGACCAGCGGACCGCAGATTACAAAACAGGGATTCCAGCCCGGGCGGGGGGTGTGGTGGATCCGCTGCCCGAGGACGCCCCCTTCTTCGTGAAGGACTACTCCGACTATTACACGACGGAGCGGGGCTACACCGAGCGGTCCCTCAACTCGGGCGACGGTTGGAACGTGACCTCGTCCCTGTCCTTTCTCAATATGCCCATCCTGCAATACAGCGGAGAGATCCGTAGCGCTGTGCTGATGCTCCACGGGGAAAAGGCCCACTCCTGCTATTTCAGCCGGGATGCCTACGCCGCCATGGTGAAGGACAGCCCCTTTGCGGAAAACAAGGAGCTGCTCCTCATCCCGGACGCGGTCCACACCGATCTTTACGACCGGAAAGATATTATTCCCTTTGATAAGATTGAACGGTTCTTCCGGATGAACCTGAAGTGAGCGCTTCGGGCAAGAAGAGGCCCCGTGACCAAGATTGTTTGCGCGCTCCTTGCGAGTCTATGCCTCACCGCCTGCGGCACCGGGCAGGCTGCACTTGACAGCAATCGGCCGCAGAGAAGCCTGTCGAAGAAGAGCCTTACGGATCTCACAGAGTTCGGAAGGCACTATTCTTTATTTATAGCTTAATTTATAGCTTATAAAAACTGATATCCAGACTACGAGACATTTTGCGCTTCTTATCGGTGGAATATGGCTCAATACGGCAGCAATTCGGGCCTGGAGGGCAAGCTGGGGACCCCGGAGAACACCTTTCCGGTATCCATGCTCCCATGGGCCAGTTTTCAGGGCTTCAACCTGAATTTACAGAAGGACTATGACTTCCTGCTGCCCATCTTCACCATGGGCAAGTACCAGGAGGAAAACGGCAGGCCCCTGCTGCCCCTGGCCGTACAGGTCCACCACGGGGAGTGTGACGGGTTCCATCTGTGCCGCTTCGTCAACGGCTTGCAGGAGCTGCTGGACAGAACGGGCATGATGCGCTCACCACAGGAAAACAAAGCCCCGTATGAAAAAACTGAACAGGGGCATATCACAAACCCACGCTTATAATATTTCTTTAAGATGGAGATGTCTTTTGCTGTCATGACAGAGTTCTAAAGAAATTCACAGACAATGCTTTATTGATCGTTCAACCCAATATTGTTTTTCTCATCTATTTCACAAGCCGAATGCTGTTTGAAAACAGATATTCGGCTTGTTTTATTTGTATATATCTTTATTTGATTTTAATACGTTTAGGCAATCTCTTATTATTTTATAGTATTCCACATGGTA